>JBFHFJ010000223.1:0-5770 GCA_041583655.1 Haliea sp. | reverse complement strand
GGCCGCAAGCCCCCGGTGATTGTGACCCGGGACATGGTGGAGGGCATGAAGCCCGGTTCCGTGATTGTCGACATGGCCGCTGAAACAGGCGGCAACGTGGAAGGCTCCGTGCCGAACGAAGTGGTCACCGTGAACGGTGTCACCATTATCGGCAAAGGCAACCTGCCCAACGAGGTCTGTCGCGATGCCAGCCTGATGTACGCGAGCAACCTGTTCAACCTGGTGGAAGATGCCTGGGACAAGGAAGGCAAGCACTTCAAGATCGATTTTGAACACGACATCCTGCCGGGTTGCATCATCACCCACGGCGGTGAGGTCACCAACGAAACCATCAAGAAAATCCTGGAGGGGGGCAACTGATATGGAAGCCGTATTTCTGACCTTTATCCTCATGTTGGCCATATTCCTCGGCTTCGAGCTGATCAACAAGGTACCGGCAACCCTGCACACTCCCCTGATGTCGGGCGCGAATGCGATCTCGGGTATCACCGTGGTCGGGGCCATCGGGCTCGCGGGTACAGGGCAACAGGACCTGTCCAACTGGTTGGGTGCCGCGGCGGTAGCGCTGGCGTCCATCAACGTGATCGGCGGCTACATGGTAACCGACCGCATGCTGGCAATGTTCAAGAAGAGGGGTAAGTGATCATGGGCGCAACCGGATTGGTCATTCAGTTGGCTTATGTAATTGCTGCGGCCCTGTTTATCTTCGGCCTCAAATTGCTGGGTTCCGCGGCAACCGCGCGCAAGGGCAACCTGCTCTCCGCCGTTGGGATGCTGCTCGCCATTGTGGCGGCCCTGCTGGACCAGGGCATTGTCGAATACCAGTGGATCCTCCTGGGCTTCGTTGTCGGCGGCGTCATTGGCGCAGGCGCCGCGCGTCTGGTGCAAATGACTGCCATGCCGGAGATGGTGGCCCTGTTCAACGGCTTTGGCGGCATGGCCAGCCTGCTGGTAGGTGCGGCGGCTCTGGCCACCGCCAGCGGCACCTTCGTGCTGGTAACCATTGTCCTGTCCATCCTCATTGGCGGCCTGACATTCACCGGTTCGCTGGTGGCCTATGGCAAGCTCAGTGAGACTATCGGCAGCGGCGCCGTGCAATTCCGCGGCCAGCAGATCGTCAACAGCCTGATCGTGCTGGGCATCCTCGCCAGCGCCGTGATGTTCTGCCTGCAGCCGGAGAACAGCCAGTGGCTGTATCTGATCATTGGCCTGTCACTGCTGTTCGGCATCATGGTGGTTATCCCCATTGGCGGTGCCGACATGCCGGTGGTGATTTCCCTGCTCAACTCCTACTCCGGCCTCGCGGCCTGTGCCGCGGGTTTTGCTATCAGCAACAACATCCTGATCGTGGCGGGTGCCCTGGTAGGCGCCTCGGGCATCATCCTCACGCAAATCATGTGCAAGGCGATGAACCGCTCCCTGAGCAACGTGCTGTTCAGCGGCTTTGGCAGCGTGAGCAGTGCCGAAACAGTGGTTGAAGGTGAAATCAAGCCGATCTCCGTGGAAGACGCGTTCTACGTGCTGGAAGCGGCGAGCAACGTGGTGATCGTGCCCGGTTACGGCATGGCCGTTGCCCAGGCCCAGCACGTGGTCAAGGAGCTTGCGGAACTGCTGGAGGAGAACGGCTGTGTGGTCAACTTCGGTATCCACCCGGTGGCGGGGCGCATGCCCGGGCACATGAACGTGCTGCTGGCGGAAGCCGACGTCCCCTACGACCAGCTGCTGGAAATGGACGAAGTGAACCCGCGCATGGAAACCGTGGACGTGGCCATAGTGATCGGCGCCAACGACGTGGTGAACCCCGCTGCGCGGGAGGTGGAGTCCAGCCCGATCTACGGCATGCCGGTAATCAATGTCGACAAGGCACGCACCGTGTTCGTGCTCAAGCGGTCCATGGCGTCGGGCTTTGCCGGCATTGAAAACCCGCTGTTCTACAAGGAAAACACCCGCATGCTGTTCGGCGATGCGAAAGAAAGCATCGGCGGGTTGATCCGCGAGTTCAGCTAGGCCCAGCGCGCCCCGCCCGGGGGCGCCGGTACACTTTCCAGGAGCCCGCATTGCGGGCTCTTTGCTTTCAGGCGTCGGGCGTTTCCGCGGGCTCCCGAAACTGCAAACTCGCCAGCCGCGCATACAGCGGTGAATCCCGCAGCAGGCTGTCATGTGTTCCCGAGGCCACCAAGTGCCCCTTGTCCAGCACCGCGATGCGGTCTGCGTGGCGTATGGTGGACAGGCGGTGGGCGATGATCACCGTGGTGCGGTTGCGCATAAGTTCGTGCAGTGCGAGCTGCACCTGGTGCTCACTCTCGCTGTCCAGCGCACTGGTTGCCTCGTCCAGCAGCAGCACGCGGGGATTGGCCAGGATGGCGCGGGCCAGGGCGATGCGCTGGCGCTGGCCGCCGGACAGGCGCACGCCCTGCTCGCCCAGCTCGCTGTCGTAGCCCTTCGGCAGGTGCTGGATAAACTCGTGGGCGTGGGCGGCCCTGGCCGCGGCCATCACCTCCTCCGCGCTCGCCGCGGGCATGCCGTAGGCGATGTTGTAGCGCACGGTGCCGGTGAACAGGGCCGGCTGCTGGGGCACCAGGGCCATTTGCTGGCGCAGGGTTTCCAGGCGCAGCTCGCGCAGGTCCACGCCGTCGAACAGTACCGCGCCTGCCTGCGGATCGTAGAAGCGCAGCAGCAGCTGGAACAGGGTCGATTTGCCGCCGCCGGAGGGGCCAACCAGGGCCAGGCTCTTGCCCTCCTCACTGTCCAGGGTGAGGTTCTTCAGGGCCGGGTCGTCGGGGCGTGCCGGATAGGCGAAGGTGACACCGCGCAAACTCAGGCTGGCCTGCCGGGGAGGCGTGGCGCTGCCCCCGTCGGGGATCTCGCTGCGCATGTGCAGCAATTCCAGCAGGCGCTCGGAGGCGCCGGCCGCGCGCTGCAGTTCGCCCCAGACTTCAGAGATGGTGGCGAAGCCGGAACCTACCATCATTGCATAGAACACGAAGGCGCCCAGTTCGCCGCCGCTCATGCGCCCGCTGATCACGTCCTGGCCGCCGCTCCAGAGCATGCCGGCCATGCCGGCGAACAGCAGCAGGATAGCGACGCACACCAGCAGTGCCCGCTGCCGGATGCGCCGGCGGGCGATGGCGAACGCGCGTTCCACCTCACCGGCGAAGGCCGCGCTCTCGCGGTTCTCGCTGGTGTAGCTCTGCACGGTGCGGATGTGCTGGATGATTTCGCCGGCATAGCTGCCGACGCTGGCTATGCTGTCCTGGCTCTGGGTGGACAGCCGCCGTACCCGTCGGCCGAAGACCAGGATCGGCAACAGGACCAGCGGCACCCCGGTAGTGATGACCAGGCTGAGCTTGACGTTGGTGATGAACATCAGCACCAGGCCGCCCACCAGGGTGAGGCTGCTGCGCAGGGCCATGCTCAGCGAGGAGCCGATAATGGTCTGCAGCAGGGTGGTGTCCGTGGTCAGCCGCGACATGATCTCGCCACTGCGGTTGGTTTCGAAATAGCCGGGGTCGAGACGGATGATGTTGTCAAACACGGCCTTGCGCAGGTCGGCGCTCACCCGCTCCCCCAACCAGGAGACCAGGTAGAAGCGCAGGAAGGTACCCACGGCCATGGCTCCGGCAATCGCCATGATCACGCTGATGGCATTGCGCAGGTCAGCGCTGGTGCCGCCGCCAAAGCCCTCGTCGATCAGGACCTGGATGCCCCGGCCCAGGAACAGGGTGGCGCCCGCGGTAAACACCAGGGCGCAGCCGGCACCCAGCAGGCGCCCTCGATAGGGCAGCAGGAAGCGGAATATGGCCAGCAGCGGTGACAGGGAGCGACCGGGGGGCGGCGCCATTACTCCGGGTCTGCTGCTGTGCTGTCGCGGCGCTGGATATAGCGCCCGAAGAACACCCCGACCTCGAACAGGATCCACATCGGCACCGCGAGCAGGGCCTGGGAGATGACATCAGGCGGAGTCAGCAGCATGCCGAACACGAAACAGGCGACGATGATGTAGGGGCGCTTCCTGACCAGGTCCTCCGGCGTGGTAATGCCGGCCCAGATCAGGATCACGGCGGCGATCGGTATCTCGAAGGCGATGCCGAAGGCGAAGAACAGCTTGAGGACGAAGTTCAGGTAGCTGTTGATATCGGTCATGATGGCGATATCGGCAGGGCCCACGCTGGTAAAGAAGCCGAAAATCAGCGGGAACACCACGTAGTAGGCAAAGGCGGCACCGGAGTAGAAAAGCAGGACACTGGAGGCGAGCAGCGGTAGTGCCAGGCGCTTTTCGTGGCGGTACATGCCGGGGGCGATGAAACTCCAGATCTGGTAGAGCACATAGGGAATCGCAATGAAGATCGCGGCCACCAGGGTCAGCTTGAACGGGGTGAGGAAAGGTGAGGCCACTTCGGTGGCGATCATGGTGGCGCCCTCCGGCAACAGGGCGCGCAGCGGCCGGGAGACAAAGCTGTAGATCTCGTTGGCGAAGGGAAAAAGGCCAATGAAGACGAGCAGTACCGCCAGCAGGGAGCGCAGCAGCCGGTCCCGCAGTTCGGTAAGGTGCGCCACCAGCGGCAGCGGCTGGTCGCCGGTATCTTCACTCATGGGGACGGGGGTTCCTGGCCGGTAGCGGGTGCCTTGTCGCGCCTTGCTTCGGCCGCGGTGTCTTCGCCCGGAGAGCTGGTGGCGGCGATATCTCCCTTGAGGTCCTGCTCGGCGCTGGCAACGCCGGCCTTGATCTCATCGCGTGCCTTGCGCAACTCGGCAAGCACGGAGTCATTGTGCAACTCCTGCTCCACCTCCCTGCGGATATCGTTGAAGCCGCGCTTGAAACGATGCAGCCAGGCGCTTGCCGTGCGGATGGCGCCGGGCAGCCGCTCGGGGCCGATAACCAGCAGGCTGACCACGGCTATGAGGACCAGCTCGGTGAAACCGATATCAAACATCGCGGGTCAGGGCTTGCTGTTGTTGTCCCCGGAGGACCGGGTGGCGTCCTCTGCCTCTGTGTTCTCCGTAGTGCCGTCGTCGTCCTTGATGCTCTTGCGGAAGCCCTTGACCGCGCTGCCCAGGTCGCTGCCCAGGGTGCGCAGGCGCTTGGTGCCGAACAACATGATGACGATTGCCAGAATGATCAGCAATTGCCAGATACTAATACCGCCGATACCCATGTCTCTCTCCGTGTTCCCTGTTCCTACCGTTGATGATAGCTGCGCCCTTAACCGCGCGAGGCCTTTTCTTCCAGTCCCGATACGCCGACCCTGCGCTGCAGGCACTCCAGGACCGCGGCGGAGTCCAGATTGAGATGGGACAGCATGACCAGGGTGTGGAACCAGAGGTCCGCCACTTCCCCGACCAGTGCCGCGGGGTCATCGGTCACATCCTTTGCCGCGAGGATGACTTCCGTTGCCTCCTCCCCCACCTTTTCCAGGATCTTGTTGAGACCCTTGTGATGCAGGCTGGCCACATAGGAGCTGGCGGGGTCTGCCAGCTTGCGCTGGGCAAGTGTGGCATCCAATTGTTGCAGAATCTCGCTCATTCCGACCGTCCGTAAATTGCTTCCGGCGATTTCAGTACGGCGTCCGTTACCTGCCAGCCACCCTCTTCCCAGCGCTGGTAGAAACAGCGCCTGCGACCTGTGTGGCAGGCGATGTCACCCACCTGCTCGACCAGCAGCAGCAGGGTATCGCCATCACAGTCCAGCCGCAGCTCCTTCAGCAACTGCACATTGCCCGAACTCTCTCCCTTGCGCCAGAGCGCCTGGCGGGAGCGCGACCAGTAGACG
>JBFHFJ010000222.1:0-5783 GCA_041583655.1 Haliea sp. | reverse complement strand
GCTCCGGGATGAGGTTGCTCACCGTTGGCACAGACTGTGCGGTTGGCAAGAAATATACAGCACTGGCGCTGGAGCGAGACATGCGCACCTGTGGCATGAGCGCCACATTCCGCGCATCTGGCCAGACCGGAATCATGATAGCGGGGCAGGGGATTCCCATAGACGCAGTGGTGGCTGATTTCATTTCCGGGGCGGCGGAGCTGCTGTCGCCCGATAATGCCGCTGATCACTGGGATATCATTGAAGGCCAGGGGGCGCTCACGCACCCGGGATTTGCCGCGGTGACAACGGGTTTGTTGCTGGGCTCGCAGCCGGACGCATTCGTTGTCTGCCATGAGGCCGGCCGCACGCACATCAGTGGCTGGGCGGACTATGCCTTGCCCTCTATCCCGGAAATTATCGAGCGGACCATCGCCATCGGCTCCATTGTCAACCCGGCTATCCACTGTGCGGGAGTCAGTATCAACACTTCCCGTCTCAGCCCTGCGGAGCGCCGCGCCTACCTTGACGACCTTGAGCAGGAGCTGGGACTGCCCTGCGTGGACCCGATAGTCCACGGCACAACGGCCATCGTCACCCGGTTGCGGAGTCTTGGGAAAGCGGGGCGTTCTTCCCTGTCGGGAGCTGCGTAATGCAATTGATTATTGAGCGTACCAGCTGGCCGCTCAGGCAGCCATTCTCCATAACCGGGCACACGTTCACCACGACAGAAGCCGTGCAGGTGACGCTTTTGTCAGATGGGTGTCGTGGGCAGGGAGAGGCCGTTGGTGTTTATTACAACGACGACACCGTGGACAGCATGGTTGCCCAGCTGGAGGCGGTGCGAATCGAGGTTGAAAATGGCGTGGGGCGCGAGCACGTGCAGTCCCTGCTGCCGCCGGGCGGCGCGCTCAATGCCCTGGACAGCGCCCTGTGGGACCTGGAGGCAAAGCGGAGCGGAAAGTCGATCTGGCAACTGCTGGGCCTGGCGCCGCAGCCATTGCGTACTGTGTGCACGGTCGGCATTGATGCGCCCGGGATCATGGCGGACATGGCGCGACAGTACAGCCGCTACCCCAACCTCAAAATCAAGCTTAGCGGTGATGCGCCGATAGAGCGCCTGGAAGCGATTCGCGCTGCCCGCCCGGACGCCACCCTGATTATCGACGTCAATCAGGGCTGGAATTTCGACGAGTTGCGCGAGTATGCCCCGCTGGCTGCAAAGCTGGGAGTGGCAATGATAGAGCAGCCCCTGCCGCGCGGCGCCGATGAGTGGCTGGCGGGATACAAGTCTCCGGTGCCATTGGGCGCAGATGAGTCCTGCCTGCATGTGGGAGAGTACGCGCAGGTAGCGCCTTTTTACGACGTGATCAACATAAAGCTGGATAAATGTGGCGGCCTGACCCAGGGCTTGCAGTTGGTGGAGCTCGCCCGGAAGGACGGCAAGGACTTGATGGTAGGCAACATGATGGGTACGTCGCTGTCGATGGCGCCATCCTTCGTGATCGGCCAGCACTGCCGTTTCGTGGACATTGATGGGCCGCTGCTGCTTGGCACGGACATCGCCAACGGCCTGCATTACGGCGAGGGCGGCGTGGTGGACATCCCTTCCCCGGCTCTGTGGGGTTGATGAATACCGGCCGCAGTCGGGTCGCTCTGGTTGGAGGTTGAGTATGCTGGAGATCTACACAAGGAAAGCGGCGCTGTGGAGTGTCGGCCTGGTTTTCACTGCGTTTATGGCCGTCGGGGCCAATTCGGCGCCGACCTACGACCTGGTCATTCGCAACGGTCAGCTGATTGATGGTAGCGGCGCTGAAGCAGTGGAAGCCGATATCGCCATCAGCGATGGCCGATTCGTGGAAGTCGGTGAAGTCAGCGGCCGGGGCGTTCGTGAGATTGATGCACAAGGCCGCTACGTGACGCCGGGCTGGATCGATATGATGGACCAGTCCGGCGAGGTACTGCTGCTGAATGGCCTGGCGGAAAACAAGCTCCTGATGGGGGTGACCACGGCCATCGGCGGCGAGAGCGGGACTCCCGTGCCAGTGGAGGAAATTCCGGACTACTTTCGCCAGCTGGAAGCACAGGGAATCAGCCTCAACTTCGGTACCTACTACAACGCGTTTCAGGCCAGGCAGGCTGTGGTCGGCGACAAGGACGTAGAGGTCGATGAGCAGGATATTGCCCGCATGCAAGCACTTGTGCGTGCGGCCATGGAAGCAGGCGTGGTGGGGATGAGCAGCGCCACGTTCTATCCGCCTCTGTCCTACATGAAGACGCATGAACTGATTGCCCTCGCCAGGGCAATCGCGCCTTATGGGGGAATATACGCCGCCCACATGCGCGACGAAAGTCGTGAATTGTTGTCCGCCGTGGAGGAAATGATCACCGTTGCCGAGGCGGCGGGCATCCCGGTGGAAATCTTTCACTTCAAGAATGCCTACGCGCCGGAGTGGGGCCGCCAGGTACATCAGGCTATCGCCATGATCAACGACGCCAGAGAGCGGGGTGTCGATATCGCCGCGGACCAGTACCCCTATATAGCCGGTGGTACGGGCCTGGACGCTACCGTTCCAACCTGGGTTTTCGCGGAAGGCAAGGAGGTCGCCATCCAGCGCCTGGCGGACCCGGCGGTTCGGGAGCGACTCAAGCGCGAGATCTCTGATCCTGGGTCTGACCGCCTCGTGGTCAGTAGCGGGGGGTGGCAGAACATAGTTCTGGCAAAGGCCTACAGTGACGAATACGCGCCCTATGAGGGCAGGCATTTCGAAGACATTGCCGAGGCCCTGGGGCGGGACCCGGCTGACGCGGCCTGGGATATCATGCTAAAAGCGTTGCCGGAGCGGGCCTACGCGCTGTACTTCATGATGTCCGAGGAGGATGTGCAGACGATTCTGCAACAGCCCTGGGTCTCCATCGGCAGTGATGCCGGTGCGGCGGAAGTACTCGGGGAAGTGGATGCCCTCGGTCTGCCGCACCCTCGCTCCTACGGCACCTTTCCCCGGATCATCGCACGCTATGTACGCGAACTGGCTGTGCTCTCATTGGAGGAGGCTGTCCGCAAGATGACATCGCTTCCCGCCAGCCGCTTGCGGCTGCGTGAGCGGGGGCTGGTGAAAGAGGGCTATTGGGCCGATGCGGTTATATTCGATTACGAAGCCATAGAGGACAGGGCAACCTGGAGCGAACCTTTCCTGACGCCAGATGGCATCGATTTTGTGCTCGTCAATGGGGAGGTCGTGGTGGAACAGGGCCTGCATACCGGTAGCCGTCCGGGGAAGGTCATTTACGGCTCCGGGTACCGGCCAGGCGGTTGATCCGTTTCATGTTCGACTTGCTGTCCCGCTTTGCCAGTGGAATGAAATTTGCAACCTTCAATCAAGCGTGGCCGGTGTGTCAGGGCTCTATTGACGAGAAGCGTCCTGCAGGACGGCCGCTCTGGAGAATCCCGGAATGATGAATTTCTACCGCAACTACATACTGCCCGGCCTGGTATTCCAGTCAGTTGTTATAGGAGGCGGCTACGCCACGGGGCGCGAGTTGATAGAGTTCTTCGCGCCCGCGGGGCCAATAGGAGGCGTGCTGGGGCTTGTTGTCGCCGGCGTGCTGTTCGGCGTGGTGCTGGCGGCCGGGTTTGAGTTTGCCCGGGTATTCAAGGCGTACGACTATCGCCATTTTTTCCGCGCCCTGTTGGGGCCCGGGTGGGTAGTCTACGAGGTCGCCTTTATCTTCTTGCTGGTGCTGATTCTGTCGGTCATCGGTTCCGCGGCCGGCGAGATACTGGCCGACAACTTCGGCCTGCCCACTATGGCCGGGACGCTGCTGCTCATGGTGACAGTGGCTCTGCTGACTTTCACCGGCTCTGAAACGATCAAACGCGTGCTGGCGGGCTGGTCATTTCTGCTCTACTTCGTTTACGGCCTTCTGATTTACCTGGCATTCAGGAGCTTTGGTAGTGATATCGCATCCAACTATGCATCGGCGACCGTGGAGGGTGGCTGGATCAAGAGTGGCGTGCTGTACTCGGGCTACAATGTCGCGATACTTCCCGCGGTGTTGTTTGTGGTCGCTCAGCAAACCCGGCGCCGCCAGGCGGTTGGGGCGGGCATGCTGGCCGGTATGATCGCCATTGTTCCGGCGCTGTTCCTGTTTGTCGCCATGATGGGGCACTACCCCGACATCGTCCCGGAAGCGGTTCCTGCAAACTACCTCATGGCGCAGTTGGAAGTGAGTTGGTTCGAAGTGCTATTCCAGATAGTTGTGTTTGGCACATTCATCGAAACCGGGACGGCGCTTCTACACGCGATCAACGAACGCCTGGACGGCTGGCGGCGGGATGGGGGTGATTCCCTGCCGCGTTATGCCCGGCCTCTGGTATCGCTGGGCTTTCTCAGCGTGGCCATATTCGCCGCGAGCAGCTTCGGTATTGTCAATCTGATCGCCCAGGGCTACAGCGCACTCACCCTGGTTTTTATCGCGGTGCTGGTAGTGCCTCTTTCGACCGTCGGGCTCTGGAAGATACGCCGCGCTCTGCAAGCGGGTACTACCGATGCCGAACACCAGGGGGCAGGTGGCTCGGCTGCGCACTCCCTCGTCCAGAAATAGCGCGGCGCCAGAGCAACACACTGCCCTGGCGGCGCAATCAGCGCGCTGAGGGGCGCGCGCACGGCTCTATTTCGCTTGCTCTGCTGACAACCACGACCTCCATTCCTTTGGTCCTGCTCACTTCAATTCCCTGCGGGCGGGAGGTTATGTTTTGGTTTAAGTGCCTTAATAGACAGTCATAAAATGATAAAAACTTATTGAAGACCGTCATAAGATGTTCTATAAAACACTTGAGCGGACCTAAATTTCGGTTGTCGCAGGATTTCAGCTCCGCGAGGAGCTCGACGAGATCCATCCATTTGACGTTAATGAGGGGAAAACGATGATCAAACCGAACACCTGGGTATATTCCCTGGCGGGCATGCTCTGCGCTTCCGCGCCTGTGGGTCAGGCCGTGGCGCAGGGCGAGGGCGGTGTCGCATTGGAAGAAGTCATGGTGACTGCGAGCCGGCGGGAACAAAGCCTGCAGGATGTGCCGGCATCGGTGATAACGTTCAATCCTGAAAAATTTCTCAAAAGCGGCCTGACGTCGATCGAGGACATGATCGACTATTCCCCTGGCGCCAACTTCGTCAACGAGTCGGCCAGCGGGCAGGGGCAGATAGTCCTTCGTGGAATCGGGCAGGAGGGTGCAATACCGGTAACCGGCATCTACATCGATGACGTGCCCATTACATCGGCGTCGCCATTTTCCGCCGCATCTTCTTTTTTCTTTGACGGACTACTGGGCGACCTGGAGCGGATAGAGATCGTCAAGGGGCCGCAAGGCACCCTGTACGGAGCTGGCGCGATGGGTGGCGTGGTGAAGTATGTGACCCGGGACCCTGCCACCGACGCAATGCGCGGTAATTTTTCAGTCGATGTATCCACCACCAGAGGCGGTGACACCAGTGAACTGTATCGCGCAATGGTGAGTGTTCCCCTGGTCGAGGATCGTCTCGGCATCACCCTCGCCGGATTCAGAAACGACAAGGGCGGCTATATCGACCGCTTGAGCCCGGCGACGCTGGACGTGGTAGCGGAGGACTATAATACCGCTGAAATCTCCGGATTCAGTGCTGCCATGTTGTGGAATATCAACGATCGCGCGCGGCTGAAGTTTTCCGGCCTGAGGCAGGAAACGGAGACCTTCGGCACCAATGAGGTCGCGCTGTTCTCCCCTGACCTGGGCAATTCCAGGCCGGACTTCACCCGGGTGG
>JBFHFJ010000221.1:0-5810 GCA_041583655.1 Haliea sp. | reverse complement strand
GTGATGCACGCCAACAATGAGCTGGGCACGGTCAACGATATTGCCGCCATTGGCGCGGTGGTCCGTGATGCCGGTGCCCTGTTTCATGTGGATGCGGCCCAGAGCGTGGGCAAGATCCCGGTGGATATGGCGCAGCTGCCGGTG
This sequence comes from Haliea sp., assembly GCA_041583655.1. Lineage (GTDB taxonomy): Bacteria > Pseudomonadota > Gammaproteobacteria > Pseudomonadales > Halieaceae > Haliea. The sequence goes on along the minus strand of JBFHFJ010000221.1, from coordinate 5,666 downwards.
GACCTGCTGTCCATCTCCGGGCACAAGTTCTACGGCCCCAAGGGGATTGGCGCGCTGTATGTGCGGCGCCAGCCACGGGTGCAACTGGAAGCGCAGATACACGGCGGTGGGCATGAGCGCGGCATGCGCTCCGGTACCCTCGCCACCCACCAGATCGTGGGTATTGGCACCGCGGCGCGGCTGGCGCGGGAGGAGATGGCCGCGGAGGGTGCCCGCCTGCTGGCCCTGCGCCAGCGCCTCTGGCAGGGCATGTCCGCCATTCCCGGCCTGCAGCTCAACGGGCACCCGGACGCGCGGCTGCCGGGCGCCCTCAATGTCAGCGTCGAGGGCGTGGATGGCGAGACCCTGCTCCTGTCCCTGCGCGAGCTGGCCCTGTCCAGTGGCTCGGCCTGCAACTCCGAGAGCATTGAGCCGTCTTATGTCCTGCGGGCTATCGGCGTTCCCGATGCCCTGGCGCACAGCGCGCTGCGTCTCTGCTGTGGCCGTTTTACCACCGAGGCCGATGTGGACCGAGCTGTCGCGCACCTGCAGGCCGTCATAACCGGGTTGCGCCAGCGCGTTTAGCGGGTGAAACCCGGCAGTAAAGCCCGTATAATTGCGCGGCTTTTACCCTGGGGCCATTGGCCCCTGATTTTTTTGTTTTCTGTGGAGATAGTTTAATGGCTGTTGAGCGTACCCTGTCCATCATCAAGCCGGATGCCGTTGCCAAGAACGTCATAGGCCAGATTTACTCCCGCTTTGAGAATGCGGGCCTGCAGGTAGTCGCCTCCAGGATGCTGCGCCTGAGCGAGGACGTGGCCGGCGGGTTCTATGCCGAACATCGCGAGCGCCCCTTTTTCCCCGCGCTGATCGAGTTCATGACTTCCGGTCCGGTGGTGGTGCAGGTGCTGGAAGGTGACAACGCCATCGCGAAGAACCGGGAACTGATGGGTGCGACCAATCCCAAGGACGCGGACCCGGGCACCATTCGTGCGGACTTCGCCGAGTCCATTGACGCCAACGCCGTGCACGGCTCCGACTCGCCGGCTTCCGCCGAGCGCGAGATCGCCTACTTCTTCGCCGCCAGCGATATTTGCAGCCGCAGCTGAAAAAACGCCGCCATGACCAACGCCCTCATTGCCACCACCGCCGCGACTCCCCGGGTTAACCTCCTGGGCATGACGCAGCAGCAGCTGGAGCAATTCTTCCTCGAGCTGGGGGAGAAGAAGTTCCGTGCCCAGCAGGTGATGAAGTGGATACACCATGGCGGGGTTACCGATATAGGCGCCATGTCCAACCTGGGTAAAGCGCTGCGGGAAAAGTTGCTGCAGATCGCCGAAGTGCGGCCGCCGGAAATCGTCAGCCAGCACGACTCCACCGATGGTACCCGCAAGTGGGCGGTGCGCGTGGAGGGTGGCGGCCTGGTGGAGGCGGTGCTGATACCGGATGGCGGCCGGGCCACCCTGTGCGTGTCATCGCAGGTGGGCTGCAGCCTGGACTGCAGCTTCTGCTCTACCGGCAAGCAGGGTTTCCAGCGCGACCTCACGGCCGCGGAAATCATCGGCCAGGTGTGGCTGGCGATCAAGTCCTATGACGCCTTCCAGTCGGGCAAGGGCCGGGTGGTCACCAATGTGGTGATGATGGGCATGGGCGAGCCGCTGCTGAATTTTGACAACGTGGTCGCAGCCATGGACCTGATGTTGTCCGACCTCGGCTACGGCATCTCCAAGCGCCGGGTCACCCTGAGTACCTCCGGGGTGGTGCCTGCGCTGGATCGCCTGCGCGAGCTCAGTGAAGTCTCCCTGGCGATTTCGCTGCATGCCCCCAACGATGCCCTGCGCAGCCAGCTGGTACCGATCAATCGCAGGTACCCGATAGCCGAGCTGTTGCGCAGCGCGCGCCAGTACATTGATGCCCAGACAGACAGCAAGCGCGTGGTCACGGTGGAGTACACCCTGCTCGCCGGTGTCAATGACCAGCCGGAGCAGGCCCGGGAGCTGGCTGTGCTGCTCAAGGATTTCCCCTGCAAGATCAATCTCATTCCCTTCAACAGCTTTCCCGGTTCAGAGTACCGCCGCCCCAGCGGCAACGCGGTGTCGCGGTTCTGGCAAGTGCTGGTCGATGCGGGCTATATTGTCACTGTCCGCACGACCCGTGGGGACGACATCGACGCAGCCTGCGGGCAGCTGGTGGGCCAGGTGGTCGACCGCACGCGTCGCAGCGAACGCTATCGTGCAGCGGGCCAGGCCCCGGAGGTAGAAGCAGGGTGATTATTCCAGCCGTGGGGATCGGCAGACAGGGTCGCGGGGTCCTGCTGGCCCTGGTGGTTCTGTGCTCGGGCTGCGTGACGACTACCGACAGCGTGTTTACCACGCCGCCGTCACCGCAGGAGGCGCTGGAGCGCAGGGTCGCGCTGGCGCGGCAGTATATCGGTGAGCGCGACTGGGAGAATGCCAAGCGCAATCTGGCCCAGGCGGTGGCAATCGACGACCGCAATGCCGAAGTGCATGAAGCCTTCGCCCTGGTGTACCAGAGCACGGGCGAGAAGGAGCTGGCCGAAGAGAGCTTCAAGAAGGCGATCCGGCTGGACCGGAATTTCTCCCGCGCCCGAAACAATTATGCGGCGTTTCTCTATTCCGAGCAGCGCTACGCCGATGCGGAGAAAGAGCTGGAGCAGGTGGTCAAGGATACCCTGTACACCGGGCGTCCAATGGCGTTTGTGAATCTCGGCCTGTGCCGGCAGCAGCTGGGCAAGTCGGCGGAGGCGGAGGAGGCTTTCTCCCGCGCCCTGTCGATGGACCGCGCCAATACCATCGCCCTGCTGGAGCTGGCCCAGCTGCGTTTTGAGGCGGGCGATTACACCACCGCAAGCCGTCATTACGGTACCTACCGCACGGCGGTCAGGCCCCAGTCAGCTCGCGGCCTGTGGCTGGGCATCCGCCTGGCCAGGGCGGTGAATGATCGCGATGCCGAGAGCAGCTATGCCCTGGCGCTTGGCAGCCTCTACCCCGATTCCCCGGAGTTCCGGGACTACCAGCGGATGCAACGCAATGGGCAGTAAAGAAGTATTTGCCGATATCCCCGCCAGGGTGTCGCCCGGAGCGATGCTGCAGGCCGCGCGCGAAGCGCGGGGGCTGTCTCCCCTCGATGTGTCCCAGCGCCTGAACTGGCTGCCGGAGTATGTGGCGTTCATCGAGCGCGATGAGTTCCAGCGTCTGCGCCGGCCTGCATTCGCTCGCGGCTACGTGCGCGCCTATGCCCGGATGCTGGGCCTGGACGAGACCATCGTGCTGGCCGGTTACGAGGAAGTGGCGCCTGCGCCAGCAGTACCCTCGACCGGGGTGAGCAACCGTCGGCCGCTGCCCCTGCAACGCACCGGCCTGGGCATTTTGCTTGGCCTGGCCGTGCTCGGCCTGCTTGTACTGGGCCTGTGGTGGGCGCAGTCGGGCGGCTCCGCCAGCGGTTCTGTTTTCGGAGGGTGAGCATGCACAAGCCTTCACCGATTACCCGTCGCCGCAGTCGCCAGATCATGGTCGGCTCTGTCGCCGTGGGCGGTGACGCGCCAATCAGCGTGCAGAGCATGACCAACACCGAGACCTGCGACGTGGCGGCAACGGTAGCCCAGGTCCAGGCCATCCAGGACGCCGGCGCGGATATCGTGCGTGTTTCGGTACCCAGCATGGACGCCGCGGAAGCGTTCCGGGAGATCCGCGCCCGGGTCACTGTGCCGCTGGTGGCGGATATTCATTTTGATCACAAGATCGCGCTCAAGGTGGCGGAGTACGGCGTCGACTGCCTGCGCATCAACCCGGGCAATATCGGCAACGACAGGAAGGTCCGCGCTGTCATCGACAGTGCGCGGGACAAGGGCATACCCATCCGCATCGGAGTCAATGCCGGCTCCCTGGGCAAGGACCTGCAGCGCAAATACGGCGAACCCACGGCGGAAGCCCTGGTGGAATCCGCCCTGCGCCATGTGGACATCCTCGATCGCTTCAATTACCCGGACTTCAAGGTCAGCGTCAAGGCATCTGACGTGTTCATGGCGGTCGCCGCCTACCGGTTGCTGGCACAACAGATCGAGCAGCCATTGCATCTTGGCATCACGGAGGCCGGCGGCCTGCGCGGTGGTACTGTGAAATCCGCGGTGGGCCTGGGCATGCTGTTGATGGACGGGATCGGCGACACCATTCGCATCTCGCTGGCGGCGGATCCGGTGGAAGAGGTGAAAGTCGGCTTTGAAATCCTCAAGAGCCTGAAGCTGCGGACCAACGGCATCAACTTCATCGCCTGTCCCAGCTGCTCGCGGCAGAATTTCGATGTCATTGCGACCATGAACGTGCTCGAGCAGCGCCTTGAGGATATCCGCACGCCCATGGATGTGGCGGTGATCGGTTGCATTGTCAATGGCCCGGGAGAGGCGCGCGAGGCCGATGTCGGCCTGACCGGCGCCAGCCCCAGTAATCTCATCTACATCAACGGCGAGCCCGACCACAAGGTCAGCAATCTCGATTTCGTCGATCACCTGGAGCAGGTGATCCGCCAGCGCGCGTTGCAGCTGGAGCAGGAGCGCGCCGCCGAGGACGCCAGGCTGATCGCCCGGTCGCCGGCCTGATCCCATGACACCGCAGGAGTACAGGTGACAACTATTCGTGCCATCCGGGGAATGAACGACATTCTCCCGGACGAGAGTATTTACTGGCAGTATCTGGAGTCCGCCGTGGCCGCGGTGCTGACCAGTTACGGTTATGGCGAGATTCGCCTGCCGCTGGTGGAGCAGACGGCACTGTTCCGGCGCTCCATTGGTGAAGTCACAGACATCGTCGAGAAAGAAATGTACAGCTTCGACGACCGCAACGGCGAGAGCCTGACCCTGCGTCCGGAGGGCACGGCGGGCTGTGTGCGCGCGGTGATCCAGAACGGCATGCTGGGCACGCCCCAGCGGCTCTGGTACAGCGGCCCCATGTTTCGCTACGAGCGCCCGCAGAAGGGGCGCCAGCGTCAGTTCCATCAGGTCGGCGCGGAGGTCTTTGGTATCGCCACCCCGGATATCGATGCCGAGCTGATCCTGCTGACTGCGCGCCTGTGGCGGCTGCTGGGGATCGGTGAGCATGTACAGTTGCAGCTCAATTCCATCGGCAGCAGCGCCGCCCGCCAGGCGTACCGCGAGGCTCTGGTGGACTACCTGTCCGGTCACCGCGAGTCACTGGACGAGGACAGCCAGCGCCGGCTGCAGAGTAATCCGCTGCGGATTCTCGACAGCAAGCACCCGGGCACCCGCGAAGTTCTGGTGCATGCGCCGGTACTGACGGATTACCTGGACACAGAGTCACGTGAGGATTTTGCCCGCCTCTGTGAACTTCTGCAGGCAGCCTCGGTCCCCTATGTGGTGAATCCCCGTCTGGTGCGCGGCCTGGACTACTACAACAAGACCGTGTTCGAGTGGGTGACGGACAAGCTCGGCGCCCAGGGGACTGTCTGCGCCGGGGGCCGCTACGATGGCCTGGTGGCACAGCTGGGCGGCAAGCCGACACCCGGTATCGGGTTTGCGCTGGGCAAGGAACGTCTGGTCCTGATGCTCGAGGCGCTGGCGTTGGCACCGCCCGCCACGGCGACCGCCGACATCTACGTGGTCAATGCGGGTGCCGCGGCGGAAACGGCTGCCTTCGCGGCTCTGGAGACGGTAC
>JBFHFJ010000220.1:0-5820 GCA_041583655.1 Haliea sp. | reverse complement strand
TGCAGCCGCTTCCTTGGACAGGATCGAGACCGGCGGCAGTACGCCGGAGACATCACAGGTCAGGAAGATAACGCACTTGGGTTCGCCGCCGGCATTGGCTTCCGTGCGCTTGGTCACGTGCTCAAGCGGGTAGCAGCAGCGCCCGTTCTCGGTGAGGGATGTATCGCTGTAGTCGGCGTGACGCTGGTCATCCAGAACCACGTTTTCGATGATGGCGCCAAAGCGGATGGCGTCCCAGATCACTGGTTCGTTTTTCTGGCTCAGGTCGATAGTCTTGGCGTAGCAGCCGCCCTCGATGTTGAACACTGAACCCTTGGCCCAGCCGTGCTCGTCATCGCCGATCAGGTAGCGCTCGGGGTCGGCCGACAGGGTGGTCTTGCCGGTGCCGGAGAGACCAAAAAACAGGGTGGTGTCGCCGTCCTCGCCCACGTTGGCGGAACAGTGCATGGACATCACGTCCTTTTCCGGCAGCAGGAAGTTCTGTACCGAGAACATGGCCTTCTTCATTTCCCCGGCGTAGTTCATGCCGGCAATCAACACTTTGCGCCGGGCGAAGTTCAGCACCACGATGGCGTCGGAGTTGGTGCCGTGGTCCTCCGGATCGCAGACGAAACCGGCGGCGTTGAGCACGGTCCACTCGGGTTTGCGGCCAATATTGTACTGCTTGGGGCGGATAAACATGTTGCGGCCGAAGAGGCCGTGCCAGGCGGTTTCAGTGACAACCTTCACCGGCAGGTAGTGGTCGCTGTGCTCGCCTACATGCAGGTGCGAGACGAAGCGGTCCCGTTCGCCCACATAGGCTTCAACCTCGTCCCACAGGGCGTCGAAGCGCTCGCTGTCGAAGGGGCGATTCACCGGGCCCCATTCAATGCTGTCCTCGGTGCTGGCCTCGCGGACAATGAAGCGGTCGGCGGGGGAGCGGCCGGTGCGGTGGCCAGTGGTGACCAACAGGGCGCCGCTGTCTGCGAGGATGCCTTCGTTGCGCTTGAGGGCTTCTTCAACCAGCTGCGCGATACCCAGGTCGATGAACTCGCGGGGAGTGTTGATATCAAGGGTCATGGTGTGTCCTGTCATTCATGCTGCCAGTCTTACAGCAGCCCGCCAACCGGGGCGGGGTGGCCTCTGTGGGTCTTTCCGGGGGGCGCCATTATGTCAGAATAGCCCCCCGATGCGAACCAGGTCGGAGAAAAAATCGACGACGTTCGCCGAGCTTCAATGCAGCGTCGGCGCGGGACCGGTGCTGAGCAGGTCAGCCAGGTCCTCGCGCTCGAATCGGTACTGCTGGTTACAGAACTCACAGTCCATGTTTATGCAGCCCTGCTCGCGGAGGATGTCCTCCAGTTCCGCTGCGGCGATTGCGGACAGGGCGTTGCGACTGCGCTCCAGGGAACAACTGCACTGGAAGGCGACAGGGCGCGGGTCGAACAGTCGCACCGGGTCCTCGTGGTACAGGCGGTAGAGCAGGTCTGCCGGTGGCAGCTGCAGGAGTTCGCCCGGGGTCACGGTTTCCCCCAGGGTGCAGACATGCTGCCACTGCTGCTGGCGCGATTGCGGGTCACGGCTCAGTTGGGCCGGCAGCTGCTGCAGCAGCAGGCCGCCTGCGGAGCGGCCGTCGCAGGCCAGCCAGAGCCGGGTCTGGAGCTGTTCGGATTGCTCGAAGTACGCATCCAGGCTGGCGGCGAGTGAATGCCGGGACAGGGGAACGATACCCTGGTAGCGCTTGCCCCTGAGCGGTTCAACGGTAATGGCAAGGGTGCCCTCCGCCAGCAGCTGGTCGAAGTCGTCAGAGGTCGCCAGCTGGGCGCCGCGGGCAATGCCGCGGATCTGCAGCTCGCTGCTGCATTCCGCCATCAGCAGCGGGATTTGCCCGCCGCTGCGAGCCTGCAGGATGAGCCTGCCCTCGAACTTGAGGGTCGTGCTCAGCAGGGTGGCGGCGGCCAGGAACTCGCCGAGCAGGCGCTGTACCCCCGGCGCGTACTGGTGCACCGCAAGGATGTCGCGCAGACTGCTGTCCAGCTGGACGATTTCGCCCCGGATATCGGCCTGCTCGAACAGGAACCGGCGGCTGCTGTCGTCTACCGGGTTGGTGTTGCTCGTATCTTGGTTCATGGGGCAAGTGTAATCCATTCGGGGGGGCGTTGATCCCGGGGCATCTTCCGGGCGTATGCTGGTACAGGACAAGGTTCAGTATTTGAGGCCAGCCGGGGCTATTTTCAACCCGGCAATGACCACCGTGTCCAAGCCGGTTAGAGTGGCGGCAGTGATAGCAGCGGGCGCCCCATGGCGGCCGGATAACCAACGGACAGGAGCGACACCATGAGATTCAGCTACCAGATCGGGATGAGCGATGCCGACCACTACCTGCCCCTGGCGCAGGCGGCGGAAGCGGCGGGTTATGATGGCATTACCATTCCGGACAGCATCTGCTACCCACAGGAAGCGAGCTCCAAGTACCCCTATAACAAGGATGGCAGCCGCGAATTCCTGGAGAGCGTGCCCTTCCTGGAAAGCCTGATCGCTGTTGCGGCGATGGCGGCCGTCACCGAGAAAATCCGCTTCGCGACGTTTGTCTACAAGTTGGCGGTGCGCCAGGTCGCGGTGGTGGCCAAGCAGGTCCAGAGTATCCAGGCACTGTCCGGCAACCGCTTTGATTTCGGCGTCGGTATCAGCCCCTGGGAAGAGGACTTTGCCGTCTGCGACGTGCCCTGGGACAAGCGCGGCCTGCGCCTGGACGAGCAGATCGACATCCTGCGCGGCCTCGAGACCGGTGAGTTCTTCGGCTACGACGGCGAGATTCACAAGCTGCCCGCAGTCAAGATGTGTCCGGTGCCCACCGCCCCGACACCGATTCTGGTCGGTGGCCACGCGGAACCTGCCCTGCGCCGGGCGGCGAAGGTGGGCGATGGCTGGATGTGTGCCGGCGCTGACATGCAACAGCTCGAGGGTTATATTCGCCGCCTGCATGAGCTGCGCGCGGAGTATGGCACCAGCGACAGGACTTTCCGGGTCTACACCACCGGCCAGGACGCGTTTACCGAGGCGGGCATCCGCAAGCTTGAGGACATCGGTGTCACCGATGTGATCATCGGTTTCCGGAACGTCTATGAAATGGAGCCCGACAAGCCGCTGGATGAGAAGATCGCCATGCTGAACTGGTACGCTGGCGAGTTCATCAAGCGCTGATCCTGCGGCGGCCCCTGTCGCCAGCATAGGCCCGGACCTGGAGATGCGGTAAAGTCCACGCTTTGCGCTGGCCGGTGCCAATGAACAATCTGTTGTTGTATACCATCACGGTGGTGATCTGGGGTTCGACCTGGATCGCCATCACGTTCCAGCTCGGCGCCGTGGCGCCCATGGTGTCGATAGCCCACCGCTCCATGCTGGCCGCCCTGCTGATCTTCCTCTACCTGGTTCTGCGCCGACGCCTGTCCCCGTTGTCCTGGCGGGACCATGGCATGGTTTTCATGCAGGGCCTGTGCCTGTTCAGTGGCAACTATATTTTCATCTATGCCGCGAGTGCGGAGCTCCCCAGCGGCCTTGTGGCGGTGGTGTTTTCCACCCAGGTCATACTCAACATGGTCAACGGGGCGATTTTTTTGCGTCTGCCCACCAGCCCTGTGACGCTGCTGGGCGCGGGGATAGGCCTGGTGGGCATGCTGGCGGTGTTCCTGCCCCAGGTGGAAAGTTTCAGCCTGACCGATGCCAGTCTGCGCGCATTGGTGTTGTGTTTTATCGGTACCTGTTGCGCGTCTTTTGGCAATATTTTCGCTGCCCGCAACAGCCGGGATGGCCTGCCGGTGCTGGTCTGCAACGCCTGGGGAATGCTCTACGGGGCGGTAACGCTGTACGCCGTCGCCCTGCTGACGGGGACGCCGATTGTCGTCGACTGGAGTTTTGCCTACGTGGCCTCCCTGCTGTATCTGGCGATATTCGGTTCGGTGATCGCGTTCTGGGCCTACGTGACCCTGATCGGCCAGATTGGGCCGGGCAGGGCCGCTTACAGCTCACTCATGTTCCCGGTGGTGGCCCTGCTGATATCCACGCTGTTCGAGGGCTATCAGTGGACCCTTTCGGGCCTGGCGGGCTTTGCCCTGGTGCTGGCGGGAAACTGGCTGGTCATGCACCGGGGGAAGGGCTAACCTACGGGCAGTACACCATAACAGGCACAGGCGATCATGGCGGGATTCCGGCTCACCAAACCCTACACCATGCCCAAGGAGGATCTGTGGCGTGCGGCGCAGCAGCTGGCAGACCGGCTCCAGGAAGAACACGGCGTGCGCTCGCGCTGGGAAGGCGACAGCGTGCATATCAAGGGTGGCGGTATCGATGGCCAGCTGTCCTTTCACGATGGGGTAGTGGATGTTTCCGTGCGGCTGGGCCTGCTGGTGTCAGCGTTCCAGCGCCCTCTGAAGGCGGAAGTCGAGCGCTATCTCGACGAGATGATCAGCTGAGCAGGGTGACCCCGGCCAGCGGGTCCGGGCTCTCCAGCAGGGCCGCGAACTCGTCCGCCAGCGCTCCTCCGCGGTCCAGGCAGGCCCGCCAGTAGGCGGTCCGCGCCGCGCTGTCCAGGCGCCTGAAGTCGGACCGGTCGGGTATCTTTCCCAGCGGCAGCGAGGCCACGAAGTCGCGGCTGGGGCAGAGCAGTACCAGGTTGTCCAGGCGCTGGGGGCCGGCTGTGCGCCAGGGCAGGAACTTGTCGAACCAGCCGGGGGTGATCTCCGCGCGGAAGTGGGGATACAGCATCAGGCCCTCGCCCAGGTACCGCCGCAGGTCGAAGTGATAGTCGATGATGCCGCCGTCCCAGTACTGGCCCGCCGGGGCGCCGGCAATGTCGCGCTCACCCGCCAGCAGAAAGGGAATGGAGCCGCTGGCATGCAGGGCGAGGGGCACGGTGGCGGGTCGCAGTGGTGTGTAGACCGTCTCGAAGTCGGACAGCTCCAGCAGCGGCGCAGGATGCGACCCGCTGTGGAAAACGACCCGCTGGAAGGACAGGTTGAGCAGGCGCCGGTGCAGCGAGTTACCGATGGCGGCGGCGCCCATGGCGGCGGCCAGCAGAGCCGGCTGGGAAGCTCCCGCCGGGCCGCGGCCGCGGGCGGTGACTATGTGGCTGTGAATGCGCGGGTGAGCGGCGATGGCGCTGGCGCCGTCATCTCCCAGCAAGTGTTCCAGCATGCGCGCACTGGCCGCACTGATCTCGGCGGGCGTGGGTCGCCGGGTGTAGCTTTGCTCGAGGTAGGCCTGTTCGAAGCGCTCCAGCGCCGCTACCGGGTCCGCCTGCGCCAGGCAGGCGTGCCGCCAGGCGCCGATGGATGAGCCCAGCACGGAAAGCTCGCGCTGGCCACGCGCCAGGAAATCGCCAAACAGCAGCTTGTCCAGCTGGCTGAGGATCAGCCACTTGGGGCCGCCGGAGGCCCCCAGCAGGAGGCTGAACAGGTCCGGGTGCCAGCCCCGCTCCGAGATGGTCGCCGCCGCCCGCTTGCCGAGGAAAACCGACAGGGCCGGGGAGCTACTCACCCCGCAGTTCACGCGGCGTCCGCCCGGTCCACTTCTGGTAGGCGCGACGGAAGTTCGAGGCGTCGTTGAACCCCACCAGGTAGGCGATGGTCGACAGGGGCAGGCGGCTGTTCTGTAGATGGCGGGTGGCGTGTTCCGCGCGCACCCGGTCCAGCAGGATCTGGTAGGAGGTGCCTTCCTGCTCCAGGCGCCGGCGGTAGGTGCGCGGGCTGAAGTTGAGCATTTGCGCGACCTGGGGCATCTGCGGGTACTGTCCCTCCAGTTTGCGCAGCAGGCGCAGGGTTTGCTCCGCCGCGGACTCGCTTC
>JBFHFJ010000219.1:0-5851 GCA_041583655.1 Haliea sp. | reverse complement strand
CTGCGCTGCGACGAGCGGGCCATCATTCCCCGTTCGCCCATTGCGGAGCTGGTGCAGGCGGGCTTCCAGCCCTGGTACGCGGGCCCGGAACCTGAACGGATCCTGGACCTGTGCTGCGGCGGTGGCTGTATCGGACTCGCCTGTGCCTGGTATCTGCCGGAGGTGCGGGTAGATTTGCTGGATCTCGACCCCGAAGCGCTGTCGCTCGCCGCCGAGAACATTGCCGATCTCGGCCTGGATACCCGGGTGCGGGCGCTGCAGTCCAACCTCTTTGCCGCGGTGGCTGGCGAGCGCTACGATATCATCGTCAGCAATCCGCCCTACGTCGACGCGGATGATCTCGCCTCCATGCCCGCGGAATACCGGCACGAGCCGGACCTAGCCCTGGGGTCGGGTGTGGACGGCCTCGACCTCACTCGGCGCCTGCTGGCAGCGGCGGAGGACTACCTGCAGCCCTGGGGGCTGCTGGTGGTGGAGGTGGGTAACAGCCAGGAAGCGCTGGAGTTGGCCTACCCCGACGTGCCCTTCACCTGGCTGGAATTCGAACACGGCGGCCACGGCGTCTTCGCGCTGACTGCGCGGGAACTGCGGGAAAACCGCTCAAGCCTGCGCGGATAGCGTATAATGCAGGGTTTTCGGCAGAGGCCCCAGCACCATGTCAGGCAATACCATCGGCAAGCTGTTCACGGTCACCAGCTTCGGTGAAAGCCACGGCCCGGCTCTGGGCTGCATCGTTGACGGCTGCCCCCCGGGACTGGACCTGTCAGAAGCGGACCTGCAGCGAGACCTGGACCGGCGCAAGCCCGGCACGTCCCGCTATACCACCCAGCGCCGTGAAGCCGATGAAGTGCAGATCCTGTCCGGTGTCTTCGAGGGCAAGACCACGGGTACCGCCATCGGCCTGCTGATCATGAACACCGACCAGCGGTCGAAGGATTACTCGAATATCGCCAATACGTTCCGCCCCGCCCATGCCGACTATACCTACCAGCAGAAATACGGCTTCCGCGACTATCGCGGCGGCGGACGTTCCTCGGCACGGGAAACGGCCATGCGGGTTGCTGCCGGCGCCATAGCGAAGAAGTTCCTCAAGCAGCGCTATGGCATTACGGTGCGCGGCTACCTGGCACAGCTGGGGCCGATCCGGGCGCAAACGGTCGATTGGGACGCAGTGGAACAGAACCCGTTTTTCTGCCCGGACCCGGCTGTGGTGCCGGCGATGGAAGAGTACATGGCTGCGCTCAACAAACGCGGCGACTCCATTGGCGCGCGCATCAACGTGGTTGCCAGCGGTGTGATGCCGGGCCTCGGGGAGCCTGTGTTTGATCGCCTTGACGCCGATATCGCCCACGCCATGATGGGCATCAATGCAGTGAAGGGCGTGGAAGTGGGCGCCGGTTTCGCAGTGGTCGAGCAGCAGGGCAGTGAACACCGGGACCTGCTGACGCCGGCGGGTTTCATTGGCAACAATGCAGGCGGCGTGCTGGGCGGTATTTCCAGCGGCCAGGACATCACCGTGAGCCTTGCGCTCAAACCCACCTCCAGTATCCGCCAGCCCGGTGCCACCATCGACACTGCAGGCGAAGCCATGGAAATGTCCACCCATGGCCGCCACGACCCCTGTGTCGGCATTCGCGCCACCCCGATTGCCGAGGCCATGCTGGCGATCGTGCTGCTGGACCACGTGCTGCGCCATCGCGGTCAGAACATGGACGTGGTTTGTGATACGCCGGTAATCCCTGCGTCTGCTCCCGGAGGCTGAGGCGGATTGTGGCGAAGCGGCGGCGGCGCCATGTGCGCACCATCATCCTCGGCGTGCTCGCCATGGTGGCGCTGGTGTGGGGAGCGGTGGATACCTTCGAAGTCCCGCCGGAGCGACTGTGGGCGCTTTTCCTGCAGACGCTGACCGTGGTGGCTGCGCTTATACTGCTGGCGGCCGCAGCCGCTGCCGTGTGGATTTTACTGCGGCGCCTGTTGCGCCGTGGCTAGGCGTTGCCAGCGCCGCCGGGCGCGCCGAGGTCAATCTCCAGAGTCATTTGCTCCGCAATCACATCCAGCGCGTCCTCCAGGGCCTCCATGGAGGCTGATCGTGGAATTTCCGCCAGGATGTCGGCCCGGAACAGCGGCTCTCCGCTCATCGGCGCGCTGCTGACTTCGCTCTCCATGTCGACTACGTTGACCTGTTCAGCGGCCAGTGCCCGGGCGATTTCCCGCACGATCCCCGGGCGATCCGGTCCCAGTACGGCCAGGGTCACGCGGCGCCCGTCGCCGCTGGCAGCCACCATGGAAGCGGGGGTGACGCGAACACTGATGCCGCTGCTGGCCAGGCCCTTCAGGGCCTGCTGCAGGGCCTCGGCGGCATCTTCCGGCAGCGATACCAGCACCAGGCCGGCGAACTTGCCGCCGAGCTGGGACAGGCGGCTCTCGTGCCAGTTGCCGCCGCATCGCTCGATTACGCTGGACAGTTGTTCGACAAGCCCGGGGCGGTCATCGCCGATAAAAGTTACGATAAAAGAAGTTTGCACGATCGGACTCCACATTCGCTGCCACAGCCCGTATATTACCCCGCAACCCCAAGAGGCAGAAGGAAAGCACCATGAAATATGTTATGGCACTGTTACTGGCGCTGGCGATCGTGCCTGCTCACGCCGCGCTCGACTGGGACACCGCGCTCAACGGCCCGCAGCGCACCGCGGACAATAAAGCCCGTGATGACTGGCGCCACCCTCGCGAGACCCTGGAGTTTTTTGGTATCCAGGAAGGCATGACCGTTGTAGAGCTGTCCCCCGGTGGCGGCTGGTACACGGAGATACTGGCTCCGCTGCTGGCGGGCAACGGTAAGCTCTACGCCGCCCACTTCAGCCCCAACGCAGTAGGTAGCTCCTACTTCCGCAACGCCCTTGGCGGCTTCCTGCAAAAGCTGGCGGGCAATCATGAGCTGTATGGCTCCGTGGTCGTGACCTCGCTGGCTCCCCCGGCGGAAACCACTGTTGCTCCCGCCGGCTCGGCCGATCTGGTCGTGGCCTTCCGCAATGTGCACAGCTGGATGAACATGGGCAGCCTGGACGGTACCCTGGCGGCAGCCTACACGGCCCTCAAGCCCGGCGGCGTGCTGGGTATCGTACAGCACCGCGCGAAAGCGGGTGATGATCCCCAGGCCATGGCGAAGAGCGGTTATGTTACCGAAGCCTACGTGATCGCCGCCGCCGAGAAGGCGGGCTTTGCTCTGGACGGGTCCAGCGAGATCAACGCCAATCCCAAAGACAACGCCGAGCATCCCCACGGTGTCTGGTCACTGCCCCCGGCGCTGCGCGGTGGCGATGAAGGCCGCGCTGGCTTCGAGGCTATTGGCGAAAGTGATCGTATGACCCTTCGGTTCCGCAAGCCGGAGTGAGGTTTGGCCAACCTGCTGGACATTCCCCTGGACCGCCTCGCGCCGGATACACTGGCGCGCCTGCTGGAGGAGTTCGCCAGCCGCGACGGCACCGACTACGGTGATCGCGAGCTGAGCCTGGCGGAGAAGGTGGTCCAGCTGCGCCGCCAGCTGGACAGCGGAGACATGCGCCTGCTGTATGACAGCGACAGCGAAACCTGGGACCTGGTCTCCCGCGATGCGGCCCGGGCCCTGCTGGCCGGGGAAACTCTCGACTGATGCGTCTTGATGCAAACCACGAGCTGGATGTCACGGGGCTGTACTGCCCCGAGCCCGTCATGTTGCTGCACCGGTGCATCCGCGATATCGCGGCGGGCGAAACCGTCTGTGTGATCGCCACGGATCCCACCACATTGCGTGACATTCCCCGGTTCTGCAGCTTTCTCGGGCACGAGCTGCTGGAGGAGGTGGAAGAGGGTGGAGAAATCCTGTTCCTGCTGCGCAAGGGGGCGTAAGCCCCGGTGACCGCGCTGGCAAGCGTCCCCGCTGCTGACCCGTTCTGCCCGCTGCGCCTGCAGCGGGTGTTCCGGAGCTGCTTTTTCAGGGAGGAGAACACCCTGCTCTGCGGCGGTGCCGACGAGCCGTTCTATGCTCCTGCGGCGAACCCCGGCGAGCCGCACCGCCTCTGGTACCGGGAGGACTTTTTTGCCAGCGCCCTGCATGAGGTGGCGCACTGGTGTATTGCCGGCGCGGCGCGGCGCCTGCTGCCGGACTTCGGCTACTGGTATGCGCCGGAGGGGCGCAACCCGGACCAGCAGGCAGCCTTCGAGGCGGTGGAAGTTGCGCCCCAGGCGCTTGAGTGGTGCTTCGCCATCGCCTGCGGGTTTCGGTTCCAGGTCAGCACGGACAACCTGGCCGCTGAGCGGGGCGCGGCTGCGGACCACAGCGGGTTTCAGGCGGCAGTTTGTCGGGAGGCGCAACGTCGTGCCCGGCAGGGCCTGCCAGATCGCGCACAGCGCTTTTACGCTGGCCTGCAGCAGGAATTCGGGCTGGCGACCCCGTTGACCCCGGAACTGTTCACGCTGGACGCCCTGTCTTGAGCGGGCTGCGTATCCTCGCCGACCGCAATATTCCCGCGGTGGCCGACTGTTTTTCCCATCTCGGCAGTGTGCGCACCGTGGAGGGCCGCCATCTGGCGGCTACGGAACTGGGTGATGTGGATGTGCTGTTGGTGCGCTCAGTCACCCGGGTGGACGAGGCCTTGCTGAGTGGCAGTCCGGTTCGTTTCGTCGGCACCGCCACGGCGGGTGTCGATCATGTCGACAGTGCCTGGCTGCAGCGCAGCGGGATCGGTTTTGCCGCAGCGCCCGGCGCCAATGCCAACTCGGTAGTGGAGTACGTTCTGGCTGCCATTGCCGCCGTTGGCGACAGCCTTGAGCGCCTGCTGGCGGGGGGCAGGGTAGGTATTGTCGGCTACGGACATGTCGGCAGCCTCTTGGCGCAGCGCTTGCACCTCCTGGGTATCGCCAGCCTGCACTATGACCCGTGGCTGGACCAGAGCCTGCTCGCCGCTCCCGCCAGCCTGGAAGAGATCCTCGCCTGCGATGTGGTTTCCCTGCACACGTCCCTGACCGATGCCCAGCCCTGGCCCAGCCGCCATCTGCTGGGTCCCGCGGCCTTGTCAGCCCTGGCGGGCGAGCAACTCCTGATCAATGCCAGCCGTGGACCGGTGCTGGCCAACGACATCCTGCTGTCCCGCCTGCGGCAACCCGATCCGCCGCGCTGTGTGCTGGACGTCTGGGAGTTCGAGCCCTCCGTGCCGCAGGAGTTGCTGAAGCGCGTGCAGGTGGGTACCCCGCATATCGCCGGCTACAGCCATGACGCCAAGGTGCTGGCGACCCGCATGCTGGCGCAGGCGCTGGAGGTGCACCTGGGGCACCCAGCTACCGAGGTCCCCGACGCCGCCCCGGCGCCGCTACTGGAGTTGCCGCCGACCCTGGAAGGTGTGGACCTGCTGCGCCACCTGTGCCAGCTGCGCTACGACCTGGCGGCGGATGATCGGCGCCTGCGCGAGGCCGTGCTGGGCGTGGCGGAAGCACAGGCTCGGGCAGCATTCGACCGCTTGCGCAGGGATTATCCGTCGCGGCGGGAGCTGGCGGGTAGCCGGGTACGGGTGAGTAACCCGGATCAGGTGCCGCTGGTGGAGGCGATGGGGGCAGTGGTGGATGGGGGCAGGTGAAGCGGGTAACCGGGGATGGAGCGGGAAACGGCCGGGGTGGCGATCCACTTCGAACGCTGAAGCCTTCAAGGCAGGAAGGTAATGGTGGAAACGGGGATGGAGCGGGAAACCGGGTTCGAACCGGCGACCTCAACCTTGGCAAGGTTGCGCTCTACCAACTGAGCTATTCCCGCAACGACTTGATTGAGTGGCGTCCCCTAGGGGGTTCGAACCCCTGTTACCGCCGTGAAAGGGCAGTG
>JBFHFJ010000218.1:0-5911 GCA_041583655.1 Haliea sp. | reverse complement strand
GGTGGCGGTGATGCGGTGCCGCTCCACCATGTCGAAGAAACCGTCGGGGCTGAAACCCTGCATCACATAGAAAGCGCCGCCTTTCTGCAGTACCGGAATGAAGAACGCCGCCGCCGCGTGGGACAGGGGCGTGGCGATCAGCATCCGCAGGTCTTCGGGGAACTCCCATTCCGCCAGCTGGATCTGGGTCATATAGCTGGTGACCCGGTAGCTGCTCATGACGCCCTTGGGCCTGCCGGTGGTGCCGCCGGTGAAGTTGATCGAGGAGATATCCTCAGGGCTGACCTCCGGGGCGACCAGGGGCTGGGGGGCAAAGCTGTCCGCCAGGGCCAGGTAATCGGTACCGTTGGCGCTGGGACCAAAGGACAGCAGGTGCTTGACTCCGCGTACCCGCTGTTGCAGAGCGCCGGCATGGCTATCGAAAGCGGTGGGGTCGAACACCAGGGCTTCTATTTCCGCCGCTTCCAGTACATAGGCGTGGTCCTCCAGTGAACCCAGCGGGTGCAGGGGCGTGCCAATGCAGCCCGCGAGTTGCATGGCCGCGATATTGGACAGCACTTCGGGGCGGTTGCCGGAAATTACCGCCACCCGGCTGCCGCGGCCCAGGCCCAGGGATTGCAGGGCCTGCACCAGCTGGCTGGTACGCTCGCGTACCTCGCGGTAGGTGGCGACCTTGTCGCCAAGGAACAGGCAGGGCTGGTCGTGGTAACGGTTCAGGCCCTCGATCAGCAGGTGGGGCATCAGTGGCGGGTGGTAGAGCGAATTGTTATCCATGTTAGTGCAGCTCCTGGTGGTGACGACTATTGCGGGTCGACGCAGAGCCCGCGGGCCAGTGCCGTGAGCATGTCGGCCTCGCCGCGTTTGCTCAGGGCGGCGTCCACCACCATGCTGGAGCCGTGGTAGGTGCCGGGGTAGCAGTGGATCTCGGTGGAGACTCCGGCCGCCAGCAGGCGCTGGCCGTAGATCAGGGCCTCGTCGCGCAGCGGGTCGAACTCCATGACCGTGATACAGGCGGGGGGCAGTCCGGCCAGGTTCTGTTCCCGGGCCGGGGCGGCCAGGGCCGGTACATTGTCGGTGCCGCGCTGGTAACTGTCGCCGAGGTAGAAGTCCCAGCTCAGTTCGGCATTGGGCCGGTGCCAGATCGGGGTGTCGGTGAAGGCAGTCATACTGGGCGTGTCCAGCCGGTCGTCCAGCACCGGGATGGACAGGAACTGGTAACACAGGGCCGGCCCCCCCCGTTCCCTGGAGGCCAGCGCGGTGGCCGCGGCCAGGCAGCCGCCGGCGCTCTGCCCCATGATGCCGAGGCGGCGCGGGTCGATACCCAGGCTGTCGCGCTGGGCGTGGGTCCAGCAAAGGGCGGCGTAGCAGTCTTCCAGCGGGCCCGGGAAAGCGGTCTCCGGCGACAGCCGGTAGTCAACCGATACCACGACGATGCCGAGGTTGCGGCACAGGGCGACACAGGTCGCGTGCTCGCTTTCCAGATTACCGAAGACGAAACCGCCTCCGTGCATGTAGACCAATCCGGGCAGCGGGCCGCTGGCATTCGCTGGTTTGTATACGCGCACCGGCACCTCGGGGTCGCCGGCCGCGCCGGGAGCCCTGTGGTCGCTGATGCTGAGGCCGCTGGTATCCAGCGCCGCGTTGGCCGGGGCGACCATCGCATCCATGGTGGCGCGCATCACCTTGGGGTCCTTCAGGTCGAAGGGCGGCAGCAGGTCGAGGATGGGGCGCAGTTCGGGGTCTATGTTGTATTTCATGGCAGGGCGGGTCCTGTTGCAGATTTTGTCGTCCATTGTCGGCCCGCAGCGCGGGAAGTGTTAGTCCGGCGGCGGCATTCGGGGTACAAATATCGATACCTACGACGAGTCATCCATCTGCCGCAGGCCCATATTACCCGCAAGCCATTGCGTGGGTTACCGGGCTGCCCACGATAGTTTCGGACTTACTGATACGTCCTAGGCGGAGGCGTCTGCGGACCGCCGTTTGGCCAGCCCTTCTGCATACCGCATACGAGCTTGGCTTATGTTGCTCTGTAAGCAACAAAAATGGATTACTAATGTTTTGGCTCAGCTGTTAAAACTGCACTCTTGAAAATGTGATTCCTTGTTAGGGGTCGGTAAATGAATGGTAATAGATGTGTTGCTTGAGTGGCTGAATCGACGGCTATTGTGTTGATTGCCCCAGATAGCGCCTGCAGAAGGACCACCGTGTCCAACCTTTGGGCGATTTTGTTAGTACTCGAGCCACTAACTGCCAGACCCGTTAGAGTCGATACTCTCTGGAAGCAGTTTTTATGATGATCGAGAATTTACAGCTGCTGATGGCGTGGTCGCGTGCTTAAATCAATCGCTGTAGCGCCGGTACGCCTAATCCGCGATATCGTCGGCCCCACCGCGGTCATCGCCGCAGGCACCATGGGTGCCGGGGCCGTCGCCTCCTTCCTGCTGGCCGGCGCCTGGTTCCGCTACGAACTGCTGTGGGTCGTGCTCTGCATGCTGCCGGTGTTCGTGGTGTCGGTTGATACCGCATCGCGCATTGGCGCCTGCAATCCCAGCGAGGGCATGTTCGCGCTGATCAGCAAGCGCATCACGCCCGGACTTGCCTGGGCGCTCCTGCTGGTCAACGTGCCCGTGCACCTGCTGATTATCATGGGCCAGCTGTCGGTGATGAGTTCCGTGGTCGCCTCCACACTGGGCTTTTCGGCCGCGGGCTCGGGTGCCAGCGGGGCCCTGGTCACGGACATGGCGCTGTCCCTGGTGATCGCCGCGGCGATCCTCTGGCTGGTGTTCTCGCGCGGTTTCGACCGCATGCAGAACGTGATGACCGTGATGATGGTGCTGATGTTTTTCTGCTTCCTGCTGGTGGCCTTCCGCGGGCTCTCGGAATGGCGGGATATCCTCGCCGGCATGGTGCCCGCCGTGCCGGAGGATCTGCCGGTGCCGGGTACCGACACCGCGCGCTCCTCGGTCGCCTCCATCACCGCGATGGTGGGCAGCGCCATCGCCCCCGCGGCGCTGCTCGGCATGCCCTACCTGGCGGCGGACTCGGGGGTCGATTCCCACGGACTGAAGAAGGCGTTTCGCCGCGCCGTGGTGAACCTGGGGCTGATTTTCGGCGCCTACGCCATCTTCGTGGTCATCGCGGGCGGCTTCGCACTCTACCCGCTGGCCCACCACGCCTCACTGGCGGGTGTCTCCGAGGCTTCCCGGGTGCTGCACGGGGTCTTTCCGGAGCGCCTGGCTTTCCTCGGCCCCATCGTGTTTTCCGTGGGCGTGTTCATGGCCGCGCTCACCACGCTGGTGGTCGCCGCCCAGGTCACCGCCTACTTTATCCTGGATACCGCGGGCCGGCAGTGGCGCTTCGCCGCCGACAATAGGGCCTACCATGTCATCGTCGTGGCCCTGGTGCTCGGCGCCGCGCTCCTGGCCCCGCATTGGAGCTTCCCGGCACTGCTCAAGGTCGTTTTGCTGATGGGCATCAACGTGCTCGTCATTCCGCTGGTGTTTGTCATCCTGCTGCACCTGGCGAACAGCCCCAAGGTCATGCACGACGTGCCCACTGAGTGGTGGCGCAATGTAATTCTCGGGGTAGGGCTCATTCTATCGTTGGTGCTGGCCGCGCAGAAATTCCCGGACTACATGGCGGCGCTGTTCTCGTAGCAGCCCGGGCGTATTGGATAACACAGTCTCTGGAGGAGAAAACCATGACTGGCAAACCGACTTTCCGCCGCGCTGACCACGTGTCACTGACGGTCGCGGATATCGAGCAGGCGATTGCGTTCTACACCGAGGTTATGGGCGCCACGCTCAAGTACCGCATGGGCCCGTTTGACGCCCGCGAGATCCCCGCCATGGAAGATGGCAGGGACTGGACCGAGGCGCATGTGAATGTCCCCGACGCTTGCCTGCAGATCGCGATGCTGCAGCTGTGCGACAACCTGGGCATGGAGCTGTTCCAGTACGACCGGCCCGGGGATGCGGCAATCACGCCGCCGCGCAATTGCGATATCGGTAGCCGGCATATCTGTCTCCAGGTTGATGACGTGCAGGCGGCAGTGGACTATCTGCAGGCCAATGGCTGCCGTCCGATGGCCGGCCCCATTGTCTCCGATGGCGGCCCCGCGCCGGATTCGTTGTCCTGGTATGTCCTGGACCCCTTCGGGCACCAGCTCGAGCTGGTGCAGTACATGTGATTCGGCAGGGCAACCGCTTCAAGGACTATCTGTAGCCGCGGACCGCGGCCCGACGTATTGAAAGGAGAGCGATCACATGTCACGCAAAATCATCAACCCCGCCGCGCTGTATGAAAGCACCGCCTACGGTTTCTCCCACGCGGTGGCGTCCAGTGACACTACCCTGGTGCACTGTGCCGGCCAGGTGGCCTGGGACAGGGACTACCAAGTGGTCGGTGGTGCTGACCTTGGCGCGCAGGCCCGCCAGGCGCTTGCCAACCTCAAGACGGTGCTCGCCGAGGCCGGCGCCGGAGTGGAGGATATCGTGCGCCTGCGCACCTATGTGGTGAACCACAACCCGGACTGCCTGGGCCCGGTGGGCGCAGCTCTGGCCGAGTTCTATGGGGACGTCACGCCGGCGGCCAATACCTGGATCGGGGTTCAGGCTCTGGCCCTGCCCGATTTCCTGATTGAGATTGAAGCCACGGCGCAGATCAACAAATAAGAACAGTAATGAACAGAGCATCGGACATCTGCAGTCGCGCCACGTTTGACGCGCTTTGCTTCATGCTGATAGCGCGAGCGGTCTAGTAAGGTGGGCTGAGTTACTGCGGGATTCTCCATCTAGTTTGCGATATAGACAAAGCAATAAGCCATTAATTGCATCTGGTGAGCAGTAGAATGCGAAGTGTGAATTACACGAAAAACGTTAGGTTTTTTTCGAGGAGTTTATGAATAGAGATTCTGTGAGCTGGCGTGGATACATACCGGCAATGACCACCCCGTTTACCCGCAGCGGCGAGCTCGACGTCGAGGCCCTGCGTAAACATGTCGACTGGCTGCTAGAGCAGGGCATGCACGGTCTGGTCGTGGCGGGTACGCAGGGCGAATGGTTTTCGCTGACTCTGGAAGACAAGGCCTTGCTGCTGGCGGAAGTCGCCGGGCGTGTGCAGGGGCGCATACCGCTTATTGCGGGCTGTAGCGGCTACACCCTGGCCGATGTCCTGGTCCAGGTTGAACTAGCGGAGAAAGCCGGTTTCGACGGTATCCTCCTGACACCCCCACCCTATATGGTGCCTACTGAAGATGACATCCTCGCGTTCTACCAGTCCGTGGATGCGGCAATCAAGATGCCCATCTGTGTCTACAACTGGCCTCCCGGCACTCACGTGGACATGTCTGCGGACCTGCTGGCGGCGTTGGCGCAGCTTGAGCGGGTGGTCGCCATCAAGAATTCAACCTCAGACCTGCGCGGCTTCCTCGATGTGTTCTTCCGCTTGCGCCGCGAAGTGCGAATATTTGGTATTCCCATGAACGAGATCGGCGCAACGCTGGTCATGCAGCACGATGCGGACGGCACCATGGGCGCCGGAGCCGTGCTGGGCCACGAACAGCCCGACTTTTTTAACGAGCTGTGGGCTGGCAATGAGGCCCGGGCCCTGGAATACGCGGCCCGTGATTACACTATAATGAGGAGCTGGTTCAATGCGGATCTGACCGGCAAGTTCGGCTCCACTCAGGCCATTTTCAAGGAAGCCCTGAACCAGCAGGGACTGTACGGGGGCTTTCCGCGCCTGCCCCTGCAGCCGCTGGGCGCCGAGGGCGCCAGCCAGATCCGCGCGACACTGGTGGCACAGGGCCGCACAGTTATGGGGTAGCGCGCTGGAATAGGGCCAACAAACGGGGAGCAACGTTGCACAGCTGTGATGTGGCGATAATTGGCGGTGGCTTGATCGGCTG
>JBFHFJ010000217.1:0-5915 GCA_041583655.1 Haliea sp. | reverse complement strand
TCGTGGAATTTCAGGTCGAGAAATCTCTCGAAACCCATGTCCTGCAACCTGCGAACCAGGCCGGGGCCGGCGCGGGTAAACAGCTCCTTGCCGACCTTGAGCCGACACAGGTCAGGAGAAAGTTGCTCGGCCAGGGCCAGGGCGGCGGCCTCCTCGGCGTAATCCAGCGCCACCAGAACAGGGGATTCCATACTTGCTACCTTGGTCTCGGGCGACAGCGGTCAGTCGACACGGTTGCCGCGGATGGATTTGACAGTGCCCCAGTGCTTGCAGCCGGGGCAGAACCAGTGCAACTGGCGACCGGCGAAGCCGCAGTGACTGCAGCGATAGGTCGGGCGCTCCGCAAGGAGGCGCTCCACCAGGCGCGCCAACAGGCTCAGGTTGTCCCTGATCTGCCCTTCGGTATTACCCATCTGCAGCGCGATCAGCCGGGACAGGCCGCGCAAGGAGGGATACTTGGCCAGCTGCACGGACAGGAACGTAGCCGAAGCCTCGACACCACTGCTGTTACAGATATCGTCGGCGACCGCCAGCACCAGTGGGGCGGCCGGATTGGCCTGCAGGCACTCCTCGAGATACTCGCGCAGGGTGTGCTCTTCACCCAGCTCGCGGTAAGCTTGCTGCAGGGTCGGAATCGTTTCAGGGATGTAATCGGGGTCCTGCTGTCCAACCTTGCGCAGGGCCTTGATAGCCTGGCGGTAGTTCCCCGCGTGGCATTCCAGTTCACCCAGCATCAAGGAGGCCCGCACGCAGTGCCGGTCGTGGAGCAGCGCCTGTTGCAACTCCTTGCGCGCGCCCTGGACACTGCCCTGCTTCAACAGATCCGCCGCCAGCTCGCAGTGATAGTGCGCCAGCGCCACCGCTACCGGTTGCCGGTTGGCACCCAGCGGAACGGGGCCAGTCTGGCTGAGCAGGGACTTGCGCGGTAACAGCGCGGTCGCAACTGCAATGGCGTTTTCCCACTCGCGCTGGCTCTGGAAAATCTCCAGTAGATGGCGCTGGCTGGCCCGGCGCTGCTCGGGGGAGTCCTTGACCAGGTCCAGGAGCAGGCGCTCCGCGCGGTCGAACAGCCCGGCGCTGATGTAGTCCCGCGCCAGCTCCAGGTGCGCCTGGTGTACTTGCGCTCGAGGCAGGCTGGGCCGGGCGAGAAGGTTCTGGTGAATACGGATAGCCCTGTCCACCTCTCCGCGCTTGCGCAGCAGGTTGCCCAGGGCGATATGGGTCTCCAGGGTTTCCGTATTGACTTCCAGGGCATTGATGAACGCGTCCACCGCGCCGTCCGGGCGGCCATCCAGCAGGTAGTTCAAGCCCTTGTAATACTGTCCGGGAAAATCGGTCGCGACAATATGGACACTGCGCCTTCCCAGCCACCAGCCGATGCCGATGGCGGCAAACAGCAGCAGGAACACCAGCAGGTCATTCACCGTCTTTGATTCCGGCAACCCGTAATCTGTCCAGCTCCAGTTTGGATTTGTCGAGCTTGCGCCGGGCAATGGCCAGGCCACCGCGCAGACGCAGGATGATGACGCTCGATGCCAGCAACCCCAACACGCCTCCCAGCGCCAGCGCAGCCAACAGCCACAGGGCCAGGCTGCGGGGGGCGAATTCGTGGACAAGAAGATCCAGGCCCACCGGCTGGTGATTCTGCAGGGCGAACAGCACACCCAGCGCCACCATCGCCAGGATCACCAGCAGGGCAATCACCTTGCGCAATACACTCATAAGCCTGCTCCCCGTCTACACCCTGCCCTCGGTCAAAACCCGGCCTGCAGCCCCATATTCACCCGCTCGCGCAACTCCTTGCCGGGCTTGAAATGGGGTACGTACTTGCCCGTGAGCTCTACGGTGTCCCCGGTCTTGGGATTGCGGCCCCGGCGGGGCTCGCGGTAGTGCAGGGAAAAACTGCCAAAGCCACGCACTTCGATACGCTCACCGGCGGCCAGCGCTTCCGACATATGCTCGAGAATGGTCTTGACCGCCAGCTCCACATCTTTCAGCGACAGCTGGCTCTGCCGGGCGGCGATCGCCTCGATCAACTCACTTTTGGTCATTGTCCCTCTGCCCCTGCACCGCTCCTGGACCCAGCCGCTGCTGCGCACCGTTTGGCGAATATTGTGACGCTGCCGGGACAATAGCGCAAGTTGTTATTTTATAACGAAAAAAGGCCCACCCGAGGGTGAGCCTTTCGACGCTGCCAGAGGCGAGCTTACTTCTCCATTTGCGCCTTGATCAGGTCGCCAATGGTACCGGGGGAGGAGGACTCCTCCTGCTCCTTCAGCGACTTGACCGCATCCTTCTCGTCGTCGAAGTCCTTGGCCTTGATGGACAGGGCCAGGCCGCGATTCTTGCGGTCGACAGAGATGATCTTGGCTTCGACACTGTCGCCGACCTTGAACAGGCTGCGGGCGTCATCGACCTTGTCGCGGCTGATGTCGGAGGCCTTGAGAATACCCTCGACCTCGTCTGCCAGCTTGACGGTCACCGACTTGGCATCCACCTCGATGACTTCACCGGTCACGATGGAGCCACGATCGTTTTCCGCCACGTAGCCGGAGAACGCATCGTCTTCCAGCTGCTTGATGCCCAGGGAGATGCGCTCGCGCTCGGGGTCGATGGACAGGATAACCGTCTCGATTTCATCGCCCTTCTTGTAATTGCGCACCGCCTCTTCACCGGCTTCGTTCCAGCTGATGTCGGACAGGTGAACCAGGCCGTCGATGTTGCCTTCCAGGCCGATAAAGATACCGAAGTCGGTGATCGACTTGATGCTGCCGGCAATCTTGTCGCCCTTGCTGTACTGTGCAGCGAATGCGTCCCAGGGGTTCTGCTGGCACTGCTTGATACCCAGTGATATACGACGACGCTCCTCGTCGATATCCAGCACCATGACTTCCACCTCGTCGCCCAGCTGGACGATCTTGGAGGGATGCACGTTCTTGTTGGTCCAGTCCATCTCGGAAACGTGAACCAGACCCTCGACACCCTCTTCCAGCTCGGCGAAACAGCCGTAGTCGGTGAGGTTGGTAACGCGGGCCTTGACCCGGCTGCCTTCGGGGTAGCGGTTGGTGATTTCCACCCAGGGATCCTCGCCCAGCTGCTTGAGGCCGAGGGACACGCGATTGCGCTCACGGTCGAATTTGAGGATCTTGACATCGATTTCCTGGCCCACTTCGACGATCTCGGAGGGGTGCTTGATGCGCTTCCAGGCCATATCGGTAATGTGCAGCAGACCGTCGACACCGCCGAGGTCCACAAACGCACCGTAGTCGGTGAGATTCTTGACGATGCCCTTGACGGACATGCCTTCCTGCAGTGATTCCAGCAGGGCCTCGCGCTCTACGCTGTTGGCCGCTTCCATCACCGCGCGGCGGGAAACCACCACGTTGTTGCGTTTCTGGTCAAGCTTGATGACCTTGAATTCGAGTTCCTTGTTCTCCAGGTGCGCGGTATCGCGAACCGGACGCACGTCGACCAGCGAACCGGGCAGGAAGGCGCGAATGGTGTTGATATCGACGGTAAAGCCACCCTTGACCTTGCCGTTGATGACACCCTTGACCACTTCGTCCGCCTCGTGCGCGGCTTCGAGCTCTTTCCAGGACTCGGCGCGCTTGGCTTTCTCGCGGGACAGCTTGGTCTCGCCGAAACCGTCTTCCACGGTTTCCAGGGCGACCTGGACCTCGTCGCCAATGCTCAGCGAGCAGTTGCCGGCAGCGTCGAGGAACTGGGCACGAGGAATCACGCCTTCAGACTTCAGGCCTGCGTGGACGGTGACCCACTCGTTATCGATGTCGATGACCACGCCGGTGACGATGCTGCCGGGCTCCATTTCGACGGTTTTCAAGCTTTCTTCAAACAGTTCAGCGAAGGATTCGCTCATTACACATTACCTGTAAGTGAGATTACGGCGGAAATCCGCCTTGCCGCGCCTCCAGCTGGCACGGGTCATCCAGTCAAAACCACCCCTGGGCCACTTCTGGACCCGGCACCAGGGACAGTGCTAGCAAACCATTCTCGCCCCGCTGACATCGGCAAATGAGATCAGGCCAGGCCTCTCTCACGCACCGCTGCCATTACTGCGGCGAACACATCGGCAATCGCCATACTGCTGCTGTCGATGACAATGGCGTCTTCAGCGGGAACCAGAGGGGAGACGGAACGACCGCTGTCGCGTGCATCTCGCTCCTCGATGTCCCGAAGAAGGCGCGGGAGACTAACATTTTCTCCCTTTTCGAGCAACTGCCGGTAGCGGCGCTGCGCCCGCTCCGCGGCACTGGCAGTGAGGAAGATTTTCAGTGGCGCATCGGGAAACACCACCGTGCCCATGTCGCGGCCATCGGCCACCAGGCCCGGGGGGAGCAGGAACTCGCGCTGGCGCTGCAGGAGGGCCTCCCGCACCGCGGGGATGGCGGCGACCGTGGAAGCCCCACGGCCACCTTCCTCGGTACGGATTTCACGGCTGACATCGGTGCCCTTGTAGATCACCCGTACCTCGCCACTGGCATCGGTGACGAATTCGACCTGCAGGTGGCGGGCAACTTCCGTCACCGCCGGCGCATCCTCCCAGGAGACGCCCTCCAGCACACAGGCCTGGCCGGTCACCCGGTACAGTGCACCACTGTCGAGAAAGTGCCAACGCAGGGAATCCGCCAGCAGATGGCTGAGCGTGCCCTTGCCCGCACCGCTGGGGCCGTCCACCGTGATCACCGGCACCTCGGGCATCAGTCGACCCGTGCCGAAATCTGCAGCCCCAGACCCCGGGCGAGGGCATCGAAGCCCGGAAACGATGTGCCGACGTGGTCGCAGTCGAGAATACGGATCTCGGCACTGGCGCGCAGTGCTGCAATGGCAAAGGACATGGCGATCCGGTGATCGTGGTAGGTGTGGATGACCCCGCCGCCAAGGACGCCGCCCTCTATGATGATCCCGTCCTCCAGCACCTCGTTGTGCACACCGAGGGTGCTCAGGCCCTCGGCCATGGCCGCGATGCGGTCGCTCTCCTTGACCCGCAGCTCCTCCGCGCCCCGCAGGACGGTGCGGCCGCTGGCGCAGGCGGCGGCGATGAACAGGGCCGGGAACTCATCAATGGCCAGGTGCACCTGGTCGCGGGGAATCTCAATGCCCCTCAGTGGCGCGTAGCGCACATGGATGTCAGCCACCGGCTCACCGCCGACCTCGCGGTGGTTCTTCAGGGTAAGGTCGGCCCCCATCAGGCCCAGGATGTTGATGACCCCGATGCGGGTCGGGTTGATCCCGACGTGCGTCAGCAACAGATCCGAGCCCGGAGCAATGCTGGCCGCGACCAGGAAAAACGCTGCCGAGGACATATCGGCGGGGACATCGATCTCTGTCGCCCGCAGGCGCCCACCGCCTTCGAGGCTGATCACCCCGTGTTCACTGTCTACCGCGTATCCGAAACCGCGCAGCATGCGCTCGGTATGATCCCGCGTGGGCGCCGGCTCGGTCACCGAAGTCCTGCCCCCGGCATAGAGACCCGCCAGCAGCACACAGGACTTCACCTGGGCACTGGCCATGGGCAGATCATAGTGGATGCCGCGCAGGGCCTGACCACCGTGAATCCGCAGCGGCGGCCTGCCCTCCGCGGCGCCCTCAACGCTGGCGCCCATCAGTCGCAGCGGGTCCATCACCCGGCCCATCGGCCGCTTGCACAGGGACACATCGCCGGTCAGCTCGCTGTCGAACGCCTGCCCGGCCAGAAGCCCCGCTATGAGTCGCATGCTGGTGCCGGAATTACCCATATCCAGCGGTGCTCCGGGAGCCCGCAGACCATGCAGGCCGACGCCGTGCACGGCGACTTCACCATCCTCGGGGCCCTCTATCTCCACGCCCATGGCCCGAAATGCCGCCACGGTTGCCAGGGCATCCTCACCCTCGAGGAAGCCGCTGACACGGGTCGT
>JBFHFJ010000216.1:0-5947 GCA_041583655.1 Haliea sp. | reverse complement strand
GGACCGGGGGTTCCAGGTGGCCCTGGTCACCGACGGGCGCATGTCCGGCGCCTCCGGCAAAGTGCCGGCGGCCATTCACGTCAGCCCCGAGGCCATAGCCGGGGGTGCCCTGGCACGGGTGCGTGAGGGCGACATCATCCGCCTGGACAGCGAACGCGGGGAATTGCAGGCGCTGGTGCCGGCGGACGAATGGCGCGAGCGGAAGCTCGTCCAGCGCAGTGACGACAGTTGCGAATACGGCACCGGCCGCGAACTGTTTGGCTTCATGCGCGCCGCGGTCAACGAGGCCGAATCCGGGGCGACGGTCTTCGGCGGCTGATCTCCGGCCCGCTGGAGTCAGGCGGTGATCTTGCGCAGGATATCCAGGGTGGCGTCCCGCTCCAGCAGCCTGGGCACGGGGTAACTCTCGCACTCCTTCAGCGCGAGGGCCGCGAGGTACTCATGGTCCTGGCTCCGAATCCTGTCGGAGGTCTCCGGCAGGCCGACATCGGCGCGCAACTGCACCACCGCGGCAATGAATTTCCCCGCCAGCGTATCGACCGGCTCGCCGGCGCTGCCCGCGCCCGCCAGCAGGGCCAGTTCCGCCAGCGCTGCGCCGGCTTCGGCCCGGCAATACTCCAGCACGTGCGGCAGCACCAGGGCATTGGCCAGCCCGTGGGGGATACCGTACTTGCCGCCAATCTGGTGGGCAATGGCGTGCACATTGCCGACGTTCACCTGGTTGATGGCAATGCCGGCATAGTACGCCGCCAGCGCCATGGCCTCGCGGGCCTCACGGTTGGCGCCATCGGTCACCGCATCGCGCAGGTGCCGGAAAATCAACCGCGCTGCCATCGCCGCGTGCTCCTTGCGGGTGCCGCGATCCCAGACACAGATATAGGCCTCAATGGCGTGGGTGAGCGCATCGATACCCGTCGCGGCGGTGATCGGCGCCGGCATGCCCAGCATCAGGTCGGAATCCAGCGCCACCGCCGCCGGCAGCAGGCCGGCTCCGGAAATCACACCTTTCTCCAGGGTCACGCTATCGGAGATCACCGCACCCATGGTGGCCTCGGAGCCGGTGCCTGAGGTAGTCGGGATCGCGTAGAGTTTCGGCACCTCGTGCCTGACCTTGCCGAATCCCACCCAGGTTTTCGGGTCCTCATCGCTGCTGGCGGACGCCGCGATGATCTTCGCCGCATCAATGGAGGAGCCGCCGCCTATGGCCAGCACCGCCTCGCAACCGGATTCAAGCATCAGCGTGCGCCCGGCCGCCACCTGGTCATAGGTGGGGTTGGGCTCGACACCATCGTAGATCACTATCTCCACGCCCGAACCGGCCAGGGCCGCAGTGGCCTGGTCGACTATTCCGAGATCCCGCAGTGGCTTGTCGGTCACCAGCAACAGCTTGCGTACCCCACTGCGAATGATGTGCCGGCACAGTTCCGCGGCACTGCCGCTGCCGGTGTAGACCATGTAGGCCGGAGCGGGGGCAAGGCCGGCCAGGGTTTTCATCAGAAACAGGGTAAGGGCGTGCTTGATCTTGCGCAGTGACATCGGCGGCTCCAATATGGGCGTTAATCTTCAACCGGGTTTGACAACAGACCAGTATGGCCAAATCAGCCGTGGGAAACCATCCCCACCGGCTTGGTGTCACCGGCCAGGATCACCGAGTCTCGGCCAGATGCCTTGGCCTCGTACAGGGCCTGGTCGGCGCGCGCCAGCAGGCTTTCCCTGCTGTCCCCGTCCACAAACCCGGCAATACCGAAGCTCACTGTCAGGGGGATTGCCTGACTCTTTTCAACCACCGGTTGCTCGGCCAGGGCGTGGCGCACCCGTGACATCATCAGGCCCGCATCATCGGGCCTGCAGTCTGCCATGAGCACAGCAAACTCGTCGCCACCGATGCGGCCTACACAGTCTTCCATTCGGACACTCTCCCGCAGCACCCTGGCGAAATGGGCAAGGACCCGATCCCCGGCGCCGTGGCCATAGTTGTCGTTGATGCGCTTGAACAGATCGATATCGGCGAGCACCACCGCCAGCGGGCGCCGGTGTCTGCGCGCCTGGGCCAAAGACAGGTCGGCGGCCTGCAGGAAACCACGGCGGTTGCTGACGCCAGTAAGAGGGTCGGTGACCGTCTGCCAGCGCAACTTGTTCGAGAGGTCCGTCGCCAGCAGGAAAATCACGGCGACGCCCATGGCCACGAAGAAGGTTGGCATGAGGGCAAAATTGACCATGTTGTAAAGCTGCGCCTGCTCTGCTGAGGCGTCCGCGCCCAGCTGCAGGGCAATCCCGGCCGCCAGCCCCTGGGCCAGACCAAACAGCCCGTGGATGAGGGCAGCCACACGCTGGGCCAGCACCGGTTCCGGACCGTGGCGCAACAACAGCCACGCCACATGGAACAGGCCAATGCAGGCAAAGGCGGGGGCCAACGCGACCCGCACATCCGCCCGCGGCTGCGCCAGGGTAAAGACCAGCTGTGTCAGCATGACCAGTGCCAGCAGACCCGCCGCCCATGGCCAGGGACTCGGCCTCCCCAGCCGCTGCCGGTGCCCCCAGACCACGGTGATCACCAGCAGGGTGGAGACAAGGTTCGCGGAAAGCCAGTAGATCTCGTAGGCAGGTAGCGCTTCGCGCACTATGTTGAGCAGGTACTGGGCCATGGCCAACAGGTAGGCGAAGGTCCAGATCAGGGCGTGCCGGGGGCGACCGAACAGGTGCCAGGCGAGGAAATTGGCGCCGGCAAAGACGGCGCTGATCACTACCAGCGTGAGTTGCAGGGCGGCGACCGCATCCAGGGTCATCGGCATTTGATCAGGGCTGAAGGCATCGGCCGATCATCGCGCAGCGATAGCCGGTGATCAAGCACTCAAATGCCATGGACGGGGAACCCGCCAGCGGTAATGAACTGGCTCCGCTGGCGCAATCCCCGGCTGCGGGATACGTCAGCCGCGCCGGGGGCCGCCGCGGGTTCCCTGCCAGCGGGACCCGGAGATCGTGTCGGTGAATGGCATGAAAGCATCGGGGTCCAGCGGTCCGGCGAGGGTAATTTCCCGGTCGAGGAAGGTCGGCCACCACAGGTGTGCGGACACCTGCTCGCGCAGGGGCAGGCGACTGGCCAGCGGATCCCAGGGGCTGTCACGGAGAACCAGCTCTCCCTTGACCTCTTCCCGCCAGGTGGTGCCGTAGCGGCTGCGCACATGCACCACATGGGGCGGGAAATCATAGCCCCTGGCCGGGTCCGGCATGGCCCCTACCGCCAGGGAAAATTTCACCCACCACTCGTGCAGGTCAATTTCGGGAAGAGGCTCGTTCTGCCCGCTGGAGGTGCCGCGGAACTCCACGAAGGTGTAGCCCTGGTGGGTGGCGCGGGCGCTGACATTCGAACCGTGGCGGTAGTATTCGGTGGTGCAGGGGTACTTGGGCTGGCCGTTGTGGTCGCGGCTGATGAAGATGGCCGACTCCTGGTCGATACCGTAGCCCAGGGCATACTCGCCCGCGACACCGTTATAGTCAGCATCAACGGTCTGCAGGATGCCGTATTCCGGCTCATCCGGGACCGGCACGTTATAGATGGTCAGGGTGACATGGGGTTTGGCACCCGGCGTTATCCCGGGGGGCAGCACAGCGGCGATGGCCTCGGGATCAGTGCGATAAACGATCTTCAGCAGCGGCCAGTTGCCAATATCACCGGGGCTGCCCTGGGGCGCTTTTCCTGCATTGGACATGCTTGGGTTTCCTTATTATGAGGGGGTTCGGTCTCGCCCTGTTGCCCCGTTCCAGACGCAACAGGGACGGACCTGGCCCCGGGGTATACTCCCCCCGATCAACCCCCGACCATGTTGGGCACCGGGGTATCGCGGTTGAGGATCATCTCGGCCCGGGCGCGGATTTTCTGGTCTGTTTCCGGCGTTGTCGCCAGCAGCCAGAAGGCGTCGCGCTCCAGCCCTTCCAAGGCCATCGCGGCGACCTCGTCGGGGTGGGTCGTCTTCAGTTCGATGCCGTACTCCGCTGCCATGCGCTTCATGTCGTCCACCGAGCTGATGCCGGAGGCATTGCCCTCGACCTCTTTCTTCAGCGCCTCGGGCCGCACCCGGCCGGAGTTGAAGAGCCCGGTTTCAACCACGTGCGGGCCGGGGAACAGTGCGCTGACCTTCACCGGACTCTGGGCCGCCTGCAGCTGATAATGCAGATTTTCGGTGATGGCATGCACCGCCGCCTTGCTGGCGGTGTAGATCGGGGCGTCGGGGAAGACCAGCAGGGCGCCGTTGCCCGAGCCGGTCACCACGAAATGCGCGGGCTCACCGGCGGCCACCAGCCTCGGCATGAAGGCGCGGATGGTATTGATAACGCCCCAGATATTGACGTTGAAACACCACTGCCAGTCCTTCTCCGAATAGTCCCACATGGCGCCTGACTCACCGGCGCCAATGCCGGCATTGGCAAACACCAGCTGGACGCCGCCAAAATGCTCGACCGCGATGTCCGCCAGATTTTCCAGGCTGGCGACGTTGGTGACGTCACAGGAAGCCACCCGGGCGTCGATGCCCTCCGCTGCCAGGTCCCGGTCGATAGCCTCCATGGCTGTGGCGTCCACATCGCCAATCACGATACGGGCGCCGCGGCGGCCCAGGGCGAAAGCCAGGGAACGTCCGACGCCGCTGGCGCCACCGGTGATCACTGCCACCTTGTCCTTGAAATCACGCATCTCAGGCAATGTCCCTGACGTCAATGTAGAACTGGCGCACCCACTTGCGGTACATCACCAGGGTCTTGTCCTCGCGGCAGAACAGCGGCTTGTGCTTGTGCACCTTGTTGGCCCAGATCGGATAGTCGTCCTGGATGCCGGCGATGATGCCTTTCATGACCTCGTCCCCTGCCAGATCCTCGATTTCCCGCCGCACGGACAGGGTCCAGCGCAGCAGCGTGGTGTGCTTGTCGATGGGCTGGGAGCTGTTGTAGACCACCATTTCCGCGCCGGGCCCGTAGGAGGTCCGCACCACCGCCAGCCCGGGGTTCAGCACCATTGCGTGGAGCTTGTGCGGAATTGCCGCCTGGGCGGCGTCCGCGCGCAGGTGCAGGGTGCGGCCGTCGTCATCGATAGTCGCTTCCGACGGCGGCACATCCGGTTGCCTGTGCACATAGCGGAAATGCACCGGGTCGCAGGAGTTCTCTGCAATGTCCTGGATGTGGGCGGGCACTTCGAACTCCGCGTAGCGCGGCGCCGTCCAGTTGTCGTCGCCGAGCTCCGTCAGCAAGGGCAGCTCCCACTTGGGCGCCAGATTCTGGGGATGGAACCAGATGTAGACCTCGCCATTCTGCTCCCCGGTGTGCCAGGTGCGGATGCGGGCGCGCTCCGGGATCTCGTCACAGTAGGGAATTTCCACGCACTGGCCGGTAGTGTCGAAGCGCCAGCCGTGGAAGGGGCAGCGCAGGGACTCGCCGACTACACTGCCCTCCACCCCCAGGTGCGCACCCAGGTGAGGACAGAAAGCGTCCTGCAGCACCGCCCGGCCGGAGCGCGTGCGGTAAAGGGCGAACTCGCGGTCAAACGCGTGCACGCGCTTGACCTCGCCCACCTGGAGTTCGTGGCTGCGGGCGACGGAATACCAGCCCATGGGGAAATCCGGGGTGGTGTTGGTCTTGGATTCACAGGCTTCAACAATCTTGGTCGTCATGCGGCTTCTCCCCTGACGTGGAAAATGGAGGAACTGGGTCCGATCCTGTCGGCAACCGCCTGCAGGCGGGCGCGGTCGAGGCCGTACCAGGCTACGGCGTTCTCGCCGAGAATCTTGCGTCCGTCGTCTTCGGGAACCCCGGCGAAGGTCTCCCGGAAATACTCGCCCGTGTGCGGCCAGGTGCCCTCCGGGTGCGGGTAATCGCTGCCCCACATCAGTTTGTCGACTCCCAGGACCGTGCGCAGGTCGATATCCCGCCGCGGCACGCAGGAGGCGCCGACCGCGAT
>JBFHFJ010000215.1:0-5982 GCA_041583655.1 Haliea sp. | reverse complement strand
CATGACCCGCTACGGAATTCTGGGCAATTACCTGCCGGAGTTTGGCCGCATTGTCGGCCAGATGCAGCACGACCTGTTCCACACCTATACCGTGGATGCCCATACCCTGGAGGTCATCCAGTACATGCGGCGCTTCCAGAAACCAGAGTTCGACGAACGCTTCCCCGTCACCAGCCGGGTCGCCCGGCGGCTGCCGAAAATCGAGCTCCTGTACATCGCCGGGCTCTACCACGACATCGGCAAGGGCCGGGGGGGCGACCACTCGGAGCTGGGCGCGGTTGACGCCGAACGCTTCTGCCAGGAGCATGGACTCAGCGACCGCGATACCGAGCTGGTCGTCTGGCTGGTACGCAACCACCTCACCATGTCGGCCGTGTCCCAGCGCAAGGACATTTCCGACCCGGACGTCATCCAGCAGTTTGCCCACCACGTCGGCGACCTCGACCGCCTTGACTACCTGTTCACACTCACCGTTGCAGACATCAACGGCACCAACCCGACCCTCTGGAATGCCTGGCGCGGCAGCCTGCTGCGCCAGCTCTATACCGGCACGCGGCGGGCCCTGCGCCGGGGACTGGAGAACCCCGTCGACAAGCAGGTCTGGATAGAACAGACCCGCAAGACCGCCGCAGACCTGCTGGAATACCGGGGTTTTACCGTGGAGGAACTCCAGGACCTCTGGCGCGAACAGGGCGAGGACTATTTCCTGCGGGAAAAGCCCGAGGACATCGCCTGGCATACGGAAGCCATCGCGGGGCACTACGAACGAGACCAGCCGCTGGTGCTCATTCGCAACAGCTCGGACTCCAGCGTGGCCAACACGACGCAGATCTTTATCCACGCCCGCAGCCACGCCCAGCTGTTCTCGCGAGCCTGCGCCGAACTGGAGCAGCTGGACCTCAGTGTCCACGATGCCCGCATCTACAACGCCCGCGACGGCATGAGCCTGGACACATTCTATGTACTGAACTCGGACGGCAGCTCCATCGCCGACGACAGCGCGCGCCTCCGCCATATCCGCGACCACCTGAGCCGCGCCCTGGCTTCCAACCTGGACCGGGCACCCAGCGTCAAGCGCCTCACCCCGCGCCAGATCAAGTCCTTCTCCGTGCCCACGGAGACCAGCATGTCCATCGACGAGATCAAGCAGGTCAGTGTGCTCGAAGTGTCCTCCCGCGACCGCCCCGGCCTCCTGGCCCGCATCGGGAGGATCTTTGTCGAATATGGGGTAGACCTGCAAGCCGCCAAAATCCAGACCCTGGGGGAGCGGGTGGAGGACGTCTTTTTCATTACCGACTCACAGCAGCAGCCGCTCACCGACCCGGCGCTGTGTCAGGCCATCCAGCGCGCCATTCGCGAACAGCTGGACGAACAGGTGGAAGAG
Organism: Haliea sp.; assembly: GCA_041583655.1. Lineage (GTDB taxonomy): Bacteria > Pseudomonadota > Gammaproteobacteria > Pseudomonadales > Halieaceae > Haliea. Next base: position 4,598 of record JBFHFJ010000215.1, on the reverse strand, counting down.
GATACCTGAGCACCCATGAACACGCTGCTGGAAAAGCTTCAACCCTACCCCTTCGAGAGGTTGCGAACCCTGTTTGCAGACCTGCAACCGCGCGCGGGCCAGACTCATATCCCGCTGTCCATCGGCGAACCGCGGCACCCGTCGCCCGGGTTTGTCCTCGACGCGCTGACGGAGCACCTGCCACTGCTGGCCAATTACCCGGCTACCCGTGGCGAAGACAGCCTGCGGGAGACCATCGCCGGCTGGCTCCAGCGCCGCTTCCAGCTCACCGCCGTGGATCCGTTCACCCAGGTGCTGCCGGTCAACGGTACCCGCGAGGCCCTGTTTGCCTTCGCCCAGGCGGTGGTGACCGCCGGCCCGGATGCCATGGTGCTCAGCCCCAACCCCTTCTACCAGATCTACGAGGGGGCCGCCCTGCTGGCGGGCGCCAGACCCGGCTTTATCAACGCCACCGCCGCCACCGGACACCTGCCGGACTTCGCCAGCGTTCCGGAGTCCTGGTGGCGGCACTGCCAGCTGCTGTATATCTGCAGTCCGGGCAATCCCAGCGGTGCGGTGATGCCCCTTGCGCAACTGCAGGCGCTGGTGGAGCTGGCTGACAAATACGACTTCATCATCGCCAGCGATGAGTGCTATTCGGAAATCTACAGCGATGAAGACGCGCCGCCGCCCGGCTTGCTGCAGGCCTGCGCCCGCATGGGCAACGACAGCTACCGGCGCTGCGTCGTCTTCCACAGCCTGAGCAAGCGCTCCAACCTGCCCGGGCTGCGCTCGGGCTTCGTCGCCGGAGACGCGCAGGTGCTGGCTGACTTCCTCAAGTACCGGACCTACCACGGTTGCGCCATGCCCCTGCACAACCAGCACGCCAGCAGTGCCGCCTGGAGCGATGAAGAGCATGTCAGGGTCAACCGCCAGCGCTACCGGGAGAAGTTCGACGCGGTACTCGAGATCCTTGCCGGGCACCTGGAGGTGAAACGCCCGGACGCCGGTTTCTACCTGTGGCCGGAGACTCCGGGCAGCGACACCGACTTTGCACGCCAGCTATATGCCCGGCAACACGTTACCGTTGTACCCGGCAGCTACCTGGCCCGGGACACGGACAGCGGCAACCCGGGGGCCAACCGGGTGCGCATGGCCCTGGTGGCATCCCAGGAAGACTGCGTGGACGCCGCGCAGCGCATCGTGCAGCTGCTGCAGACCCTGTAGACGCATGCTGAGCAAGCCGGAGCGCGTGGCCTATATCCTGCAGCGCCTGCAGGCGCTCTACCCCGAGCCCCCCATTCCGCTGGACCACACGGACCCCTTCACGCTACTGATCGCCGTGCTGCTCAGCGCCCAGTGCACCGATGAACGGGTCAACCAGGTCACACCGGCGCTGTTCGCCCTGGCCGACACCCCCGCTGCCATGATGCAGCTGGATGTGGAGCAGATTCGCGAGACCATTCGCCCCTGTGGCCTGTCACCGCAGAAGTCCCGCGCCATCAAACGCCTCAGCGAGATACTCATGGAGGAGCACGGCGGGGAAGTACCGGCGGACATGGACGCGCTGGAGCGCCTGCCCGGGGTCGGCCACAAAACGGCGAGCGTGGTAATGTCCCAGGCCTTCGGCGTGCCGGCCTTTCCCGTTGACACCCATATCCACCGCCTGGCCCAGCGCTGGGGACTCAGCAGCGGCAAGAACGTGGTCCAGACCGAGCGCGACCTGAAGCGCCTGTTCCCGCGCGAGTACTGGAACCGCCTGCATCTGCAGTTCATCTACTACGGTCGCGAGTTCTGCAGCGCGCGGGGTTGCGATGGCCGGGTCTGCGAGATCTGTACGACCTGTTACCCGGAGCGGAAACATCCGAAACAAACGCGCAAGGCCTGAGTGAGCCCCGGCCTGCTGGCCGCCGCGTCACTCCCTGGATTTCTCCGCAAGCGCTTTCGACTAGCGCCGCACACGCTGTCCCCACCAAAACAGTAAATTCACCCCAACGGTTGCAACTGTTCAATCACCAACTGCAACGACCGCCGCCCCCGAAACTCGTTCACATCCAGACGGTAGGCCGCTTCAACCCACTCCCGGGAGGGATCCGGCCACAGGTCAAGGTCGACATTGAAGGCAATGGCATCGACCACCTCCGCTCCGGGCAACTCAAGCACCAGCTTCAGGTGCCGTTCACCCACCAGTCGCTGCTGCACTATGCGGAAACGGCCATCAAACAGCGGCTCCGGGAAATGCTGGCCCCAGGGGCCACCAAAGCGCAGGGCTTCGGCAAGCGGCAGGTCAAACTCCCCGGGCGCCAGCTCACCATCGGACTCCAGCACCGCCTCCAGGTCCAGATCGCGACCATGTTGCGCAACCTCGGCCACGAAAGCCTCCGCGAACGCCGGGTAATGGGCCCTGGGCAAACTCAGGCCCGCTGCCATGGCGTGACCGCCAAAGCGGGTGACGAGACCCGGATTGCGGGTTGCCACCGCATCCAGGACGTCGCGGATGTGAATACCCTTGATTGAGCGGGCAGAACCCTTGAGTTCGTCACCACCGGGCTCGGCGTCGGCAAAGACGATAGTGGGGCGGTGCAGCCGGTCCTTGACCCGGGAGGCGAGAATGCCGATCACTCCCTGGTGCCAGCCCGGCTCGTAGAGGGCAATCGCCGCCGGTGGGCTACCGTCTTCCTCCTGCAGCGGCAGGTTCTCCAGTAGTGACAGGGCCTCCCGCTGCATGCCCTGCTCGATCTGGCGCCGGTCCTGGTTCAGCTGCTGCAGGCGCGTGGCGTAGTCCCGGGCGATGTCCACGGAAGGCGCCAGCAGGCATTCGATGCCCACTGACATGTCATCCAGCCTGCCCGCGGCATTGAGTCGCGGCCCGACGGCGAAGCCGAGATCGGAGGCGACGACACCGGCAGCGGCGCGCCCGGCCACCTCCAGCAATGCGGCGATGCCCGGCCGCGCGCGGCCGCTGCGGATACGCTGCAGGCCCGCCGCCACCAGGACACGGTTGTTGCGATCCAGAGGCACCACATCCGCCACCGTTCCCAGGGCCACCAGGTCGAGGCAGTCGGCAAGGCCCGGCTCGGGGAAACCGCGCTCGCCAAACCATCCCCGCCGGCGCAGCTCGGCCCGCAAAGCCAGCATGACGTAGAAGATCACACCGACACCGGCCATGGCCTTGCTGGGAAAGTTGCAGCCGGGTTGATTGGGGTTGACGATAACATCCGCAGCCGGCAGTTCACGGCCGGCAAGGTGGTGGTCCGTCACCAGAGTGGCAATGCCCAGCGCGCGGGCAGCCGCGACTCCCTCAAGGCTGGAGATGCCGTTGTCCACGGTGATGATCAGGTCCGGCTGCCGCTCTGTCGCCAGCGCCACGATTTCCGGGGTCAGGCCGTAGCCGTATTCGAAACGGTTGGGCACCAGGTAGTCGACGTGGCTGGCGCCGAGCGCGCGCAAGGCGCTGACCGCCAACGCGGTGCTGGTGGCACCATCGGCGTCAAAATCGCCGACGATCAACAGGCGCCTGTTCCCGGCGATGGCCTCCGCGAGCAGGACCGCCGCCTCTGCCGCGCCCAGCAAGTCCGTGGGGGGTAACAGTTCCTGCAAGGATAGCTTGAGTTCGGCGGGGTCGGTCACACCGCGGCCGCTGTAGACCCGCGCCAGCAGCGGGTGCACACCGGACTGCACGAGCCTGGGTGCCGGCCCGGCCTGACGGCGCGTCAGCCTGCGGGTCAGCACAGGCGCTCAGGCGCCCAGGTTGTTCGCCATGAACGCCTGCACGGCGGCCAGATCCCGGGGCAGTACCTCAAGGCGTTCCTGGCGGTCAAAGAGATCCGCGAGATGCAGGGGCAGAGCAACCTCGGTCCCTATCCCGGCGCGCTGGATGGCCTGGGGGAACTTGGCCGGGTGGGCGGTGGCCAGGGTGACCACCGGGATGCCGCCACCAATGCCGGAGGCCAGTGCCGCCTTCACCCCGATGGCGCTGTGCGGATCCAGGAGGTACTCACAGTCCTGCCACGTCGAGGCGATCTGGGCACAGGTTTCCTCGTCCGGCACCCGGTAGCTGCTGAAAAGGGAGCGCGCACGGGCCATGGCAGTCTCGGAGAAGTGAATGTCGCCCTGGTCGAAGTCCCGCATGAGCTTGCTCACCGCCGCGCCATCGCGATCGTAGAGGTCGAACAGCAGGCGCTCGAAGTTGCTGGAGACCGTGATGTCCATGCTCGGCGAGAGAGTGTGCTCCAGGGATTGCCGGCCGTAGGTCGCCGTGGTCATCACCCGGTGCAACACGTCATTGCGGTTGGTGGCGATAATCAGCTGCGCCACCGGCAGCCCCATCCTGTGGGCCAGGTAGCCGGCAAAAATATCACCGAAATTACCGGTCGGGACCGAAAACGCCACCGGCCGCGCCGGGCCGCCCAGGGCGACGGCGGCGTAAAAGTAATACACAATCTGGGCCATGATCCGGGCCCAGTTGATGGAGTTCACCGCCACCAGGCCGCGATCCGCCGGCAGCACGCCGCGGTCGCCAAACGTCGCCTTGACCATGGCCTGGCAGTCATCGAAGTTGCCCTCGATCGCCAGGTTGTGGATGTTGTCTCCCACTACTGTGGTCATCTGCCGGCGCT
>JBFHFJ010000214.1:0-6039 GCA_041583655.1 Haliea sp. | reverse complement strand
GGGTGGCGCAGTTTGACTGCAGCGACCTGCGGCCGCTGATTATCTGCCGGGGCCCCATTCGCAAGGAGGCGATGGATGTCTTCAGCGAAATGGGGATAGACCATTTCGGCATCCTGTTGTCGGAAAAGGATTCCATCGTCTACCAGAACGCGCTGGCCCCCGAGCTTCGCTCCCTGACAGACCCGGACCGGGTGCACCGGGTGCCGGATTACACCGGTGCCAACAAGGAGGAGCGCGACCAGCGCATCGCGCAGATCATTAGTATCGCCCGCGATAACAACTACAATGCGATCTTCGCCGGTTATGGCTTCATGGCCGAGGACGAGACCATGGTTGCAGCCATGGAGCGTGCCGGGCTCAACTTCATCGGCCCCTGCTCGCGCACGGTGCACGACGCGGGCCTCAAGGACGAGGCCAAACGCACTGCGCTGAAGACCGGTGTTTCGGTCACTCCCGGTATCGACAACGGTACGGCCCTGACCCTACTGAAAAAGTACCCGGATGTGGCGGCGCTGTCGGCACTTTGCGAGGCCGAGGGCCTGGCTGTGGATCCGGGAATTCTCGGCGACGAATCCCTGAGTATTGAAGACAAGGCCGACAAGGTGCTGGCCGCGTCCTATAACAAGGGTCTCGACCTGTATACGATTGATGAACTCTGTGAAACCCTGACCGAAGCTGTGGGCCGCATGCAGGCGGACTACCCGCGCAACAGGGTACGGCTCAAGGCCATCAGCGGTGGCGGCGGCAAGGGCCAGCGGATTCTTGGCATTGGCCAGGCGGAGCGCACTACGGAACTGGTCCGGGAAATTCTCAATGAGGTAAAGACCACCGGCGTTGGCGACAACAAGAACGTTCTGGTGGAACTGAATATCGAAACGACCCGCCACCAGGAAATTCAGGTCCTCGGCAATGGCGACTGGTGCATTACCATGGGCGGTCGTGACTGCTCCCTGCAGATGCATGAGCAGAAGTTGCTCGAAGTGTCGGTTACCGTGGAGTCCCTGCGCGCGGCGGTAGCGCAGGCCGAGGCCGCGGGCCGGGAAACTGAGGCCCGGGTGCTGCGCCAGGATCTGGTTACCCTGGAGGAAATGGAGGACGAGGCAGCCCGTTTCGGCGCTGCTGTAGGTCTTGATTCCGTGTCCACATTTGAATGTATTGTCGATGGCGACAAGCACTTCTTCATGGAGATGAATACCCGCATCCAGGTTGAGCACCGCGTCACTGAACTGTGCTATGCGCTGCGCTTCAGCAATCCCGACGACCCGGCCGACTGCTTTGTTGTGGAGTCCCTGGTGGAGGCCATGGTACTGCTGGCGGCGCACGGCCCGAAGCTGCCCAAGCCTGCCCGCGTCCTGCGCCACAATGACAGCGTGGAAGCGCGCCTGAACGCCACGAACCAGGCGCTGCAACCTTCCGCTGGCGGCGTGATTGAGCACTGGAGCGATGCCGTGGAGGGCGAGATTCGCGACGACCAGGGTATCAGTCTTCACAACCCGGACACTGACGTGTTCATGAAATACACCCTCGCAGGCGCCTACGATTCCAATATCGCCCTCTTGCTTACGGTGGGTGAATCCCGGCTCGAAACCTACGAGAAGATGGCGGAAACCATCCGTCGTACCCGCATGCGCGGCAAGGATCTCGCCACCAACCTGGAATTCCACTACGGCCTGGTTAACTGGTTTATCGGCCAGAATATAAACGCCCGACCAACCACGCGATTTATCGTGCCCTATCTGACCGCCGTGGGTGAATTGAAGGACCAGGCCAACAATATTGACCTGGATTTTGCCTGGCGGGAAATCTGCCGGGCCAGGCTCAAGGGCCACAGTGAAGCCGCCGCCAAATCACTGCACAATGCAATGGAGTTGAAGCAGACCCTGTTGTTGCGGCCGCTGCAGCGCCTGCTGGACGAGCCGCATGTACTCAGTGGATGGCTGAGCATTAACCGCGATTGCTACACAGTGATAGAAGGCAAGCTGAGCTGGAACGAGAATCCCATCGAGTTGCTGGCCGATACCTATCATTTCCTGCACATGGATTACATCCCGGGTGCGCCAGCCGCCAGCATGATCTGGGACCACGACCACAACATCCTGCAGCAGGCGCTGGATTTCTACCACGAGCTCAACAACCGGGTCGATGCACCTGACTGGATCGCCCTGCAGACACAGTTGGCCAGCGAAACCGCGCCTGCCGGCTTTAGCGAAGCCAGCTGGGGTCAGGTGCGCGCTGCACACATCGGTTTCCAGGCCGGGGTCGATATCATGGCCGTCCTGCCCAGTATCGCCGAGGCCACGGGTTACTACGAACTCACCGTGAACGATGATCTCAGTATCCACATACCGGAGGACCTGCTGGATCCGGAGCATCAGGCGCGCATGGCCAAGGTGCTGGTACCGCCGGTGGCGGCCCGGGGCGATGAGATACTGGCCGAGAGTGGCGGCATGTTTTACGGTCGTGAATCGCCGCAGCATGAGCTGTATGTGTCCGAGGGCGATCACTTTGAAGCCGGCGACCCGCTGTATATCGTCGAAGTCATGAAGATGTTCAACAAGGTCTACGCACCCTTCGCCGGTACTGTAGACAAGGTGCTGGTCGAGTCCGACGGGGTCATCATTCACAAGGGCCAGCCCCTGTTCAAGATCACCCCGGACGAGAAAATCGAAGTCGTACTCCCGGAAGAGATCGCCGCCCGCAAGCGCGAACTCACCGCCGGTTTCCTGCAGCAAGTACTCTGAGAGGCAGAACATGATTACAGCGCTGGACCATATCGCCATTGCGGTGCCTGATTTCGACAAGGCCATCAAGCGGTTCATGGAGGACTTCGGCCTGCCCTTCGAAGGTACTGAAGACGTGGCGCCCGCCAGGACTTCCACGGCGTTCTTTCCGCTTCCCCCGACCAATATCGAGCTTGTACACCCGCTCAATGGTGAGGGACCTATCGCCACCTACCTTGAAAAGCGTGGTGGCGGCCTGCACCACCTGTGCTTTCGCTCCGACAACATCGAAGAGGATGTGGCGCGGCTGAAGGCCAAGGGCTACCAGTTCCTGTCGGATGCGCCTACCCCCGGCGCCCATAACTCCAGGGTGATCTTCATTCACCCGAAGAGCTGTGACGGTGTCCTGATCGAAATCAACCAGCCCGCCGATGCACACTGAGCGGGTCCCGCGGAGACAGTTACCATGAGCGACAAGATATACGATCCGAAAAATGCCAATCCCGAGAGCTGGCGCGCTGAGGCAGAGCGGGGACTTAAGGGTAAGGGTATCGATTCGCTGATCTGGCACACGCCAGAGGGGATCGACGTCAAGCCCCTGTACACGGCAGAGGACCTCGACAATCTCGAGTACACCAATACCATGCCGGGGCTTTCACCCTATCTGCGCGGCCCCCAGGCCACCATGTATGCGGGCCGGCCCTGGACCATCCGCCAGTACGCGGGGTTTTCCACAGCCGAGGAGTCCAATGCCTTTTATCGCAAGGCGCTCGCGGCAGGTGGCCAGGGTGTTTCCGTGGCCTTCGACCTGGCGACCCACCGGGGCTATGATTCCGACCACCCGCGGGTGGCCGGCGATGTCGGCAAGGCCGGTGTCGCGATCGATTCCGTCGAGGATATGAAGATACTGTTCGACGGTATTCCGCTGGACCAGGTCTCGGTGTCGATGACCATGAACGGCGCCGTGTTGCCGATCCTGGCGGGCTATATCGTTGCGGCAGAGGAGCAGGGCGTCAAGCAGGAACAGCTGGCAGGCACCATCCAGAACGATATCCTGAAAGAATTCATGGTGCGCAACACCTACATTTATCCGCCCGCGCCGAGCATGAAGATCATCGGCGACATCATCGCCTACTGCTCGCGCAACATGCCGCGCTTTAACACTATTTCCATCTCCGGCTACCACATACAGGAAGCCGGTGCCAATGCGGCCCTGGAGCTGGCCTACACCCTGGCGGATGGCAAGGAGTATATCCGCACCGCTCTCGCGGCGGGCCTCGATATCGATGAGTTCGCGCCCCGGCTGTCGTTTTTCTGGGGCATTGGCATGAACTTCTATATGGAGATCGCCAAGCTGCGCGCGGCGCGCCTGCTCTGGGCGCGCATCGTCAGTGAGTTTGAGCCGAAGAACCCGAAGAGCTCCATGCTGCGCACCCACAGCCAGACCTCCGGCTGGTCGCTGACCGAGCAGGACCCATACAACAACGTCGTGCGCACCACCATCGAGGCCATGGCGGCCGTCTTTGGCGGCACCCAGTCCCTGCACACCAACGCTCTGGACGAGGCCATAGCCCTGCCCACCGAGTTCTCCGCGCGTATTGCCCGCAATACCCAGCTGATCATCCAGGAAGAGACCGGTATCACCAAGGTAGTCGATCCTTGGGGCGGTTCCTACATGATGGAGAGCCTGACCCAGGCGATTGCGGACAAGGCCTGGGAACTGATCGAGGAAGTCGAGCAGGCCGGAGGCATGGCCAAGGCGATTGAAACCGGCATGCCCAAGTTGCGCATCGAAGAGGCAGCGGCGCGCAAGCAGGCCCGCATCGACCGCGGCGAAGATGTTATCGTCGGCGTCAACAAGTACCGCACCGATGATGCCAGCGAGGTCGATGTCCTGCAGATCGACAACGATGCCGTACGCACGTCGCAATTGGCGCGGCTGGCCCGGGTTCGTGAAAATCGCGACGAGGCCGCTGTGGAGGATATCCTCGAGCAGATCTACCAGGCTGCGGTGAGTGGCGAGGGCAATCTGCTGGAGCTGTCCATTGAGGCGACCCGGCGCCGGGCAACGGTCGGGGAAATTTCCTTCGCCATGGAGCGTGAGTTCGGCCGGTTCAATGCCCAGGCGCAGACTGTATCCGGCGTTTACGGCTCTGCCTTCCAGCAGGACGAGAACTGGCAGGGGATAAGCACAGATATCGATCAGTTCGTGGCCAGATACGGCCGTCGCCCGCGCATGCTGGTGTGCAAGATGGGCCAGGACGGGCACGACCGCGGGGCAAAAGTGGTGGCCACCGCATTTGCCGATGTCGGTTTTGACATCGACCTGTCGCCCATGTTCTCCACGCCGGAAGAGGTGGCGCGCCAGGCGATCGAGAACGATGTTCACGTGGTTGGCGCATCCTCACTTGCCGCCGGTCACAAGACCCTGATTCCCCAGCTGGTGGAGGAACTGCGCAAGCAGGGTGCGGAAGATATCGTGGTCATTGCTGGCGGGGTTATCCCGCGCCAGGACTACGACTTCCTGTACCAGTCCGGGGTCAAGTGCATCTTCGGCCCCGGGACCCCGATCCCGGTTTGCGCCCGGGAAGTACTGGACGCCGTCAACGAGGCCCAGGACGCGGCCTGAGAACGTGGCCGGCATTGATCTCGAAGCGCTGCGCGGCGGTAATCGGCGCGCCCTGGCCAAGGCCATCACCCTGGTGGAGAGCTCCCTGGAGACCCACCGGGAAGCGGCCCAGCAGGTGCTGGAGGCGTTGCTGCCCGATACCGGCAACAGTATCCGCGTGGGTATTTCCGGCGTCCCCGGGGTCGGCAAGTCGACATTCATCGAGACCTTCGGTCTCTACCTGATCAGCCAGGGCAAGAAAGTCGCGGTGCTGGCGGTGGACCCCAGCTCGCCGATTGCCGGCGGTTCCATCCTGGGCGACAAGACCCGCATGGAGGAACTGTCGCGACGCGACGAGGCCTTTATCCGCCCATCGCCGTCCGCCGGCGCCCTCGGTGGCGTGGCACAGAAAACCCGGGAAACCATGCTCCTGTGCGAGGCCGCGGGCTACGATGTGATCCTGGTGGAAACCGTGGGTGTTGGCCAGTCCGAATACCAGGTGGCCGGGATGGTGGATTTCTTCATGGTGCTGATGCTGCCTGGGGGCGGCGACGAGCTGCAGGGAATCAAGAAAGGCATCCTTGAACTGGCCGATGCCCTGGTCATCAACAAGGCCGACGGCGACAGTGTGATGCTTGCCAAGCAGGCTCGCCAGCACTACCTGTCGGCCATGCACTTGCTGCGCCACAGCAGTTTCTGGACACCCCAGGT
>JBFHFJ010000213.1:0-6046 GCA_041583655.1 Haliea sp. | reverse complement strand
TGAGCACGTTCCTCACCGAGACCCTGTCGGCCCTGCCAGGAGTGGCCCGGCTGGCGCCGGCACTGGCCCTGGATGTGTGGAAGTTCCGTCGCGGCTATCAGCCCCACTCCGCCACCGACACCCCCGAGCAACGCAAACTGATGGACGCGCTGGACCATAAAATCGTCGCCAGCCTGCGCCAGAACGCCCGCAAGAGCAATCGCGCGGTTGCCGCCGAGATTGGCGTGTCGGAATCCGCGGTGCGCAACCGCATCCGCCGCATGCAGCAGGAGAAGCAGATCAGCTTCGCCTACCTGCAACTGCACCCGGGCGGCCCGATGAATGCGGCCTTCGTCGGTATTGATGTCCACGGCGGCAGCGGCCGCGCGGTCTGCAGGGCGCTAGCCGAAATCCCAGAAGTGAGCTTCGTCGCCACCACTCTGGGCCGCCACGACCTTATCTGCACCCTCAATGTCACTGAGCTGGAGCAGCTGACCCAGCTGCTGCACAAGCGGATCGTGCCGATCGAGGGCGTGAAGAGCACGGCGCCCTCGCACTGCCTGCGCCAGATCACCCACCAGTCGGAGTTGGGGTTTATTCTTTAAACGCGCCGGCTGTTTGCGCATCACAATTCCCCAGGTTTGTCCGTCCAGCCGGGGCCAGCCCCCTGTCGGCCGGCCCAAGCCCCCCCTGACAAGCAACCTTTCCACCCCAAAATTTGCCCGCTGCTGCTATCATTGCACCTCGATCACCAGATTCCCCGGAACCCCATGCCCAAGAAGTCCACAACCCCCACGTTCGCCGACACCCTCTCCCAGCTCGAGGCCCTCACCACGCGCCTGGAGGACCCGGAAACAGCCCTCGAGCAGTCTCTCCAGGACTTCGAGCAGGGGGTACAACTCATTCGCCAGGCCCAGCAGGCGCTACAGGCGGCGGAGCAAAAGGTGCAGCTGTTGCTGGAGAAGGACGGCAAGCCGGTGACCAAGGCCTTTGCGGACCCCGGGGCCGGAGAGGACGACGGCGAGTGAGCGACGCGCTCGCAGACTACATGGCGCAGTGCCGGGCGCGCTGTGACACGGGCCTGCGGGCCCACGGCGGATTCGGCGGCCAGCTCGGCCAGGTTTCGGGGCTGGCGGACCTTGAGGCCGCGGTGGACTATGCCCTGGAGGCCAGCGGCAAGCGCATCCGGCCCTGCCTGCTCTACGCCGCGGGACGAGCCATTGGTGCCAACGCCGATCTCGACAGCGCATTCGACCACATAGCCTGCGCCCTGGAGCTTATCCACACCTATTCCCTCATCCACGATGACCTCCCGGCCATGGACGATGACGACCTGCGCCGCGGCCGGCCCACCCTGCACAAGGCCTTCGACGAAGCCACCGCGATCCTGGTGGGCGATGGCCTGCAGGCCAGGGCATTCGAGCTGGTTGCGGATGCCCCGGGCTTCTCCGCCCCGCAAAAGGTGGACATGATCAAGACCCTGGCCTGTGCTTCAGGGCTGGGGGGCATGGTCGGCGGCCAGTTCGTGGATGTCGCCGGTACCGGCCGGGCCTTGCTCCTGGACGACCTGCAGGACATGCACGCGCTCAAGACCGGCGCGCTGATCCGCGCCGCACTCAGCCTGGGCGCCATCGCCGCGGGCGCCAGCGCCGGGCAGCAGAACGCCCTGGAAGTCTATGGCGAGCATATCGGCCTCGCCTTCCAGGTGGTGGATGACATACTCGATGTGGAGGGCAGCACCGCCACCCTGGGCAAAACGGGCGGCAAGGATGCGCTGGCCAACAAGACCACCTACGTCAGCCTGCTGGGCCTGGCCGGCGCCCGGGAGACCGCGGAGCACCTGCTGGACGGCGCCCTGGAGGCACTGGAATACTTCGGGGAGTCAGCGGACATGTTGCGGGAGCTGGCCCGGTTCGTGGTGAACCGCGAGGCCTGAGGGGCGCTATTCCGCGGCGAAGTGCCCCATCTTCGCGCCCTTGGTCTGCAGGTATTTCTCGTTGTGCGGGTTGCTGTGGCAGTGCAGCGGAACCCGCTCGACCACCTCCACGCCGTTTTCCTCCATCGCGGCAACCTTGCGCGGGTTGTTGGTCATCAGCCGCACCCGGGCGATCTTCAGGTGCCGCAGCATGGGCCCGAGGATGCTGTAGTCGCGCATGTCCGCGCCGAAGCCCAGCTGCTCGTTGGCTTCCACCGTATCGGCGCCCGCGTCCTGCAGTTTGTAGGCCTTGATCTTGTTCAGCAGGCCAATGCCGCGGCCTTCCTGGCGCAGGTAGAATATTGCGCCCCGCCCCTCGCTGGAAATGGCTTTCAGCGCCGCCTCGAGCTGGTTGCCGCAATCGCAGCGCAGGCTGAACAGTGCATCCCCGGTCAGGCACTCTGAGTGGATGCGGGCCAGCACCGGATCGCCATCGCCGACATCGCCCATGGTCAAGACCACGTGCTCCTTGTTGGTGTCCGGATCCTCGAAACCGTGGATATCAAACACCCCCCAGGCGGTGGGCAGGCGGGAGGACTCTACATAACGTACTGACACAGGGAGCGGTCCGGCTGGAAAAAGGGGGCGTAGTTTAGCACTTTATGCGCGCCCCGTGGGCGCCGGGTCACCAGGCCCGCGACAGCGACAGCACGCCGTCGCGCTCGCGCATCTCGACATGCTGCAGATACGTCATGCCGAGCAGGATGGTCGAGGGATAATCCCCTTCCGCCACCGTGGCACGCACGTTGTCCACCCTGATGCCACCCACCTCGACACTCGCCAGGCTGACCATCCAGGCGTCGATGACGCTGCTGGCGGTCTCCAGTTTCGACGGTGTGCCCGTGGTGTAGTCGATCCCCAGCGCGGTTGCCTGGCGGGCATTCATGGCGACGACGTTGGCCCCGGTATCCACGATGACCTGGATGCTGCGGCCATTGATCAGCGCGGTGGTGATGTACTGCATGCGGTCATTGCGGGGGATATCGAGCTGGCGCCGCTCGGGCGCCACGTAGTTGGTGGTGATATTGCGGTTCAGGCCCAGCCGCTGGCGCTCGCCGTTGATCTCCAGCACCGCAGCGGAGGCGTCCGCGCCGAGCAGCTTGACACCCTGGAAGCTGTCGCCGGCCTTCAGGGTCTTGCGCTGGCCATTGATGGTCAGCACCGCGGTGTTGGGCAACAGGGCTTCCACTTTGACCGAGCCCGCCTGGGCGTGGGCAAACGGCGGCACGGGCAGCCAGAGCAGCAACAGCAGGGCCGCAATGGCGACTGGCCGGGTCATGCCGCCACCATCCACACTACGAGGTGCAAGCAGGCACAGGCCATCAGCCCGGCCACGATGTCGTCAATCATGATCCCGAAGCCGCCTCCCACCTTGCGGTCCAGTGGCCCGATCGGCCAGGGCTTGAGGATGTCGAAGATGCGGAAGGCCACGAACCCCGCCAGCAACCACACCCACCCTGACGGCAACGCCCACATGGTGATCCAGAAGCCGACGAATTCATCCCAGACAATGCCGGGATGGTCGTGCACCCCGAGCTGGGCGCTGGCGCGGTCGCAGATCCACACCCCGGCGATGGCAGTCGCCAGGATAAACACGCTGTACCAGAGCAGGGGAGATGCGGTGTCGGCCAGGGCGGCGCTGACCAGCAGGAACAGGGGAACCGCGGCCAGTGTGCCGGCGGTGCCGGGAGCCTTGGGTGAGAGGCCGCTGCCCAGGCCAAAGGCGAGCAACTGCACCGGGTGGCGCAGGATGTCCGGAGGCGGCGCGGCCTTCTTGCCCTTGCTGTCGGTGCTGCTGGCGCTGTGATCAGTCGTACTGGCCATGAGCCGATCCCTTCCCGCGAAGGGTCCAGTGTACTGTGCTTTGACGCCAGTCAGAAGTAGTGGGGGTCAGAAGTGGCGATAGCCGCCCGCGAGGTCGTCAAAGCCGGGACACAACACCCCCTCCCCGGCCAGCACCTCGCCAATGCGCGTGCAACCGGCAGGCACGGCGGCGCCAGGGGGCAGGCAGAAGCACAATTCGTAGTCGTCTCCCCCCGCCAGCGCCCAGCGCAGGGCCTGGGCCCGGTCCGGATGGCCCGCCAGGGCAGGCGACAGGGGCAGCCGGTCGGCATCGAGCCGGATCCCCACCCCGCTGGCCGCCGCGATATGCCCGGCATCCGCCAGCAGTCCATCGGAAATATCGATGGCCGCGTGGGCCTGGCCCAGAAGAAGCATGCCCAGTTCCAGCCGTGGTGCCGGGCGAAAAAAACGCTGTTCCAGGTACTCCGCCACCTCCGCTTCTGGCCGGTAGCGGCCCTCCAGCACGGCGAGCCCACCCGCCGCGTCCCCCGGGGTGCCGGACACACAGACCGCGTCACCAATCTGCGCACCCTGCCGCAGCAGGGCCATGCCCGCCGGCAGGGCGCCAAACACCTGAACCGAAATGGTCAGCGGCCCGCGGGTGGTGTCTCCGCCCACCAGGGGCAGTGCCAGGGCGGCCACCGCCGCGCCCACGCCCTGGCTGAAACTGTGCAGCCAGAGCTCGTCGGCATCGGGCAGGGTCAGGGCCATGGTCATGCCCAGGGGGCGTGCGCCCATGGCGGCAAGGTCGGAGGCCGCCGCCGCGACCGCGCGGTAGCCGATATCCTCGGGAAGGCTTTCCGGCGGGAAATGCACCCCCGGCACCACCGTGTCGACCGAGGTTGCCAGGCGCTCCCCGGGCTCCAGGGCCAGGATCGCGCAGTCGTCACCCACTCCGAGCGCCACCGCCGGTCCGGCGCCGAACGCAGAGAAGTAACGCGCGATGAGAGAGAATTCGTCGGCCGGCATCAGGCGTCGGCTTCGGTTTCGGCCTTGCGCAGCTGGCGGGCGACCCTGTCGAGCACGCCGTTGATGTACTTGTGGCTGTCGGTGGCGCCGAATTTCCGGGCCAGGGAGACAGCCTCGTTGATCACCACCTTCCAGGGCACGTCGATCCGCTGCATCAGTTCCCAGGTGCCGATGCGCAGCAGGCTGCGCTCCACGGGGCCCAGCTCGTCCAGCTTGCGGTCCAGCAGCGGCTCGAACACCGCTTCCAGCTCGGTAACACTGCCGGGAACGCCGTGCAGGATAGCCTGGAAGTATTCCAGGTCCACGTGGTTGAAGTCGTAGTCGGTGCGGAACTCGGCCTCGATCTGGCTGACCGGCGCCTCGGCCATGTGCCACTGGTACAGGGCCTGCATGGCGTAGTGGCGGGCCTTGTGCCGTTCCGCGGCGAGAGTATTGCGGGCTTGCTTGCTCACGCGCCTGGTCAGCTCCCGATCCGGCCCAGCAGGCTGACCATTTCCAGCGCCGACAGGGCAGCTTCCGCCCCCTTGTTGCCGGCCTTGGTGCCGGAGCGTTCGACAGCCTGCTCGATGGAGTCCACGGTCAGCACACCGAAGGAGATGGGAATGCCGTGCTCCAGGCTGACCTGGGCGATGCCCTTGGTGCACTCGCCGGCGACATACTCAAAATGCGGAGTGCCACCGCGGATGACCGCGCCCAGGGCGACTATGGCGTCGAAGCCGCCCTGCTTTGCCACCCGCTGGCACACCAGGGGGATCTCGAAGGCGCCTGGGGCGCGCACGATGGTAAGCTGCTCTTCCTTCACCCCGTGGCGCCGCAGGGCATCAATGGCGCCCTCGAGCAGGTGCTCGACCACAAAGCTGTTCCAGCGCCCCACCACCAGCGCAAACTTGCCGCCGGTACCGGTGAAATCCCCTTCGATCGTCTTGATATCAGTCATTGCCGGTTCCTTGTTCGCTGGCGCCCGGGTTCAGGGCGCCAGATATTCGAGTACTTCCAGGTCAAAACCCGAAATCGCATTGTACTTGATGGGCGCGCCCATCAGGTGGATTTTTCCGACCCCCAGGTCCTTGAGGATCTGGGAACCAAGGCCGACGGTGGTGTATGTGTCGGGCAGGGCGCCCGTGCTCGAGGGCGCCCGGCCCAGGGCCATGTCGACGCTGTCCAGTATCTGCGCGTCGCTTTCCTTGCCCGCCAGCAACACGATGACCCCGCGGCCGGCTTCCGCCACCCGGGCCAGGCAGGCCCCGATGTTCCAGGAGCTGCGACCCGGGACCTGGCTGG
>JBFHFJ010000212.1:0-6105 GCA_041583655.1 Haliea sp. | reverse complement strand
CTTCGACGCCCCAGGCTTCCACCTGTCCCACGTTCTCGACCAGCGAGGCGCCGCCGTCGAAAGTAACCACCTGCAGGTCTTCATACTCGTAGTAGAACGCGGTCAGGTCGACATTGGCGCGGCCACCCATGAGCGTGTCCTTGTAGCCGATCTCCCAGGAGTCCACGGTTTCGGGCTGGAATGCGTTGGGCAGGAAGCCGTCTGCCTGGCGCAGGTCAATATTGTCGATGGCCGGTTCGCCGTCGGCGTTGTTGGCCAGGTTGAAGCTGCCGAAACCACCGGACTTGAAGCCTTCCGTGTAGCCGGCGAAGAACATGCGTTCATCGGTGGGGCGCCACTTGGCCAGCACGCGCATGGTGACATCGTCCCAGGTTTCGCTGTCGCTGATGAACTCGGCGGTGGAGAAGCCGTAGGCCCAGTAGGGGCCCAGCTCGCTCTCCGGCGTTGGCACCAGGATGGAGAAATCTTTCTTGTCCTCGGTGTAGCGCAGGCCCAGCTCGACGTCGAAACTCTCGGTGAGGAAATAGTTGGCATTGACGTAGGTCGCCCAGCCGGAATAGTCGCCCTTGATGCGCCCGGTCTCGACCAGGCGGCCGTCGGCCGATGGCGTGAACTCGGAGCCGTAGTAGGCGTACAGGTCGGCGCAGCCGGAGAACGTCATCCCGTAGTTGTAGTAGTAGCCGTAGTACTGGCAGAAGAAGTCTTCGCGCCCGGAAAACTTGAACCGGGTATCGATGTCTTCCTGGTAGTAGGAAACACCGGCATACCAGCTCAGCGGGCCGTCGGTGGTGGAGGTCAGGCGGAACTCCTGCTGGAAGTAGTCGCCGGTCTGGTCCTGGCCGTAGTTGTTCAGGTCCAGCGGGGTGCCGTCGTAGTCCTCGTTGTAGAAGTAGTCGTGGTCCTTGTAGCCGGTGTTCGAGGTCAGCGTGGCGAAGTCGAGGTCGTAGTCCACATGCAGGCCGAAGGTCAGGATGGTGGCGTCGTCGTTGTCGCCGCCGATGCGGTCGGAATCGATGTCCTCGTTGCCGCCGCCCAGCTCCACGCCACCCAGCGCGGCATCGAACGCGTCCCAGATGTCACCGCGGTCCACCGCCCGGTAGACGGAGCCGGATTGCTCGCGATCCTCGTATTCCACCAGCGTGCGCACCGAGAGACGGTCGCGCTCGTAGTTGGTGGACCAGCGCAGGGCCCACTTGTCGTGCTCAATCAGGTCCGGGGAGCCGGGGAAGACGTTGTTGGCAAAGCCGTCCTCGGTGGAGTAGTAGCCGGCCAGGCGGGTCGCGAAGTGGTCGGAGACCGGCAGGTTGATGGCGCCTTCGAACGCGCGCCTGCCGCGCTCGGCGACGTCGATTTCCGCGTAGCCGCTGGGGTCGGAACCGAGTTCGGCGCGCCGGGTGTGGACACTGAAGGCGCCGCCTATGGAGTTGCGCCCGAACAGGAAGCCCTGGGGCCCGCGGAGGATTTCCGCCCGGTCAATGTCATACAGGCTGGTGACCGCCGAACCGTTGCGGCCTTCATACAGGTCGTTCTTGAAGAAGGCGGAGGAGGGGTCGCCGCCGACGCCGAAATCCTGGGTGCGCACACCGCGGACACTGATGGCGTCGATGAAGCTGTCCTGGCTGTTGCCGGTTACCCCGGGCGTGTAGGACACCAGGTCCTTGATGTCGTCCATGTTGACCTTGTTGACGAAGGTCCCGGACAGCGCGGTGATCGCCAGCGGCACGTCCTGCACGGACTCGCTGCGTTTGGTCGCGGTGACGATGACTTCCTCGAGCGTCTGCGACCAGGCCGGCGCGCTGATCGCCGAGGCCAGGACTGCGGCGGAAACGGCCCTGCTCAGCGTCAGCCTGCTGCCCGAGCGAGCGCTCTCGTAGTGTCCGTGGATGTTGGCTGCTGTCATGGTGACCCCTGTGTGTCTGGCTGTGATTGGAAAGTTAGCGGGCTACAGTCACTGCCTCGCCGGGTTTGCCTCTTGCCGGGCGGCCGCGCAAATTTCGCGCATGTCACAGGACCATATCCAATGCCGGGATATGGCGGAATAACCCAATGGGGTAGTAGGCCCGGCCCTGTCAGCTCGCGGGCACGACCCCCGCGGCCTCCAGAATTGACCGCATCGGCTCGAGGTGGCCCGCGTAGCGCCGCCAGCGATCTATCGAACGGGTGTGCGCCGGTTCCCGCACCTGCACCGCGCTGGCGGTCGTCACCGCGCTGTCCTGACGGTGGAAGTCCAGGCAGGCATCTTCCCAGGGCAGTTCCAGGTAAGCGATGAGCGCGCGGGCATTGGGCTCCAGGTCGCGTGCGGTATCCTCGTAGCCGATATCGAAAATGCGCCCAGGAAAGCGCTCGCGCCAGAGCGCCATGAGGCGCTGGTAGCGCACATGGTGGCGGGCCATCTCGCCCTGCTCGTAGGAGTGCAGGTAGGCGTCGGCGAACAATTGCTTGAAGCTGGCGAAACAGGCGTCCATGGGGTTGCGCACCAGGTGGACGATCTTTGCGTTGGGCAGCGCCGCCAGGATCAGCGGTATCAGCAGATAGTTCTGCGGCAGCTTGTCGACGAAACGCGGGGTCGTGCCGCGCATGCGGCTGCTGGACTGCAGGTAGAGGTTCCCCACCTGCCGCGGGTCCAGCCCCCGGGCACTCTGAAACAGCTCGGCGGAGAAGCGGCGTGGATCCTGGTAGTTGGCCAGCCGGCGCAGGGCCAGGCCGAACTGTTGCAGTTCCCCGGCGGAGTGTACCTGCGAGTGGCTGCTGATGATCCGCTCCACCAGGGTGGTGCCGGTGCGGGGTTGGCCCAGCACGAAGATGGGTGACGCGTCCGGGTTGCCCTGTGCCTGCGCCGCCAGCCAGTCCGGCGTGTACAGTTCCGCCAGCGCGGCAAACATGGCCTCCTCCGCGGCCTCGTCGTACTCCACGGTGGCCCGGCGGGCAGCGGCGCCGGCACTGAAGGCGGCGAAGGCCGCATCCCACTGCTGCAGGTCTTCCTGCTCTTTGCCAATGGCGTAGAGGTAGAACGCCTGCGCCCGGGGATTGTTGGGGTGGCGCCGCAACAGGGCCTGCATGGCCTGGATGTGCTCTTCATCGCGGGCCTTCGTGGAACTGGCCAGGGCCCAGTGCGCCTGGGGGCTGTCCGGCTGGCGGTGGATGATGTCGCGGAAAATGGTGTCGGCCTTGTCGGTGTCACCGTGATAGACAAGGTTGTTGGCGAGATTGAGCATGAACGGCGGATGCCCGGGCTGCAGGGTGTTGGCACGGGCAAAAAAGGCCTGTGCGGCGCCGTGCTCGCCCATCAGCGACAGGGTCGTGGCAATCAGGTCCAGGACCACGGGATCGCTTGGTTTGATCCGGCGGGTCTCCCGCAGCGCCGCGTCCGCCAGGTTCACCTGGCCCTCGCTCATGTACAGGCGCGCCAGCTGGGCCCAGGCCGCGGCGTGGTCCCGGTCCAGCCTGACCACGGACTGGAAGGCGCTGAAGGCCGTGCGCCGCTCCTTCGCTTCCAGCGCCACCAGGCCAACCAGGAAATGGGCCGGGACCAGGTCCGGCTGCCGCTCCAGGGCTTGCTGGCAGCAGCGCCCGGCGGTTTCGGTATCGCCCTTGCCCAGGGCCTCGAAGCCGCGTTGCAGCAGGGCCTGCACCTGGGCATTCGCCGGCTGCGCCGGTTGTGTTTCGCTCACGGTGCGGCCCGCGGCGGCTGCAGGTAGGCCACCAGAGTGTCGCCACCGGCGTAGTTGCCCGCGCTCATCAGGGAGTCCAGGAACAGGTAGAACAGCTCGGCCTGGGAGCCCACCTCCAGCTTGGCGTAGGCGTGCTTGCGGTGCAGCTTAACGGTCTCGACGGAAATCGAGAGCTTCTCCGCCAGGGTCTTGGTGCTGTGGCCGTGCAGTATCAGGTTGATGACCTGGGCCTCGCGTTCGGTGAGCAGGCTGCTGCCAAACTGGCTGAGGGCGGTGTTGAGCTGCTCGCGCAGGTTGATGTTGTCCGCCGCCCGGGCCGTGGCGGCCGGGGGGCGCGCCTGCCAGTGCTGTTGGCAGAGCACCTCAATGACCGGCCTGACCGCTGCCAGGGTCTTGACCTGTTGCCGGGTGAAGCGGCTGTTGGCCCCGGTGCGGCCCAGGGCTATGTTGATGAAGCCGGTGTTGGCGTTGGGCAGCAAAAAGCCGCACTCGTCCTGGTAGCCGCAATTGCGGTACCAGGCCTTGTAGTATTCGCTGTCGCGAAAGCCGGTGGGTGCCAGCTCGTTGAGCTGGAAGACGCCGAAGCGCCCATCGCGGCTGGCGGCCTGGTAAAACGGGTCGAGGACGAAGGCGCCGGCAACGAAAACATCGAGCGTGGAGTGGTCCAGCCCCGCCGGGACTTCAAAATATTCGACCACCGGCAAGTCGGTGTCCGGATAGACGAGCACCGTCGCATCGTCAATGGGCACCAGGCTTTTCAGGGTTGTCACCAGCTGGCGGGCGAAGTCCGCCTCGCCCACCCGGGTAATCAGGAGAGCTAGCTGCTCGTTGTAGCTGGATTTCGTCAGCATTGGGTATCTGGCCTGGGCTGATTGCACATCATAACTGCAAAGCGGCCCAATCCAGAAATGCCTGGTTGGCCAGTGAGATCGTTCGCTGCCTGCGCTTCGCCAGCACCAGCCGGATCCGTGGCTTTTCGGCAAAGGGCACGGCGACGATACCGGGCTCCTGGTGCGCCAGCATCGCCAGACCGATGGTGGTCCCCAGCCCCTGCTTCAACATGCGGATCAGCAGGGGCAGGAAATTGCTTTGCAGCCGCAGGTCGGGGCGTACCCCATGCGCCGCGCAGAGCTCGTCCAGCCGGTTGCGGATGAAGTAGCCGCTTTCATAAACCACCATCGGGGACTCGTGCAGATCTGCCACCGGCAGGGCGCTGCGTCCGGCCCAGGGGTGGTCCTCGGCCACGCACAGCACGATCTCTTCATCGACCAGGGGAACGGTGATGAAGTCGGCCTCGGTATCCGGGCTCGAGCCGCTGATGACCCCGAGCTCGATTCCATCGTCCAGCAACCACTGGCGGATGCGGTCGGTGCCGGCCTGGGTGACCGCGGTGCGCAGCTGCGGGTGGAGGACCAGGAAGCGGCCCAGCAGATCCGGCAGGTAGTAGGTTGCCAGCATCGACGGACAGGCAATCGCGAGCTCGCCCCGCAGCAGGCCGCGCAGGGCACTGCCAGTGGCGCGCAGGCCCGCAACCTGCTCAAGGATGGCCAGCGCCTGTTGCAGCAGGGTGCGCCCCTCCGCGGTCAGCGACACCTGGCGCCCACCGCGATCGAACAGGGTGAGGCCCAGCTCCTCCTCCAGCTTGCGCACAGCAATGCTGACTGCGGGCTGGGCCATGTGCAGCTGCTCCGCGGCCCGGCTGAAACTGCCCTGAGCCGCGACCTCGCGGAAGATGTCGAGTTTTCTCAGATCCATAGGTATATATTTAGCATATGGAAACGATAGAAAACATATATTTTATAAATGAATCGTGAGCTGTTAGCTTAATGGCTGCAGATAAACCCGGAGGAAATACCATGGCACAGGGCAAACAATGGCAACGTCTCGACTGGCAGGATCCCTTTCTGCTGGAGCAGCAGCTGACCGACGAACAGCGGATGGTGCGGGACAGCGCCAGGTACTACGCCCAGGACAAGCTGGCTCCCCGGGTGCGGGATGCCTTCCGGGCCGAAGAGACCGACATCGCGATTTTCCGCGAGATGGGTGAGCTGGGCCTGCTCGGCAGCACCATCGACGGCTACGGTTGCCCCGGGGTCGACTATATCAGCTATGGCCTGGTGGCCCGCGAAGTCGAGCGGGTCGACTCTGGCTACCGCTCCATGATGAGCGTGCAGTCCTCCCTGGTCATGTACCCGATCTACGCCTACGGCAGCGAGGAGCAGCGGGAGAAATACCTGCCGCGCCTCGCCACCGGTGAATGGGTCGGCTGTTTCGGCCTCACCGAACCCGACCATGGCTCTGACCCCGGCTCCATGATCACCCGGGCCCGCAGCGTCGACGGCGGTTACCGGCTCAGCGGCGCCAAGATGTGGATCACCAACAGCCCGATCGCCGATGTGTTCGTGGTCTGGGCCAAGACCGACGATGGCAAGAT
>JBFHFJ010000211.1:0-6118 GCA_041583655.1 Haliea sp. | reverse complement strand
TGTATTCACAGCGTGTCCCGCCCGCCAGCCCCCAGACAGCGGGGTCGCGGACACCCGCGCCTATGAGCTGATATCGGGACCGGAGCAGGAAATCAGTCGTCGTAATTCCCGCGCGCGAGGTTCTCGAAGCGGGTGAATTGACCGATAAACGCCAGGCGGCAGGTGCCGATCGGCCCGTTCCGCTGCTTGCCGAGGATGATCTCCGCGGTACCCTTGTCCGGGGAGTCTTCGTTGTAAACCTCGTCCCGGTAGATGAACATGATCACATCAGCGTCCTGCTCGATGGCACCGGATTCACGCAGGTCTGAATTCACCGGGCGCTTGTTCGGACGCTGCTCCAGCGCCCGGTTGAGCTGCGACAGGGCGACCATGGGACACTGGAACTCCTTGGCGATGGCCTTGAGGCTACGGGAAATCTCGGAAATTTCCGCGGTGCGCCCCTCCGAGGAGCCGGCGATCTGCATCAACTGGATATAGTCCACCATGATCATTCCGATCTGGCCGTGCTCGCGGGCGATGCGCCGGGCCCGGCTGCGCACTTCCGTCGGCGTCAGCGCCGGAGTGTCGTCAATGAACAGCGGCCGGTCCTTGAGCTTGGAAACCGCCGCGCTGAGTTTGGGCCAGTCCTCCTGCTCCAGCTTGCCGTTGCGGATCCGGGTCTGGTCGATGCGGCCAACCGAGGACAGCATACGGATGATGAGCTGCTCCGCGGGCATCTCCATGCTGAACACGAGGATAGGCTTGTCCTGGCCCAGCACCGCGTTTTCCACCAGGTTCATGGCAAAGCTGGTCTTCCCCATCGACGGCCGGCCCGCGACAATGACCAGGTCAGAGGGCTGCAGACCGGAGGTCATGCGGTTCAGGTCGAGGAAGCCGGTATTGAGGCCGGTGATATCGCCGCCGGAGTGGAACAGCTCCTCGATCCGGTTCAGGGCCGACTGCAGCAGCGGATTAACGTCGCGCGGCCCGCCTGCCTTGGGCCCCTGCTCGGAGATCTGCATGATCAACCGCTCGGCCTCGTCGATCAGCTCGTCGGAGGTACGCCCCTCCGGACTGAAACCGCTCTCGGCAATGGTCTGTGCCGCCTCGATCAGCTTGCGCAAACTGGCGCGCTCGCTGACGACCTGGGCGTAGGCGCGGATGTTCGAGGCACTGGGCGTATTGCTCGCCAGCTCGGCCAGGTAACCCAGGCCGCCGGCGGCATCCAGTTCGCCATTGGCCGTCAGGCGATCGGCCACGGTGATCACGTCAACCGGCTGCGCGGCCTCCGCGAGCCTGGCAATCTGGCGAAAGATCAGGCGGTGATCAGGCCGGTAGAAATCCTCCGCCGTGACCGCCTCCGCGACCGCATCCCAGCCGTCCGCGGACAGCAGCAGGCCACCGAGCACCGACTGTTCCGCCTCAATGGAGTGCGGCTGCATCTTGATGCGGGCAATGTCCCGGTCACTGACGCCGCGCCCGCCGCCATAAGGTGGCTCGGAGATAACGTCTGGATAGTCGGTATCAGGCATGCAGGTCTGCTGTGACGCTCGGGGCAGGACAGGTTAGCGGATTTTACCGGGCAAGGGAAAAGGGCACGCCGGATTTATTCAATCCGGCGCACACAGCGTGGCGGGGGAAAGCCCGGGAAGGATGCCCGGGCAGGGAGCCTTACTCGGGAACGACGGCGATAACGACCGTGGCGGTGACGTCGCCGTGCACCTGGACGTCCACTTCGAACTCGCCCAGCTCACGAAGGGGGCCTGCGGGGAGACGCACTTCGGATTTGTCGACTTCACAGCCTGCCGCAGTCAGGGCCTCGGCGATGTCGCGGGTGCCGACGGAGCCGAACAGCTTGCCCTCTTCACCGGCATTGGCGCCTATGGCAACCGGCTGCAGGGCGTTCAGGGCCTCCGCGCGCTTCTCCGCGGCAGCCAGGGTCGCGGCCGCTGCTGCTTCCAGCTCGGCGCGACGGGTTTCGAACTCGGCGAGGTTGTCCCGGGTTGCGGGCACAGCCTTGCCCTGGGGGATCAGGAAGTTACGGCCGTAACCGGCTTTCACGTCCACCTTGTCACCCAGGCCACCCAGGTTGCCGATATTTTCCAGCAATATGACTTCCATCTTGATTTCCTCTCTCAGGGGAGTCGCCTCCCGCTTGGTTTAAATCTTCAGTCGCGGTCTTCACTGTCGTCGCGGCGGGAGACAGCATCCCCGGCGCGGGCCTGCCAGCGCTGGCGGAACCCCAGCCAGCTGTCGGCCACAGCCGCAATCACCACCACAATCTTCACCAGGTCGAACAGCACCCAGGCGATATAAAATCCTGCCAACAACCCCGTACCCCGCCCGCGCATTGCCACGCGGGCATGCAGCAGGGCCATGCCCGCCACGGTCAGGGGCACCACGCAGATGGCCGCCCAGGACCGGTATTCCAGCCCCAGACTGGACAGGCCCAGCGCCACTGCCACCAGCAGGCTACTGACAACCGGCGGGTAATACACGGCGCGAAATTCACCGCCAAACCCACCCGGGTTGTACAGGGCCGCCTGCCACCAGCGCGCGAGCAGCAGGCAGAGCACGCCAAGCACCGCGTTGGCGGCGCCCAGCATGCCGGCGACCTGCATTGCCGTTGGCCGTGCCAGAGTCACGGTCGCGGCACCCTCGGCTATCATCTGCTGCTCGAGATTGCCCAGAAACTGGTCAAAAAACGCCAGCATCTGCTCCAGCACAGGGCCGCCGAAAACGGCCACCCCCCATCCGGTCACCAGACCCACCGGCACACTGGCCAGCAACGCCAGCGGCAGGCTGACCGTAAACCTGAGCACCAGCGCCAGGACAGTCGTCCCGACCAGCAGTGCCAGTGGGCCGCTGTCGCCGAACGCGAACAACAGCGCCCCCGCGGGCAGCACCGCCCACAGCAGCAGCCAGGCACCCTGCCCGGCTCCGCGCCGCAGGGTCACCAGAGCGATGGCGGCGGCGCTGATCCAGCAGAACAGCAGGCTGCCGGCGCCGGCAACCGCAACCACCCGCGCCTGCAGGCGGCCGCGCATGATGAAACTGGCCAGGCCTTTCAACACGGGCCTCCCAGGATCACGCCGCCCTGGGCGACGTGAGTCCGGGGATACTTACTGGTGCGAATCCGAGTAAGGCAACAGCGCCAGGAAGCGCGCACGCTTGATGGCAGTGGCCAGCTGGCGCTGGTACCGGGCCTTGGTACCGGTGATGCGGCTGGGTACGATCTTGCCGGTTTCGGAAACGTACGCCTTCAGCGTTTCCAGATCCTTATAGTCGATTTCCTTAGTGCCTTCGGCAGTGAAGCGACAAAATTTGCGGCGACGGAAAAAACGTGCCATGGGGCTACTCCTCTTGAACCTTGATAATCGTTACAGGACTGCGAGTGGCTTATTCGCCGGACTCGTCGTCGCCTTCGTCATCCTTGCTGCTCTCGCGGGGCGCACGCTCGGCCTCTGCCGACTGGCGCTCCTCGTAGCGGGTCTTGCGCTCGCGGCTTTCCTTCTCGGCCTTCATGATGAATGATTCATCAGTGACGGCTTCATCGCGGCGAATGACCAGGTTACGCAGGACAGCGTCGTTGTAACGGAAAGTGGTGGTCAGTTCTTCCATCGCTTCATTGGAAGCTTCAACATTCATCAGCACATAGTGCGCCTTGTGAATCTTGTTGATGGGGTAGGCCAGCTGGCGACGACCCCAGTCTTCCAGACGGTGCACAGAGCCGCCGTCCTTCTGGATGGTATTGGAGTAGCGCTCGATCATGCCGGGCACCTGTTCGGACTGGTCCGGGTGGACCATAAATACAACTTCGTAATGACGCATGGTGGCTCCTTACGGGTTAATGCTACCCATCAGCGTGGTGTAGCAAGGAGAATCGGCTGCCAAAACAGCCGGGCAAAATTCAGGCCGCGGATTCTATAGAGTTTGCAGGCGTACCGCAAGCATCGCGGCAATACCGCTAGCGGCGGGCAGACTGGCGCTGGCGCACCGCCTCGAACAGGCAGATGCCGGTCGCCACCGACACGTTCAGGCTGCTCACCGAACCTGCCATGGGCAGCTTGACCAGGTGATCACAGAGCTCCCGGGTCAGCCGCCTCAGGCCCGCGCCCTCGGCGCCCATCACCAGGGCCACGGAACCCCGCAGATCAGCCTCGTACACAGTGGCCCCTGCCTCGCCCGCAGTGCCGTAGATCCAGACGCCGCGGGATTTCAGGGCTTCCAGGGTGCGGGCGATATTGGTCACGCGGGCAAAGGGAACGACCTCCGCAGCACCGCAGGCCACTTTGCTGACGGTGGGGCCAAGGTCAGCGGATTTGTCCTTGGGCACCACGACTGCATGCACGCCGGCGGCATCCGCGCTGCGCAGGCAGGCGCCCAGGTTATGAGGGTCGGTGATGCCGTCCAGCACCAGCAGCAGAACGGGCCCGGGACTGTCATCCACCAGCCGCAGCAGGTCAGCCTCATCCAGCAGGTTGCCGCCCAGTGCCGCGGGGCCCGCGGCGGAGGATTCCTCCACGCTGGCCACAGCGCCCTGGTGACGGCCCTGCACCCGTTCGTCCAGGACCCTGCGCGGCTCGCGCACCACCGCCACACCCTGATTGCGCGCGAGCGCCTCAAGGCTGGCGATGCGCTTGTCCGCCCGCCCCTGCTGCAGGGCCAGCTGGCGCACCGCGGCAGGGTTGCGCCGCAGCAGGCCATCAACCGCGTGAATGCCATAGATGTACTGCACGGCGCAGCCCTAGCGGCGACGGCGACGGCGGGACTTGCCGGCGGGCGCCGGTTGCTCGGTGTCGACCGCCGGTTTTGCCGCCGCGGGCGCTTTTTTCTTTGCCGCGCCGGACTTCTTGGCCGCCCCTGACTTTTTCCGTGGCGCAGGCTGGCCCGCATCCACCTTCTTCCCGGCCTTCTTGCGCGGCTTCCTGGCCGCACCTGAAGCGGGGGCGGAGTCAATCAGTTCCAGGTCCACCTTTTTGTCATCCAGGTCTACCCGGGCGACCTGGACACGCACCCGCCCACCGAGCTTGTAGCTGCGACCACTGCGCTCTCCCACCAGGCGCTGGTGGGACGCGTCAAAGCTGTAGTAATCCCCCGGCAGGGCACTGATATGTACCAGCCCTTCTATATAGATAGGCTGCAATTCCACAAACAGGCCGAAGCTGGTGACCGCGGCGATCACCCCGTCGAATTCATCGCCCACATGGTCCTGCAGGAACTCACACTTGAGCCAGGACTCCACGTCGCGGGTGGCGTCATCCGCCCGGCGCTCGGTCATGGAGCAATGCATGCCGTGGGCCACCATGTCGCGCTCGTCGTACGGGAAGATCTGCTCCCGCGGCAGCAGCGGCGCACCGCGCTGGCGCACCACGGTCTTGGTGCGCACTTTGGAGCGGATGATGTGGCGGATGCCGCGATGCACCAGCAGGTCCGCGTAGCGCCGGATCGGCGAGGTAAAGTGGGCATAGGCCGGGTAATGGAGCCCAAAATGGCCCTCGTTCTCGGGCTGGTACACCGCCTGGCGCAGGGAGCGCAGGAGCATGGTCTGGATGACATTGGCGTCATCGCGGCCCTGCACTTCATCCAGCAGCTTGCCGTAATGGGCCGGGGTCGGCTTGTCGCCGCCGCGCAGGTCCAGACCCAGCTCCCCCAGGAAAGCCCGCAGGTTCTCCAGCTTTTCGGGGGTGGGGCCCTCGTGCACCCGGTACAGCACGGGCAGCTTGTTCTCTTCATAGAAGCGCGCGGCCGCCACGTTGGCGCAGAGCATGCACTCCTCGATCAGCTTGTGGGCGTCGTTGCGCACCACCGGCACGATGGCCTCGATCTTGCGCTGTTCGTTGAACAGGATGCGGGTCTCGGTGGTCTCGAAGTCAATGGCCCCCCGATCGCCCCGGGCACTGCGCAGGACCTTGTACAGGGACTGCAGCCGCTTCAGGTCCTTGAGCAGGCCCTTGCTGATCTGGGGATGAGTGCCCTGCTCCAGAGCCTCGCCGACCTGGGTATAGGTCAGGCGGGCATGGGAGTGAATCACCGCCTCGTAGAAGCGGAAACCGGTCAGCTTGCCGGAGCCGCTGAGCTCTATTTCACAGACCATGGCCAGCCGGTCAACCTCAGGCTTCAGCGAGCACAGGCCGTT
>JBFHFJ010000210.1:0-6202 GCA_041583655.1 Haliea sp. | reverse complement strand
TGCCGTGTTTGAAGGCTGGGACGCGGCCGGCAAGGGCTCTGCTATCCGCCGTGTCACCGCCGCTATCGACCCGCGCCTGTACCAGGTGGTCCAGTATGCGGCGCCCTCGGACGAGGAGCGCGCCCATCACTACCTGTGGCGTTTCTGGCGCAAGCTGGAGCGGGACGGACGGGCGACACTTTTTGACCGCTCCTGGTACGGACGGGTGCTGGTGGAGCGGGTAGAAAAGCTTGCCGCGGTCGACGCCTGGCGCCGGGCCTACCATGAGATCAACCAGTTTGAGGGTCAGTTGGTGGCCCACGGCTGTATTCTGGTCAAGTTCTGGCTACACATTACGCCGGAGGAGCAATTGCGGCGTTTTGAGGATCGCCAGAGGAAGCCACACAAGCAGTACAAGATCACCGAGGACGACTGGCGCAACCGCGAGCGCTGGCACGAATACGAACTCGCGGTAGAGGACATGGTGGCACACACCAGCACCGGGTTTGCACCCTGGACCCTGGTTGCGGGCAACGACAAACGCTACGCGCGGATACAGATCCTGCGCACCCTGTGCGACGCCCTGAACCAGGCAATGGGGGGCGAGTACCCAGCGCCTGAGCCTGCCGCTATAATGAGCGACCGCTTTCTGCCCACGGCACCAGATTCATGAAACTGCATATCATCACTACCGGCGGCACCATCGACAAAATCTACTTCGATGCGAAAAGCGACTACCAGGTAGGCGAGCCGGTGATCGGGGAACTGCTGCAGCGGATGGGCGCGGGGTTCGCCTGGACCGTGGAATCCGCGATGCGCAAGGACAGCCTGGACATGACCGATGATGACCGCGCCATCATTCGCGCCGCCGCCGAACGCTGTGCCGAGCAATGCGTACTGATTACCCACGGCACCGATGGCATGGTTACCACTGCCCGGGCCCTGACCGGCATTGCCGGCAAGTGCATCGTCCTCACCGGCGCCCTGCAGCCCGCCGCCTTTGCCCAGTCGGATGCCATCTTCAACATCGGCTGCGCCATCGGCGCCGTACAGAGCAAGCCGCCCGGGGTGTATATCGCCATGAATGGCGAGGTGTTTGACGCCGACAAGGTGGTCAAGAATGTGGCGGCCAACCGGTTCGAGGCCGTCGGCTGAGCCATCAGGGAGACATCACCGCAGACGCAGGGCATCTGCGGCAAGTCCGGGCGTCAGGCGTCCAGCGGGAGGCCGCGGTCCTGTTTTATCGCCTCGATGACCACATAAGTGTGGGTTTGCGCGACACCCGGTAGATCGACAATGCGCGCCAGCACAGCGCGATATGCGTCCATCCCGCCCAGGCGCAGTTTCAGCAGGTAGTCGAAACCGCCAGCCACCATGTGGCACTCGGACACCTCCGGAATCAGGACTACCTGGTCACGGAAGCGATCAAACACTTCCGCCGTGGTTCGATCCAGGGTTACCTGAATGAACGCGCTGGTTCCAAAACCCAGTGCCGCCGCGTCCAGCCTGGCGCTGTAACCGGATATCAAGCCTGCGGCCTCCAGTCGCCGCACCCGCTCCAGGCAGGGACTGGGGCTGAGATTCACCCGCCGGGCCAACTCCACATTGGACATCCGACCGTCACCCTGGAGTAAGGACAGAATAAGGACGTCGATCCTGTCGATACCGGCGACCTTGCTTACCTGCTTCGCTGTAGTTTCTTTTGCCATATTTTATTCCGCATGTAATCTATTTGGCAGAATATTATCCATACCAAAGCGGAATTAAAACAGCTCATTCTGTACCCGGATAGCTACAATGCAGACATTCTGACTGCAGGAGGCCCGCGCTGTGCTGTTCAACGACTCACTTGAAACCGAAGACCCTGTTCGCCAGGCGATGAATGCCTTTTACCGCAAGGATGAGGCCGAGGTCCTGGCGCACCTGCTGCCCATCGCCGACATCAGCCAGGCCGCCCGCAGCCGGGCCTGGGAGCGCGCCCGTACTTTGGTGGTCAATATCCGCAAGGCACAGCTGGGCAAAGGCGGGGTCGACGCCCTACTCCAGGAATTCGCCCTGTCCACCGAGGAGGGCATTGTCCTCATGTGCCTGGCGGAAGCTCTGCTGCGAGTGCCCGACCGGCTCACCGTGGACCGCCTGATCCGCGACAAGCTGGCGGACGGCGACTGGAGTTCCCACCTCGGCAACAGCGAGTCCCTGTTCGTCAACGCGTCGGCCTGGGGCCTGCTGCTGACCGGCAAGGTGGTCAACTACAATGACGAGGACAATCCCCGCCAGTTCGGCCTGCTGAAGAAAACCATGGGCCGCCTTGGCGAGCCGGTGATCCGGGCTTCTGTCCGCTATGCCATGCAGATCATGGGCACCCAGTTTGTGATGGGGACGACCATCCACAAGGCTCTGGAGCGCGCACGCGGGCCGGAAACGCGAGGCTACCGCTACTCCTATGACATGCTCGGTGAAGCCGCCTGCACCGCCGCCGATGCCCAGCGCTACTTCGACAGCTATCTGAGCGCGATCGAGGCCATCGGCGCGGCCGGTGCAGGACGCGGGCCGGAAGTCAGCCCGGGCATATCGGTAAAGCTGTCGGCAATTCATCCACGCTATGAATTCGCCCAGCGCGAACGGGTCATGGCAGAACTGGTACCGCGTCTGAAAACCCTGGCGCTGGCGGCGAAACGGCACGATATCGGCTTCACCGTGGATGCCGAGGAAGCCGACCGGCTGATGCTCTCGCTGGACATTATCGAAGCGGTGTTTACCGACCCGGACCTCGGCGACTGGCAGGGCTTCGGGATTGCCGTGCAGGCCTACCAGAAGCGCAGCCTGTTCGTTATCGAATGGCTCCGCGACTTGTCCCTTCGCGTCGGCCGGCGCATGATGGTCCGCCTGGTAAAAGGCGCCTATTGGGACACCGAAATCAAGCTGGCCCAGGTCGAGGGGCTGGATGGCTATCCGGTATTTTCCCGCAAGGCCAGCACCGACGTTTCCTACCAGGCCTGTGCCGCCCGCCTGCTGGCTTACCGGGACAGCCTGTATCCGCAATTCGCCACTCACAACGCCTACACTGTCGCGACCATTCTGGAGCTGGACAGTGAGCGCACTGGTTACGAGTTCCAGCGCCTGCACGGCATGGGTGAAACCCTGTACGACCAGGTGGTCGCTGACGAAAAAGTGCCCTGCCGGGTCTACGCCCCGGTCGGCGTGCACGCCGACCTGCTGGCTTACCTGGTGCGGCGCCTGCTGGAGAACGGCGCCAACAGCTCTTTCGTCAACAACATCGTCGACGAGAATATCCCCGTGGAAGCACTGCTGGAAGACCCCGTGGAAACCGTTCGCAGCTGGCGCCAGCCAGCGAACCCGAATATCCCCCTGCCGGCCGACCTCTACGGCACTGAACGGGCCAACGCCGCGGGCATGGATCTCAGCGATCCATCTACCCTGATCCCCGCCCGGGAGAGGATGCGCAGATGGGTGCACACACTGCCCCTGGCACCGCTAACCGGCGCCAACCTGCGGGAAGTGCGCAACCCTGCGAATCACGCCGAGCTTGTCGGCACGATCGCGCTCGCCGACAGCGGGACAATAGAAGCAGCCGCGGCAACGGCCCAGGCCGCCTTCGCCGACTGGGCGGCGACCCCGGTGACAGAGCGTGCCAATCTGCTGCGCGCGCTTGCAAGCGCGCTGGAGGCGGACAGGGACGAGCTGATCGCCCTGTGCTGCAAAGAAGCTGGAAAGACCATTCCCGACGGTGTCGCAGAGGTGCGCGAGGCGGTGGACTTCCTGCGCTACTACGCCGCCCGCGCGGAAGATGCCGGATTTGCAGCGCAGGGCCTGTCGGCGCGCGGCGTGGTGCTCTGTATCAGTCCCTGGAATTTCCCGCTGGCCATTTTCCTCGGCCAGGTCAGCGCCGCGCTGGCAGCCGGCAATACGGTGGTCGCCAAGCCCGCGGAGCAAACCAGTCTGGTCGCCCTGCGCACCCTGCAACTGATGCAGGATTGCGGCTTTCCCGCGGGCGTGGTGGCGCTGCTGGTGGCCGAGGGTAAAGCGGTCGGAGAGCAGCTGATACCGGACCCCAGGGTCAAGGCGGTCATGTTTACCGGCTCTACCGCCACCGGCGCCTGGATTTCCCGCAAGCTGGCGGCACGAGCGGATGCACCGGTGCCACTGGTTGCGGAAACCGGCGGCCAGAACTGCATGGTAGTGGACTCCACAGCCCTGCCGGAACAGGTGGTGCGGGACGTCATCGCCTCGGGCTTCCAGAGCGCGGGCCAACGCTGCTCGGCACTGCGCGTGCTGTTCCTGCAGGAAGATATTGCCGACAAGGTCATCGAGATGATCATCGGCGCGATGCGGGAACTCCGCGTGGGAGACCCCGCGCTGCTGTCTACGGACATCGGCCCGGTGATAGACCAACGGGCCCTGAACGGTCTCGACGACCACGTACGCTACCTGGAAGCGACCGGGCGACTGCTCTACAGCGCGGACATTCCCGGCGCGGGGCAGCACACGTTCTTTGCTCCGCGACTCTATGAAATCAGCAACCTGTCACTGCTGGACAAAGAGGTCTTCGGGCCCATCGTGCATGTCATCCGCTACCGCGCCGAGGCCTTCGACGATATCCTCGCGCAGATCAACCAGACCGGTTTCGGTCTCACCTTCGGTATCCACAGCCGTATTGAAGAGGCCTGCGACCGCGCCGCGGAACGTGTGCAGGCAGGCAACATTTACATCAACCGCAATATGATCGGCGCCATTGTCGGCGTCCAGCCCTTTGGTGGACGCGGCCTGTCCGGTACCGGCCCGAAGGCAGGGGGACCACAGTATCTGTCGCGCCTGGTCACCACCGGTGAAGAGGCAGAAAATGCCGCCGGCCAGCGCCCTCTCCCCTCCTCGACTGCTGGCACCGCGCCGCACATTCTTGATCCTGGAGAAAACCCGGGAAAAATCTGGGCGAGGTGCGGCCTCAACGAACGTGTATCGACCCTGCGCCAGTTCCTCGCCAGCTACGCCCGGGGCCAGGACGACAATCCAATGATTCTCGAGCACACCCTGACCGCCGTGCGCGAGCAGTTGCGCCGCGCGGTTGAGCTGCTGAAGGCGCCCAGGATTCTGCCGGGCCCCACGGGAGAATCCAACCGCCTGTACCTGGAGCCCCGCGGCTGCCTGCTGCTGGTCCTGGATGATAATCGCTACAACGGGGAATACCTGATGGCGGCGGTTTCCGCACTGGCTGCGGGCAACAGCGTTACCGGCGTGGCAAGCGCAGAGCTCCTACCGGAATGGCGGGCCCTGGCGCAGACAATGGAGGCAGCGGGGCTGCCCGGCTCACTGTTCCGCCTGCTACCGCTGACCGCGACCAGCCAGTTGCTGCAAAGCCCGCTCCTGGCTGGCGCAATGGTTCACGCGCGCAGTCGTCACCTGCACGCGGTGGCCCAGGTACTGGCGACCCGTGACGGCCCACTTCTGCCGCTGATCAGCTGCGTGGCACCGGCCACCCTGCTGCTGCAGACTCTGCTGGAAAAATCCGTGAGCATTAACACCACCGCCGCGGGCGGCAACGCATCGCTGATGACAATGGCCAGCTGACCGCAGGCCTGTGCGATAATTGCGGTTTTTCGCCGACCACGAGGATTTGACATGACAGCACTGCCACCCTGCCCCGCCTGCAATTCGGCTTTCACCTACGAGGACCGGGCAATGCTGGTTTGTCCCGAATGCGGGCACGAGTGGTCGGCGACTGACCCGGCCAGCAGCGAAGAGTCGGACGTCGTGTTCCGGGACGCCAACGGCAATCCCTTGCAGGACGGCGATACGGTGACCGTTATCAAGGATCTGAAGGTCAAGGGCTCGTCCCTGGTGGTCAAGGTCGGCACCCGGGTCAAGAATATCCGCCTGGTCGATGGCGACCACGACATCGACTGTAAAATCGATGGCATTGGCGCCATGAAGCTGAAGTCGGAGTTCGTGAAAAAAGCCTGACTGCGCAGGCTACCGCTCACCGAAGTTCACTCTCTGGCCGGCGCAGCGACAAAGGGCTGCCAGGGAGTGCCTACTGCAGACTGGCGAGGGACCCGCTCTGGCAGTTGAGGTAGCTCGAACTGGCAAGCCACTCCGGATCGGGATACCAGGAGAACAGGAACTGGCCGCCCTTCAGGGTATCGACAACCTCTCCCGCCACTTCCGTGCGCACCGCCGGGCAGCCCTGGCTGCGCCCGATCCGACC
>JBFHFJ010000209.1:0-6237 GCA_041583655.1 Haliea sp. | reverse complement strand
TTGCCGACCGGGGGCGGCGCCTGCAGCAGCGTCTGGCAAGCCTGGGTGATGACCTGCGGCCGCAGCCCCTGATCCGCGAAGGGCGGTTGGTGCGCATGGTCGGCACCCGGCTGGAAGTCGAGGGTTGTATCGGCGCGGTGGGTAGTCGCTGCAGTATTTTCTCGGAAGAGCAGCGCAGGGTCGAAGCTGAAGTGGTGGGGTTTTCCGAGGGGCGCTTGATCCTGATGCCCGAGGGCAACCTCCACGGAGTCATGCTGGGTGCCCGGGTACGGCCACTGGGATTCAGCCATCGCGTGGGTGTCGACGAGCAGTTGCTGGGCCGGGTCGTGGACGGTGCGGGACACCTGCTGGACGGCGGCGCACCGGTGATATTCCGCCAGTACGTGCCCCTGCGTGGCGCCTCCATCAACCCCCTGGCCCGGGGGCCAGTCCGGGAGCCGCTCGACGTGGGAGTCCAGGCCATCAACTGTCTCGCCACCGTCGGTCGCGGCCAGCGCATGGGCCTGTTCGCGGGCAGCGGGGTCGGCAAGAGCACCCTGCTGGGGATGATGACCCAGCACACGGCAGCGGACGTGGTGGTGGTGGGCCTGATCGGCGAGCGCGGGCGCGAAGTGCGAGAGTTCGTCGAGGACATTCTCGGCCCCGCGGGGCTGCGCCGGGCCGTGGTTGTCGCCACCCCGGCAGACGACCCGCCCCTGATGCGGGTGCACGGCGCCTGGCGGGCGACGGCGATTGCCGAGTATTTCCGCAGCCAGGGCAAGAATGTGCTGCTGTTGCTGGACTCGCTCACCCGCTTTGCCCAGGCCCAGCGCGAGATCGGGCTGGCAGCCGGCGAGCCACCGGTGGCCAAGGGTTACCCACCTTCGGTGTTTTCTCTGCTGCCGGCCCTGGTTGAGCGCACCGGCAACACCGCGGAGGGGTCCATCACCGCGATCTACACGGTGCTGGTTGAGGGCGATGACCTGTCGGACCCGATTGCCGATGCCGCGCGAGCCATTCTCGACGGCCATATCGTACTGTCCCGGGAGCTCGCTGATTCGGGTTTGTTCCCCGCCTTCGACATCGAGGCCTCGATCAGCCGGTCCATGGTCAATGTCGTCGGCAGTAGCCAGTTACAGGTGGCGCGCGAGATCAAGGAGTTGTACGCTACATGGCGTCAAAACCGCGATCTGGTGGCAATTGGTGCCTATGAAAAGGGTAGTGACTCAATGATTGACCGTGCGCTGGGAGCCATCGGCCCGATCAGGAAGCTGGTGGCGCAGCCCTGGCATGAAAAGCGCGACATGCAGGCAAGCCTGCAGACTCTTGCAGATACCGCGCGCGCTGCGGGCCTGGGTGGCAAGTCATGACTGCCGACAAGCTCGACAGGGTTGCGACGGTCGCCCGTGCGGACACCGCAGAGGCGGCGCGCAGTCTGCAGCAGCAACAGCAGACCCATGGCGGGCACAGTACACAACTGGACCAGTTGCAGCGTTTTGCCGAGGAATATGAACAGCGGCTCCGGGACATGGCCGCCGCGGGCATGCACGCGGCACAGCTGCGGGACTATCGCCGCTTTCTCGCCAACCTCAACGAGGCGATCCGGCTCCAGCTGCGGGCGGTCGAAGACAGCGCGGCAACCCTGCAACAGCGCCGCCAGGACTGGATGCAGCAATCCCTGCAGACCTCCACGCTGGAAGATTTTATCGCCCGCAGGCAGGTGCTGGCCCGCGAGCACGTGGAGCGCAGGGAGCAGCGGGAGGCGGACGACCGTTTCAATTCCACTGCAGGCGCGGACCCCCTTCCTTGATGGCACGCCGTTTGCAGTAAAGCTCCTGACCAAGGAGCATTGAACATGATCACGTTTCCATCCCTGCCGGTGATTACCACCACGGAATCCCCGCCCGCCGCGGCTACAGCGGTGCAGGCGCAGGCACTACCCCTGTTTGCCGAGCTCCTTGCCATCGCCAGCGGGAAGCAGGGCGCCGCGGCAGGCGGCAAGGGATTGCCGCAGTCGGGGCCAGAATTGCCGCTGCCTGGCGGCGGGGCCGCGATCGCATTGCCCGGCGCGGAAACATCGGTGGAACAGACCGCAGAGGCGCTGGTGCCTGCGGTAGGCATCCTCGCCACCGAGTCCCTGGCAGACAGATTGCCCGCAACCCAGGTTACTGCCGCTGCCACAGCGACACCGGAACCGGAGCCTGGCACGCTGCCGCTGCCCGTTGGCAGTGATCCCGCCCTGGTTGCTGGCGATGCGGAAGAACTGCCTGCCGCGCGGGCGCCAAGCCTGCCTCTACCCGGGACTGCGTCAGACTCGGCCCCGGTGTCAGCGGCGGTGCCAACGTCAGTGTCAGTGGCAATGCCGGTCCCAGCCCCAGCCCCAGCCTCAGCCTCAACTCCAGCCTCAGCGTCAGCCCCGGCTGCGGCTCCGGCTTCTGTCCCGGCCCCCCCCGGCATTTCCCTGGCGGACCTGGCGGTGCCACCCGCCGCTCCCGAAGTCGCAACGGCCCGTCCGGAGGCCCTGGTGCCGGTGGCGCCCGGGACGAGTGCCGCGCAGGGGGAGGCGCCGGCGCTGTCCATGGTCGCCACCGCGGCCGTGGCGCCCGATGCGCCGCTGCAGCCCCAGCCGCGCCCTCAGCTCCCCGTCTCCCTGCCCCTGCAGCACGCGCCCCAGGATCCGGGCTTCTCCGGGGAACTGGCCAGCCGCCTGCAGGTATTTGCCCGCAATGGCATACAGGAAGCGACCCTGCAACTGCATCCGGCCGAGTTGGGGCGTTTGCAGGTCTCCATCAGCACCGACGGTGATCAGGCCAGGGTTGTGTTTGTCGCCGACAACGCCGCAGCCCGGGATGCCATCGAGCAGTCCATGCCGCGCCTGCGGGAACTCCTCGCGCAGAGCGGATTGCAACTGGCGCACAGTGATGTCTCGGGGCAATCCCAGGCCGGTGGGCAGCGCGGTAACAGCGCCACCGGAACCAGCGGTTTCCAGGAAAGTGATGCCGGGCTTGCCCTGGCGGCTGGCGACGCACCCGCGGCGGATGCAGGCGGCGCCGGCAGCTACCTCGTGGACTACTACATTTAACATTCCCCCTCTTTCGCTCTAGACTGCTGACGCGGCCTTTCGAGGCTGCGTGAGCCGGGCGTCAAAAAAACGGCGCCCGATTCGTGGCGAACTTTCCAACCTGTTGTTTTATATAAATTAAACGGTTCTGGTACGGCTATTGCTTTACCCTGTCTGTCGATCGTATGCAGCAGTGGCAAGGCCGTCGACCACACGCGAGGAGCGATGCATGGCCAAGAAAGAGGATCTCAACCTGGGGGCGGGCAAGGCGGAGGCCGAGGCACCCAAGGGCAAGGGCAAGTTACTGCTGATTGTCGCAGCGGCAGTCATATTGCTGGCCGGTGGTGGCGGCGCCTGGTTCATGCTCGGGGCCGGCGACAGGGAGGCGACCGATGGCGCCGCTGTGGCCGAGGCACCCAAAGAGGAGCAGCGCGAGGCGGTTTACCTGCCGCTGGAGAAGTTCCTGGTTAATTTCGACCATAAAGGCGGCATCCGCTACATCCAGACCGATATACAGCTGATGGCGTACGACCCCAAAATCCTGGACCGGGTCCAGCGCAACATGCCGGCAGTGCGCAACCGGGTCATCATGCTCCTGAGCGACCAGGACTTCGACGCCTTGCGTACCGTCGCCGGCAAGGAAGCGCTGCGCAAGGATGTGCTCGCGGCGGTGAACGAGGTGCTCAAACTCAAGGGGACGGATGCCGTTCAGGAAGCCTTCTTCACCTCGTTCGTACTGCAATAGGCAACACTCATGGCCGGTAACGAAATACTGTCAGAGGGCGAACTTGACGCCCTGACCCGGGGGGATGGCGACGCCTCTTCTCCCGGTGGTTACCGGTCCTTCGATTTTGGGTCCCGCGAGCAGTCCCTGCTGGCACGGTTTACCGCACTGCCGGGTCTGCAGCTGCGGCAGGCGGAGCAGCTCGAAAGCCTGCTTGAGTCGACCTTTGCCAGTGAATTCGAGGTGGTCGCGGGTGCTCGCCGGCTGGTTCCCTGCGCTGATTTCCTCGCCTCCCTGGGCGAGGTGGTCGCGGTAACCACGCTGGAACTGGAGCCCCTTGCGGGCGCGTGCTACATCGTCAGCCCGGCGCCACTGCTGTCGCAGCTGGTAAACAATTATTTTGGCGGTGTGCGCGGTTCCACGGTGGCCAAGCTGGAACGGGCCGGCCTGACCCCCAGCGAGCTGCGTCTGGCGGAGCGTGTTGCCGAGCAGGTGGTGGCGTCACTGGAGTCGGCCTGGGCCGAGAAGTTGCCCCTGCAGCCCGGTACCGCAAGCACTGCCGCCAATGCCGACA
This sequence comes from Haliea sp., assembly GCA_041583655.1. GTDB lineage: Bacteria > Pseudomonadota > Gammaproteobacteria > Pseudomonadales > Halieaceae > Haliea. The sequence continues at coordinate 1,899 of JBFHFJ010000209.1, read as the reverse complement.
GCCTCACGTCCGTGGATCCCCGGGAAAACCTGCTGCAGCTCACCTTTACCGTGGACTGTGGCGAAAGCAGCAGTGACGTATTGCTGGTGCTGCCGTTCGCCGCGCTGGAGCCGTGGAAAGCGCGCTTCAGCGCTCCCCGCAAGCCGGCCAGTGAGGGCGCGGAGCGGGCCTGGGAGCCGTTTTTCCGGCGCGAGTTGCTGGCGGTGAAAGTGGAACTGGCAGGGATGCTGGCAAGCCGGGAAATCTCCCTGGGGGAAGTGCTCGCCCTTGGGGTGGGCTCGGTGATCGAGCTGGACGTGCCGGACGCCGTTGAACTCCATGTGGAGGGAGTGCCGCTGGCCAGTGGGCGCTTTGGCAGGAACAAGGACAAGAAGGCAATCAGGATTCTCCGTCTCGTCGAACCCGGCGCGGCGGGCGGTCAAACAGGACGCAATCATGAGTGACAAGAACGAAGGGACAGCGGCAGGGGCCGCCGCAGGGGACGAGGGCCTGCCCGAGTTTTCCGATACCAACGTCGGCAGGCAGGGCGGCGGCGAAATCAATTTCGACCTGCTGATGGATGTTCCCGTGACCCTGTCGGTGGAAATCGGCCGCACCCGCATCCCGATCAAGGACCTGCTGGCGCTCAACCAGGGGAGCGTGGTGGAGCTGGATCGCGAGGTCAACGACCCGCTCGACCTGATGGTCAACGGCATGCTCATCGCGCGCGGTGAAGTCGTGGAGCTTGACGGACGTTTCGGCCTGCGCCTGATCGATGTCGTCAGCCCCTCCGAACGGCTGAAGAAACTCAAGTGAGCAGCGCGCCCCTTTTCACTGCCGGGTACCTGTTCCAGGTGCTGGGGTCCCTGCTCCTGGTCTTTGCCTGCATCCTGGGGCTGGTGTACCTGTTGCGCCGGGTGACACGTCTGGGCGGCAGCGGCGAGGTTCCCCTGCGCGTGCTCGGCAGCGCCAGTGTCGGCAACCGCGAGCGGGTGGTCCTGCTCAGCGCCGGGGGCGAACACCTCCTGCTGGGCGTGGCGCCCGGCAGTGTGAGAACATTGCACGTCTTCCCCGAGCCGGTTGTAGCCGAGGAGGCGGCTGCGGCGCCTGCCGATTTCAGTCGTGTCCTGCAGGCGCTGCGCTCTCCCGGGAGTGGCCGTTGATGCCCTGGTCGCGCCTGCTGATCGGGGCCTGCCTGGCGCTGCTTCCCCTGTTCGCCAGCGCCCAGGCGACGATTCCGCTGGTTTCGGTGACGCCCGGCGCCGGCGGCGGCAGTACCTACTCCACCAGTATCCAGATCCTGCTGCTGATGACGGTGCTCACGCTGCTGCCGGCGGCGCTGATCACCATGACCTCCTTCACCCGCATCCTGGTGGTCCTGGCGATCCTGCGCCAGGCGCTGGGTACCGCACAAACGCCCTCCAACCAGATCATTCTTGGCCTGGCCCTGTTCCTCAGCCTGTTCATCATGGCGCCGGTGCTGGAACTGGCCTACCGGGATGCCTTGCTGCCCTACATGAATGAGACCCTGGGTTTTGAACAGGCCCTTGCGGCCGCGCGGGAGCCCTTCCGGGAATTCATGTTCGGCCAGACCCGGGAGAACGATCTCATGCTGTTCGCGGAACTGGGCGGCTACGATGCATTCCAGACTCCGGATGATGTGCCGATGGTGGTCCTGTTGCCCTCGTTCCTGACCAGCGAACTGAAGACGGCGTTCCAGATCGGCTTTCTGCTCTTCGTACCGTTTCTGATCATCGACCTGGTGGTGGCCTCGGTCTTGATGTCCATGGGCATGATGATGCTGTCACCCATGCTGGTCTCGCTGCCGTTCAAACTCATGCTGTTTGTCCTGATTGACGGCTGGACCCTGGTGGCGTCGACCCTGGTCAACAGCTTTGTCGTCTAGGAGGTAGCATGACG
>JBFHFJ010000208.1:0-6239 GCA_041583655.1 Haliea sp. | reverse complement strand
TTCGGATGGATTCAGGCCCAACGTCGGTATCATGCTGGCCAATGATGCCGGCCAGTTGCTGTGGGCGCGGCGCATAGGTGGCAGGGACGCCTGGCAGTTTCCACAGGGCGGGATCAACCAGGGTGAGTCCCCTGAAGAGGCCCTCTACCGCGAACTGGAGGAGGAAGTCGGGCTGGCCGAGGACGCGGTGCGGGTAGTCGCTACAACCCGCGGCTGGCTGCGCTACCGCCTGCCAAGGCGCTTTATCCGCAAAGGGCAGGAGCCACTCTGTATCGGCCAGAAGCAAAAGTGGTTCCTGCTCCACCTGCGGGCTGACGATGCCGCAGTGCGCCTGGACGCCAACAGCAAGCCCGAGTTTGATCACTGGCAGTGGGTCAGCTACTGGTATCCGCTGAACCAGGTCGTCGCCTTCAAGCGCGAGGTTTACCGGCGCGCCCTCAAGGAACTGGCCCCACCCCTGGCGGGTATCACCCGGGAGCGCGGCTGATGGCGGCGATGATGCTGGAGACGCTCCGCAACATCGTCCAGGAGGTCAACGCCGCCGAAGGGCTGAATGACGCCCTCAATATCATCGTCAAGCGGGTCCGCGACGCGATGGGCACCGAGGTCTGCAGTGTCTATATGCGCGACGAGCACAGCGGGCGCCTGGTGTTTCGCGCCACCGAGGGTTTGAACCCGCTGCAGGTGGGGGAGGCCAGCCTGGCCCCCGGGCAGGGGCTGGTGGGTCTGGTGGCCAACCGTGAGGAGCCGGTCAACCTGGAGGATGCCGAGAGCCATCCCAGTTTCCAGTTGCTCGAGGGTCTCGGCGAGGAGTCCTTCCACGCCTTCCTCGGCGTCCCCATCATCCACCAGCGCGACGTGCTGGGGGTGCTCGTTATCCAGCAGGCCAAGCGGCGCCGGTTCGACGAAAGCGAAGAAGCCTTCCTGGTCACCATGTCGGCGCAGCTGGCGGGCGTTATTGCCCACGCCCGGGTTACCGGCGCAGTGCAGGAAGAGCTGCGCAGCGGCGCGGGTGGTCCGGCGCGAATCAATGGCATTCCCGGGGCGCCGGGAATCGCCATCGGTACCGCGGTGGTGGTGTCTCCGGTTGCGGACCTCTACGCGGTACCGCGCAAGCGGGCCAGCGATCGTCGCGCGGAACTGCGCGCGTTCAAGGCGGCGCTGGCGGCCGTGCGCAGCGATATCCAGGCGGTGTCCGAGAACCTGCGCGGGGAAATGAACCCGGAGGACCACGCCCTGTTCGATGTCTACCTCGGGATACTCGACGATTCCGCTATCGGCGGAGAGGTCGCCCGCCTGATCAAGAGCGGGCAGTGGGCCCAGGGCGCGCTCAGCGAGGTGATGATCAGGCACATCCGTCATTTCGAGCGCATGGAGCACAGTTACCTTCGGGAGCGCGCGGTCGATGTGAAGGACCTGGGTACGCGAGTGCTCGCTTACTTGCAGGATGCGGCCCAAAACGAACACAAGTCCTACCCGGAGCAAACCATTCTGGTGGGCGAGGAGCTGACCGCCTCGGCCCTGGGTGAGGTCCCCAGGGAGCGGTTGGCCGGACTGATTTCGGTGCGCGGCTCCGGCAATTCACACGTCGCCATTCTCGCTCGGGCGATGGGCGTGCCGACGGTCATGGGCGCCGTGGACCTGCCCTATACCCGCCTGCAGGATCGCGAAGTGGTTATCGATGGCTACAACGGCATCGTCCACCTGAACCCCCTGCCGGAGGTGCGGGCCCGGTTTCAGGATCTGGCGGACCAGGACCAGGCGGTGTCCCGCGACCTCGAGTCCCTGCGCGACCTGCCCTGCGAGACCCTGGATGGCCACCGCTTGCCGCTGTGGGTCAATACCGGCCTCATGGCTGATGTCACGCGTTCGCTGGAGCAGGGCGCGGAGGGGGTCGGCCTGTACCGCACGGAAGTGCCTTTCCTGCTGCGCGACCGCTTTCCCAGCGAAGAGGAGCAGCGCCAGATCTATCGCGAGCAGCTGGAGGCATTTGCCCCCAGGCCGGTTACGATGCGTACCCTGGATATCGGCGGCGACAAGGCGCTGCCCTACTTCCCGATCAGTGAGGACAACCCGTTCCTGGGCTGGCGCGGTATCCGCGTTACCCTCGACCACCCGGAGATTTTCCTCGCCCAGGTCCGGGCGATGATCAAGGCCAACGCCGGCCTCGGCAACCTGCGCATCCTCCTGCCCATGATCAGCAATATCATCGAGCTGGAAGAGGCGATGCGGCTGATTCACCGGGGACACCGGGAGATCGTGCAGGAAGGGACCGATGTGCCGCTTCCGCCCATCGGGGTGATGGTGGAAGTGCCCTCTGCCGTCTACCAGGCCCGCAGTCTGGCCCGGCGGGCGGACTTCCTGTCGGTTGGCAGCAATGATCTCACCCAGTACCTGCTGGCCGTGGATCGCAACAACTCGCGCGTGGCGGACCTCTACCATTCCTTCCATCCCGCTGTACTACAGGCCCTGTGCTTCGTGGCCGAGGCCGGGCGAGCTGAGGGCAAACCGGTCAGTATCTGTGGTGAGCTGGCAGGGGACCCGCTGGCCGCGGTGCTGTTGCTGGCAATGGGCTATGACGTCCTGTCCATGAATGCGACGGCGTTACCGAGAGTCAAGAAAACCCTGCGCAGCATCACCCGCGGCGATGCCTGCGCGCTGCTGGAAGAGGTCATGCTGCTGGAGCATTCCAGCGATGTGCTCCAGCGGCTGCAGCGTCTGGTGGCCGACACGGGGCTGCAGCAGATTATTCACGCGCCGCTGGACTGAGATGCGGCGGCACAGTTGAATGCCACGCTGTTGCGGGCGGTTTCGCGGCCCAGCGGGTCAAAGCAGAGTTCTTCCCAGCTTACCTTCACATCTCCTCCCTCCATTGTTTGCTGCAGCCACAAGGTTGTAGTCGACCGGGTGCCGTAATCCGGTGAAACAATAAACTGTGCCGAGAGCTGCCGGTCCATGCTTTCCCGCAATCCCAGCGGATGCAGGTCGGCTTCGTCCGCGAGACGGCGGTCTGACACCGACCGGCGCAGGGTTGCGTGGTCCGGGCCGGGGGAGTCCAGCAGCGGTTCGAGACTTTGCCTGGCCTGCGCCAGTTTTGGCCAGGGGGTGTTCAGCTGCGCGTTGCTGAGGCCGTAAACCCCTGGCGCCAGGGCGTGTGGCCGGTGTTCGCCAGTGCTGTTGCTGAAATACCACAGGTCGTCGATATCCCCCACCAGCAGGTTGAATCCGGCGTAGTCGCCGGCCCGCGCCGCGACCTCCTCCAGGAATGCCGCTGGCCGCTCGCTACCGGTCAGGAATGCCAGCGGCAACTCGCCCCGGGAGCGGGCTGCGGGCAGGGTCTGGCCAGGATCGCGGAAGTTGGTGATCGCGGCAAACCGGCCCCGGCGGGTCACGCCCATCCAGGTGCCGCCGGCCACCAGGTCCCTGCCGGCGAGAAGGTCGGGGTGCTCGGGCCAGAAGCTGGAGGGTGCGGTCGCACGGCGGTGGAATTCGTCGCGGTTGGCGGCCACCAGGAGGGGGAAGGCCGGCTTCACTTTCCAGGCGAATACGATCAGGCACATCGCGGTGCTGTACTCCTTGCGTTAGGGAGCCATCCTGCCAGCTGCCGCTGTAATTGTGAATCGGCCCGTCGTGCATGATAATGAGCGGCTTTGATTCGCGGCCGTCCGGACTACCCCTGCCGGCCCAGCGCGATCTTGCTTCAAGGCCGGAGAATATGCTGTCTTACCCCGATATAGACCCCGTTGCCTTTACGCTGGGACCGGCCCAGGTGCACTGGTACGGGCTCACCTATCTTGCCGGGCTCGCCTTTGCCTGGTGGCTGGGTGTCAGGCGCAGCGCGCGGCCTGACGTGCCGCTGCAGCGCGAACACATGGACGATCTCATTTTCTTCAGTGCCCTGGGCGTTGTCCTGGGTGGGCGGATTGGCTATGCCATCTTCTATGGTGCTGACCGCCTGCAGGAGAACCCCCTGTGGTTGCTGCAGGTCTGGCAGGGCGGTATGTCGTTCCACGGCGGCCTGCTCGGCGTGATCATCGCGATGTTCTGGTTTGCCCGCAGTCGCAAGCTGGCGGTGGGGTCGGTGCTGGACCTCGCTGCCCTGCTGACCCCCATGGGGCTGGCGCTGGGCAGGCTGGGCAATTTTATCGGCCAGGAACTCTGGGGCCGCCCCGCAGAGGTTCCCTGGGCGATGGTGTTCCCCAATGATCCGCTGCAGCTGGCCCGCCACCCCTCCCAGTTGTACCAGTTCGCCCTGGAAGGCCTGTTGCTGTTCTTCATCATGCTCTGGTTCACCGCCCGACCGCGCCCGACCTGGGCCGCCAGCGGGCTGTTTTGCGTCGGCTACGGCTGCCTGCGTTTCCTCGCGGAGTTTTTTCGCGAGCCCGACGCCCACATCGGCTACCAGGCATTCGGCTGGCTGACCCGCGGCCAGCTCCTGTGTCTGCCAATGTTGGCCCTGGGGCTGTTCCTGCTGTGGTGGGCCTATCGTCACCCGGGCGTATCCGGCAAGGAGCTGCGTTGACATGCGACAATACCTCGACCTGCTGCAGGACATACTCGAGAACGGCGTGGCCAAGGGAGACCGCACCGGTACGGGCACACTGTCGGTGTTCGGCCGTCAGTTTCGCCACGACCTCGCGGACGGTTTTCCGCTGCTCACCACCAAGAAGCTGCACCTCAAGAGCATCGTCAACGAGTTGATCTGGTTTCTGCGCGGTGACACCAACACACGCTGGCTGAAGGAAAACGGCGTGAGCATCTGGGATGAGTGGGCCACCGAAACGGGCGACCTTGGGCCGATCTATGGCGCCCAGTGGACCGCCTGGCCGACCCGCGACGGCGGCAGCATCAACCAGATCGACTATGTAATCGATTGCCTGCGCAACAATCCCGACAGCCGGCGGATACTCTTCCACGGCTGGAACGTCGAGTTCCTGCCGGACGAAAAACTGAGCCCCCAGGACAATGTCCGGGCCGGGCGTATGGCCCTGCCTCCATGCCACCTGCTCTACCAGTTCTATGTGGCGCAGGGAAAGCTGTCCTCACAGCTGCTCATACGGTCCAGTGATTCCTTTCTCGGGCTGCCCTACAACACCGCCAGCCTGGCCCTGCTGACCCTGATGCTGGCGCAGCAGTGCGACCTGGAACCAGGCGAGATAGTCATCTGCACCGGCGACTCCCACATCTACAGCAATCACCTCGAGCAGGTGCGCGAGCAGCTGGGGCGTGAGCCGCGCCCGCTGCCGCGGCTGGAGATCCTGCGCCGCCCTGACTCCATCTATGACTACCGGTTCGAGGACTTCCGCCTGCACGGCTACGATCCGCACCCGCATATCGCAGCGCCGGTGGCGGTCTAGCCGTGCCCGTCCGGATCGCCCTAATGGTGGCGATGGCGGCGAACGGGGTTATCGGCCGTGACAATGGCCTGCCCTGGCACCTTCCCGAGGATCTGCGCTATTTCAAGCGCACAACCCTGGGCAAGCCGGTAGTCATGGGACGGAAGACCTTTGAGTCCATCGGTCGGCCGCTTCCGGGGCGCCCCAATATCGTGATCTCCCGCCGCGGGGGGTGGTCCGCTGCAGGCGTGACAGTGACCGATTCCCTGGACGCGGCGCTGGATTGCGCCCGGGCGCTGGCAGTGGAGAGTGGCGCGGAGGAGCTGGTGGTCATCGGCGGCGCGCAGGTCTACGAGGCGGCGCTGCCACTGGCGAACCGGCTGTATGTTACTGAAGTTCACGCCACGGTGGTCGGCGACACCTGGTTTCCACCGGTTAATTTCGCCCGATGGCGGGAAATCAGCAGGGAGGAGCACGCGGCAACGTCGGACAATCCATATCCCTACGGTTTTGTTGTTTACGACCGCCTGCAAGATTGATGAAACAGTTGCTTGACGCCAACAAGCGTTACCTTTACCCTTTTTTTCGCCGTTCGCTGTAACCTTTCTACACGTTTCCAGAAAATGCTGAAAGCTCTGCAGATGTTTGATTGAAAATACCGGGGCGTTGGGTTTAAATTCTTCACCTCGGTTTACCGGCACACAGATTTCCACTGATTAACGTAGTATCGTATAACCTAGTACCGAGTCGCGCTGTCTCAGCACTGAATCACTCTTGTTGGAAATAGGAAGCACAATTCCCATGACTATGCATCGATTGAAGAACGTATTGATCGCTGCGCTGGTAGCCACTGGCACCCTTCTGGGCGCCACGGCAGCAGTGCAAGCCAATACCCTGGACTCC
>JBFHFJ010000207.1:0-6242 GCA_041583655.1 Haliea sp. | reverse complement strand
TGGATTTCATTGTATTACTCCTTGAGCAGGGTTGGCCTGTCAGATCTAAGAAGCCACAAAGTGGCGGGTCACGTGCTAACTTCGAACTCCCGACCTCAGGTCCTGTGAGTCGAACTTGTATAAAATACCATTGCAGGAGCACCCCAAACCAGTGAACAGACCAAAGATTCTGCGATTTTGTGCATTTTTCCTGCTTTTTTCGCTGCCCGTTGGCGTCCGAGCCCTCACTCAGGTGGATACGGTGCTGGTTGTGAAGTCCGAGCGGATGCTCTATCTCAAATCCAATGGTGAAATTCTGCGCCAGTATCCGGTAGCGCTGGGTCCGGTACCCCGGGGCCACAAGCAGCAGGAGGGAGACGAGCGTACGCCAGAGGGTCGCTACATCCTGGATTACAAGAACTCCGAGAGCCGCTTTTACAAGTCGATTCGCGTGTCCTATCCCAATCAGCGCGATCGGCTCCGGGCGCTGGAACTGGGGGTAAATCCCGGCGGCAATATCATGATTCATGGCCAGCCCGAAGGTGCGGAAGAGGGCGCCCAGCTGTTCAACTGGACCGACGGCTGCATTGCGGTCAGCAATGAGCACATGGACGAGATCTGGCAGTTGATCACGGTGGGGACACCGATCGAAATTCTGCCATGAGGGGCCAGGACGGCCTCGTTCAGGAACTGTTGCAGGCGCTGGGCAGCGGTGGTGACAGTGCCGGGCGACGGCTGAGCGCGGCCGCGAGGGCAGTATCCCGTCCATAGCTGTCCGGGCGCAGGACGAGTGTGCCGCGGGCATCCAGGTCGGCGGTCCAGTAGTCCATCAGCAGCGGTATCGGTGCCAGCAGGGGCAGGTCGCTGGTGATGCCGCTTGCGATCCGCCTGGCCACCGCAACCGGGTCATACTGCCGGTTGCTGCGCAGCAGCTCCTCCGCCAGCGTCATCACATCCTCAACTCTCACGCAACCCGAACTGTCCGTGCGCCGGGCGCGGGCGAAAAGCTGTTTGCTCGGCGTGTCGTGCAGGTAGACAGTGAACGGGTTGGGGAAGCGAATAGCGATTTTTCCCAGGGGGTTGCCGGTGCCCGGTAGCTGGCGCAGGATGATGGCTCCCGGGCGTTGCCAGTCTATTGTTTCTGGGTCCAGCTGCCTGCCCTGCTGATCCAGCACCCGCAGATTCTGTTCCTTCAGATATCCAGGATTGGCGCGGATCGCCGGCAACATGTCCTCACGGAGGATAGTGGGCGGTACAGTCCAGGAGGGGTTGAGGGTGAAGTGACTGACTGCGGAGCGCAGTGATGGCGTCTGCCGCAGGGTCCTGCCGACGGTGGCGCGTGCATGCCAGCGAAGTTGATCATCGCGGTAGTACGCGACACTCGCTGCAGCGACGTCCACTACGATCTGGTGTGGAAGCTGCTCATGCTGCAGCCAGCGCCAGCGCTCCAGATTTGCCTCCAGCTGGGCGCGCCGCTGTTCCCGGGTCTGATTGAGTGCCGACCGCGTGGCTGGCCCGACAATGCCGTCGACTGCAAGCTGGTGCCGGCGCTGGAACTCCTCTACCGCCAGCACCAGTTCGCGATCATAGCGCGGGTGAGTATCGGCCGCGGTAGAGGCGGGTAGCAGATCCTCGGCTCGCAGTCGTGCGCGAAGCAGATGGACCCGCGGGTCGCTCTCGCCGGGGTGCAGGTGCTGGCCGTCGGGAAGCCGGGGCCAGGGCGCGGAGCCTTGCCGGTTGAGCAAAGTAACCAGGGCGCCGCCCAGGGCACGGTAGACAGGCAGGTCGGGACGCGCAAGCGCGATCGCTGCCGCCGGTTCCGAGGTTAAGGCGCCGGCTCCGTCCAGCAGGCCACCGCGTGCCTCCCCCAGGCTCAGCGGGTGCTGGCGCCACAAGGGCTCTATGGTCTGCCGGTCCAGGGCGCCAAAGCGCAGGTCGAGCTGCGCCTGCAGCCAGGCCGCGGTCATCGCCATCTCCCGGCAGGGTTGTTGCGCGTCAGTGAACCCGGTTACCGCTGCCAGATAAGTTTGCGGGTCAAGCCCATCCGCCGCGAGGCTGGATAAAGCCTCTTCCCAGGCAGCGCCGGCCCCGGGGTCGCTCCAGAGCGGGCGATAATCCCGCGCGGCGTAAAAAGCGGCCAGTTCCACCTGCGTCAGCGGTCCGCCGACAGGCGGATCAGACTCTGATGAGAGGGCCGGCGCCAGCAGCGCGCGCAGTACAACCGCTTGTGCCGACAGAGCTGTTGCCGCCTGTGCGCCGCTCGCTGCACAGCAGAGCAACAGCGCGCAGATCGCAAGTGCCTGCTGGCTTTTCCCGCGGCGATGGGTTAACCTGTTGTTTTTCATACGGAAAGCTTACCATGCCTGCAAGCATGCAACGCTCGGTTCGGATGGTATTCTGCACGTTTATACTGCTGGCGGGCCCTTTGCCTGCATCGTTCGCCAGTGCGAACCTTGTCAGTGAACTCACCAAAATGGCGCCCACCCTGGACCGCAAGGTCTTGCGCAGGGCCGTCACAGCCATGGAGTGTGCCATGGCCAGTGGCGCGGGCAACGCGGAGCGCCTGGCGATTATCGATTTTTCCCTGCCCTCGACAGAACAGCGGTTATGGATATTTGACCTGGAAGCCAGGGAGCTGTTGCTGCACGAACTGGTCGCCCATGGGCAGGGCTCCGGCCAAAACCTCGCCTCGCAGTTTTCCAACGTTTCCGGTAGTCACCAGTCCAGTATCGGCCTGTTTCGCACCAGCGAGAGCTATTACGGTCGTCACGGCTATTCCCTGCGCATGGACGGCCTGGAGCCCGGCGTCAACGACCTCGCCCGTGACCGCGCCATCGTGATCCACGGTGCAGACTACGTGGATCCGTCCTGGATCGATCGCCAGGGTCGTATCGGGCGCAGCCAGGGTTGCCCGGCGGTGCGCAAGGAAGTGGCGGGGGAGGTTGTCGATACCCTGAAGGGTGGCCAGTTCCTCTTCTCCTGGTATCCCGATCCGGATTGGCTTGCCAGCTCCAGCTATCTGAATTGCCAGAATCGTTCGCTCGCCAGCCTGCAGTAGCCCAGCAACCGCGCCCGTGGTTTGCAACCTGAGCGCGGGAGGGGCTGCGCATGAGTAAGGGTTTCGGCTGGGGCTGGGTCCAGGTGTTTGTTGCGTTCCTGGTCCAGGGCATCGGTTCCGGCAGTCTGATGTATGCCTACAGCGTGGTCGTGGTGCCCTTCGCCGAGACCTTCGCGCCCAGTCGAATGACCCTCATGCTGGGAATGACTTTCATGATCCTGGGTAGTGGCCTGCTGTCACCATGGCTGGGCGTGGCCATTGACCGCAGACCCTTGCGACTGTTGCTCGGGGGCGCGATTCTGGCGGTGGCCACCGGGTTTCTGCTGCTCTCGCTGACCACCGCCATCTGGCAAATGCCGGCAGTCTACCTGCTGTGCATGTCTGTCGGCCTGGTGCTGCTGGGGCCGCTGGCGGCCTCTACGCTGGTATCGCGCTGGTTCCTGCGCCGCCGCGGGCTGGCGTTGGGAATTGCCGCCATGGGGACCTCCTTTGGCGGGTTCCTGTTTCCCCCGCTGATTCAGTGGTTGGTTGATGCGATGGAGTGGCGGCTCGCGTTTCGCCTGTTGGCCCTGGTTATTGCCGCGCTGGTGCTGCCGGTTTGGCTGCTGACGGTAGACCGGCCCGCAGACAAGGGGCTGCTGGTAGACGGGATGCGGGAATCGCCGGAGGTGGGCGGCGAGGCTGCGGGGCATGTGTTCAGCTCCACGCAGGCGATTGTCAGCAACCGCAGTTTCTGGGTTATCGCAGCCGTTGTCTGCGTGCTGTTTGGCGCCTTCACCGCGACCCTCGGCAACCTGGTGCCGTTCGCCCTGGATGCCGGTATCAGCGCTGACCGGGGTGCGCTGTTGATTTCCAACATTGCCCTGATGGCGATTCCGGGTACCCTGGTATTCGGCTGGCTGGCCGACCGCATGGACGTGCGGATGGCGCTGGCCATGGTGGTTGCCGTCGTGGCTGGTGGCCTCGCCTGCCTGTTCGGTGAGCCAAGCTACGCCCGCATGGCGGCGGGCAGCCTGCTGGTGGGCCTGGGTGGGGGCGGCATGATTCCAGTCTGGAGCGCACTGCTGGCAGGGGTCTTTGGCCCTGCCAACTACGGCCGGGTGATGGGTCTGATGAATCCGGTGCTGATGCCATTCAATCTGCTGGCGCCGCCGTTGGCCGGCTGGGTACAGGACATGGCCGGCAGCTACCACTGGGCCTTCGTGCTGTTCGCCGGGCTGATGCTGGCCAGTCTTGCCCTGGTGCCCCTGATCGAAAAACGCTAGGGCGATTTGCAGAAATCCTTCGACCTGATCGTCCGGGCCCTGCGCAGCGCCTGACGATTCAGGCCTTTTTCACGAACTCCGATTTCAGCTTCATGGCGCCAATGCCGTCGATCTTGCAGTCGATGTCGTGGTCGCCGTCCACCAGGCGGATATTCTTGACCCGGGTGCCGACCTTCACCACCAGGGACGAGCCCTTGACCTTCAGGTCCTTGATCACGGTTACCGTATCGCCGTCCTGCAACGGGTTGCCGTTGGCGTCTCGGAACGTGATGGCCGACTCCTCGCCGGCAGCCGGGTCGGTCGTTGACCACTCGTGTCCGCACTCGGGGCACACCAGCATTGCCCGGTCCTCGTAGGTGAAAGCCGAACCGCAGGCGGGGCAGGGTGGCAGTGCCGTCATGAGAAATCCTTGTGGTCAGGAAAGCCGCAATTATTGCACAGGCCAGCGGCTAGCTGGCCATTGTCATCAGCGATGCATTGCCGCCTGCGGCCGTAGTGTCAATACTCACGGATTTTTCCAGCAGCGTCTGCTGGAGCAGGGTGGCCGGTGCCACGCAGCTTATCAGCGGCAGAAGCGGACCGTCTCGGGTCGCGAGCTCCTGGGCCACCGCATGCAAGTGACGGCTGCGGGCGTGAACCATTGCGCCAGCAAGGAAAGGGGCGTGCAGCAACTGGCTGGTCGCGGCCAGCGGATGCAGGCAGAACAGCGAACCGGGCAACCCCGAAGCCTCCATCGTTTGTACCAGGGCCTGCCATTCCGGCAGCAATTCTGCACTTGCCACGGCCGCGACGCTATTGCCCGCGACCAGGGCGGAAACCGCCGCCATCAGGTATTCACCGTTGTAGCGATCATCATCCAGGACCAGGAGCAGGCAGCCGCGGGGCTCCAGATACAGGCGGTTGGATTCGCCGGTGGGCCCCGGCAGGACTTTCGGCGCGGTCAGCAGGCCAACCGCGCGGCGCAGCTGCTCGCGCACCGCTGTCAGGGTGTGCTCCAGAATCATTGGATTGTCGTCCTGGCGCCGGGCATAGCTGGCGAGGAACTGGCGCAGGATAGATACGCGCTCGTTAAGCCCGCGCCGTGCCCACATTCTGCCGGCGTGTTGTATGTCATCGGGAGCCTGTGAGTCAGCGCCTTCATCCGAGGCGGGAAGAGGGCGCTGCCCGGCGGCATTTTCCGCCTCTTCACCCGTGGTGACCAGGCGCGACAGATACTGCGGGCCCCCTGCCTTCGGCCCGGTGCCGGACAGGCCCCGGCCGCCGAAGGGCTGGACGCCGACAATGGCGCCGATCATATTGCGGTTGACGTAGATATTGCCCGCCTGTACACGCTCCGCGGCGCGGTTGCAGGCTTCCTCAATACGACTGTGGATACCGAAGGTGAGCCCGAATCCGGTTTGGTTGATCTGCTCGAGGACGTCGTCGAAGGCCTCTGCGCGGTAGCGGATGACATGCACGATGGGCCCGAACACCTCCCTGTCCAGCAGTGACAGGTTGCTGATTTCATAGAGTCGCGGAGCAAAAAAGGTGTGCGCCCCCGGCTCGGGAATGTCTGCACTGTAGAGCAGTCGTCCGGTTGCTTCCAGATAGCGTACGTGATCTTCGAGGCCGCTCAGGGCCTTTTGGTCTATCACCGGGCCGATGTCAGTGGACAGCAGTGCGGGGTCTCCCACCTGCAGTTCACGCATGGCGCCGATGATCATCTCGATGACCTTGTCGGCAATATCTTCCTGCAAAAAAAGCACACGTAGCGCCGAGCAGCGCTGACCCGCACTCTGGAAACCCGAGGCGATGACGTCCCGTACTACCTGTTCCGGCAGGGCTGTGGAGTCCACGACCATGCAGTTCTGACCGCCGGTTTCCGCGACCAGTGGTACCGGCGCATCCGCTCGTTTCGCCAGCTTTCTGGAGATCCAGGCGCCGGTAGCGGTAGAGCCGGT
>JBFHFJ010000206.1:0-6247 GCA_041583655.1 Haliea sp. | reverse complement strand
GGCGTCGAGACTCTCGGCCCGCACCTGGGGCTGGACCTCCGCCGTGCCGGCCAGGCGCATCAGCCGCTCCAGGGTGGCGATATGGACCACCCGCTGCAGGGCACCGGCATTGCCAGCCTGCGGCGGCGCGTACAGGGTTGCGGCCAATAACTGGTCGAGCAGATCCGCGAACCCGGGCTGCGCGGCAGACCGCGCGCGGTTGTTGTTCATCCGCGCCGCCCTGGTGGGGTTCAGCAGCATATCCAGGCTGAGCCCCGCAGCCGTGGCAGCGGCGGCGTGGGGATCGAAGACATAGCCGGTGTGGCGCGGGAACAGTTCCCGGCTGTCGCCCGCACCGGGCGGGCGCGGGGGAATCAGGGCGATCAGTTCCGGCGCCAGCGCCAGGGTTTCCGGCGCCAATGCCTGCAGCAGGACCGCAATCGCCTCGCGCTGGCGCGCAGGAACAATCAGCGCAGTCGGAACCTGGCCATCACCACGCAGCGCGTAGGTAAATTGCTGGCCGCCAATCAGGGTTGCCGCCGCCTGCAACTGGTAGCGGTGCAACAGGTACATGGGTACCAGCACATCCTCGATCTGCGCCAGGGGGCGGCCCAGGCGGATGACCTGCTCGGAGAACCGCTCCAACACCGTGCGGCGCAGAGTCAACAGGCGCTGCAGCTCGGCTACCGGGTCGGCGCCATTGTCCCAGAGACTGCCAAGCGGGTGAGCCGGACCCGCGCTTACCGCAAAGGCATCACCCCGGGCGTGGGCATCGGCGACAAAGTGCAGGCCGGATGCATAGGTATCGCGGATGATTTCCTCCCGGGCCGCGCCCGGGTCGACGCCCTGCGGGAAGTCCTGGTAACCATAGAGAATGGCGCGCTTGTCCCATGGACCAATGCCTTCGGCATAGGCCCGGGAGAGATCGGGGGCGCCCTGGTCATCCAGGGTCACCCAGGGATGGGGATAATCCATCACCGAGGCGCGATCATCGGCGCTGGCGGCAAAGTTGTGCTCCAGCCCCAGGGTGTGTCCCACTTCGTGGGCAGACAGCTGGCGGATTCGCGCGAGGGCAAACTCCAGCAGCTCCGGCGGTACCGCGCCGTCGTCGCCATAGGGTGCCAGCAGCCCCTCCGCAAGCAGGTAATCCTGGCGCACCCGCAGCGAACCCAGGGTGACGTGGCCCTTGATGATTTCCTGGGTGCGCGGATCCCGCACGCTGGCGCCATAGGACCAGCCGCGAGTGGACCGGTGTACCCACTGGATGACGTTGTAGCGCACGTCCATGGGATCGGCGCCCTCGGGCAGCATTTCCACACGGAAGGCATTGTCGTATCCGGCCGCCTCGAAGGCCTGGTTCCACCACAGGGCCCCCTCGATCAGCGCGCTGCGCACCGGCTCGGGGGCACCGCGGTCGAGGTAGTAGATGATCGGCTCCAGCGGCTCGCTGCGCTCCGCGGCGGGGTCCTTCTTCTGCAGGCGGTGGCGCCAGGCGTAGTTCTGCCTGACCGGCTCGCCGATCGGCGTCGCGTAATCATGGCGCTGGGCATCGTTCGCCGGGTCGATAAAACCCGAGCGCGGGTCATAGGGTAGCGGCTCATAGCCGGGCTCCGGCAGGCGCACGAAAGAATGGTGCTGGTGCACGGTCACCGAGCGCGGGTCGGGCACCACGGTACCGACGATCTGCCCCTGCGGTTCACCCGCCAGGGTCACCATGGCGTCCACTTCGGTATTGTCGGGAAAAGCGCGGGTGCGGGGCAGGAAGATCGCAGAGCGATCGGGATCAGGCCGGTATTCGCCCTGCCCGGCATCCTTCAGGCGGCGGGCAACACCGTGCACATCCTCCAGGAAATACGCCGTGCCATCGACCAGCAGGCGCTGGCCGGTGACCGCAACCAAGGTGAAGCCGGCGATGGCAGACCGGCCAAAGGCTTCCTCTACTGCGAGGCGCTCGTCGTCATTGGCGGTGCTGGCGGTAAAGGCGGGATTGTCCGCCATGAGCAGGACCTTGTCGCCGACGCGGCTAAAACGTGCCAGGCGGGTCGCCCCCAGCTGGCCGCGATCCAGGCCCAGGTCGTTGGAACCCACTCCCCGGGACAGGCTGCTGACGTAGATGAACGGCTGTTCGGGCTCGGCCACCTCCAGGTAAAGCCGGCCCCGCTCGCCATCCCAGTAGAGGTCATGGAACCCCGGCATGTGCTGCATGCCGCGGGTGTGAGTCGCAATGTCCGGCAGACCCGCCGCAGAATCATCCCTGCTGTCAGCACCGCAACCTGCGAGCAGGAAGCCCAGCAGCAACAGCCACAGCGAGCGCGTCATCGCCTCAGGCCGTCTGGCGCCGCGCGCGGACCGCCGCCGCCAGTTCGCCGAGCAGGGTTTCCGTATCGTCCCAGTTAATGCAGGGATCGGTAATGCTCTGGCCGTAGGTCAGGGACTGGCCCGCCACCACATCCTGGCGCCCCTCCACGAGGTTGCTTTCAATCATGATGCCAAACACGCTGCGGCTGCCCCGGGCGACCTGGTTGCCGATATCGCGAATGACATCACGCTGCCGGGCAGGTATTTTCCGGCTGTTGGCATGGCTGGCGTCAATCATGATCCTGGACGGGAGGCCCGCCTTGGCCAGCATGGCGCCGGCATCGTCCACGGAGAACATGTCGTAGTTGGGGTGTTTGCCCCCGCGCAGAATGATGTGGCAGTCCTCGTTGCCGGCAGTCTGGAAAATTGCCGAATGCCCGTGCTTGGTCACCGACAGGAAATGGTGGGGCTGGGACGCGGACTTGATCGCGTCGATGGCAACCTGGATATCGCCGTCGGTGGCATTCTTGAAACCAACCGGGCAGGACAGGCCCGAAGCCAGCTCCCGGTGAGTCTGGCTCTCCGTGGTGCGCGCGCCGATGGCGCCCCAGGCGACCAGGTCAGCCACGTATTGCGGGCTGATCAGGTCCAGGTACTCGGTCCCGGCGGGCAGGCCCATGTCGGCCAGATCCGACAGCAGTTGCCGGGCCAGGTGCAGGCCCTTGTTGATCTGGAAGGTATTGTTGAGATCCGGGTCGTTGATCAGCCCCTTCCAGCCAACCGTGGTGCGGGGCTTTTCGAAATAGACGCGCATGACCACCAGCAGATCGTCGCTGAGGGTATCGGTGAGGGCCTTCAGCCGGCGTCCATAGTCCCGCGCCGCTGCCGGATCGTGAATGGAACAGGGGCCGACCACCGCCAGCAGGCGGTCGTCCTCGCCGGCCAGAATGCGGTGGATAGCGTGGCGGGCGGCCGCCACCGTGGCCGCTGCGTTGTCACTCACCGCGATATCGCGAATAAGTTGCTCGGGCGCGACCAGCTCGTTGATACGCTGTATGCGCAGATCGTCAGTATTGGTTGTCATGAGGCTCTCGGACAGGTTCAAAGTAGCCTGCCAATATAACACTCGCGGCGCCCTGAGTGCAGCGCAGTCAGGTCCGCAGTTCAGTCAGTGACCGCAGCGCCGCCGGTGAGTCCACATCGCATAGAATGCCGGGGTCCGCTACCGACAGGCACAGGCGACTGCCGGCCGCCCGGCAGACCAGCTCGCGGGCGCCGCGATCACCGTCCAGGCGGGCGAGATCGGCAAAGAAGTCGCGCCCGAAGCCAACCGGGTGTCCGGAGGTCCCGGCATAGGTTGGCGTGACAATAACGTCCGCGGTCACCGCCTCTGCCACCTGGCGGAAGGTTCCGGGCAGGATGGCGGGCATGTCCGCCAGCGCCACCAGCAATCCATCCCAATCCTGTGACTGGCTCACAGCGTCCGCCAGGGTTGCGCCCATGCCGTGCGCGGCGCGCGCGCATGCCAGCACCCCTGCACCGGCGCGCAGCAGACTTTCCCGGAGCCGGTCCTCACCCGGGCGCAGGCAGACGCGCAGCGGCAGGCCGCTGCGCTGGATGGAGGAAACCGCCGCGAACAGCAGCGAGCGGCCGTCCGCCATCAGAGCCAGGCGCTTGTCGCTGCCGAAACGCTCACTGCGGCCCGCCGCCAGGAGCAGTACCCCGACGGTCATGGCTGCCGGCGCCGCAACTGTACCAGCTCGGCCATGATGGACACGGCAATTTCCAGTGGCGTTTTGCTGCCGATATCCAGCCCGACCGGGGCGTGCAGGGCCGCCAGACGATCTTCCCCCAGCTCCAGCTGACGCAAACGCTCGAGCCGCTTCTCCGTGGTCCGGCGCGAACCCAGAGCGCCCACATACCAGGCATCGGTCGCCAGAGCCTCCATCAGCGCCATATCATCGATGCGCGGGTCGTGGGTGAGTGTGATTACGATGCTGTGGCGGTCGCTGGCGTGCTCGCGCACGGCGTCGTCAGGCATGCCCGCCAGCAGGGGCACGTCCGGCCCCCGCCACTGTTCGCGCATGCGCTGCCGCGGATCCACCACCAGCACTTCGTAGTCCATGGCCAGGGCCAACTCTGCCAGGGACTGGCCCAACTGGCCCGCGCCGACCAGCAACAGGCGCATCTGCGGGCCAAAGGTCTGTTCAAGCCGGGTGCTGTCGAAATACAGCGCAGCGTGTTGCTCTTCGGCACGGGTCTGTGTCTCGCCACTGTCCAGGGCAACAACACGGCGCAGGCAGCGCCGGGCGGCAATGGCCGCCAGCGCCTGGCCCAGCCAGGCAGCATCCCGGTCCGCGCTCAGGCGCTGCACCAGGACCTGCAGCCGACCGCCACAGGGGAGGCCCAGGCGTTCGTTTTCTTCCGCGCTGACCCCGTACTCGATCAGCGCGGCCCGGGCTACCGGCATGGCTCCGGACTGCAGGCGCTCAAGCAGGTCTTCCTCGATACAACCACCGGACAGAGAGCCTGACTGCTCGCCGCGGCTGTTAAAGGCCAGCAGGGCACCGGGGGGACGCGGCGAGGAACCCAGGGCCGCGGCGATGGTGCACAACCAGACCTGTGGGGCGGAAGTTTCCGACAGCCACGCCAGCGCGCTGCCCAGGATCGCCTGTTCGGGTATCTGCATCAGCGCTGCTGCGTCCTTTCCCGGGCGGCGGCGGTCGCCACCGCCCAATGCCGGTCCAGCAGGCCGCCGATGGTGTTGGGCACGACCAGGTGCGCCGCATACCAGGTGTGCAGGCAGCGTATGCGGGTGAAGTCGGCGATTCCGCCGATACCACGCTCTTGCAACACGTCCGCAAAACCCGCCGCCTGCAGGGCGCTGCGGACTTCCTCCGCCAGGAAGCTGTCGCGCAGCCGGATGTGGGCCTCATGGTCCGCGTGCATGGACGCCTGCAGCCCGGGTTCGGTATCGACCCTGGCCTGGAAGTCCTTGATCAGTCCCTTTGCCTCCTCCTGGTCGATGCGGTAGTTCAGGGCCGCATCCACCAGCCAGAACAGGGTTGGAAAGGGCTTGCCCTCCACCATGGAGGCAACCCGGATCACGCAGGGCTCACCGGCGCCATTCAGCACCGGGATCGCCTCCAGGCCCCGGGGCTCTCGACCCAGCAGCCTCGCGACCTGCGCCCACTGTGTTGCGGTAACTGTCATTACGTTTCCCGTAGCCGTTGCCAGCGGCCTATTCTACGGTAAACAGGCGTCCGCGTAAGGCGTGCCGGGGGCCGACAAAATCTGGACAATTGACAGTAACCGCCCAAGTCACTACAGTGCGCCGCGTACCAGGTGCCTGCCGCCGGTGTCACTCGACACGGCTGGGCGGGTTAAATGGGAAGTGTGGTGAGGCCCGCGAGCCGATGCCACCGCTGCCCCCGCAACGGTAGACAGCAACAGCTGTGAGCCCGATACCTGCCTGGAACAAGCAACGATGGAGCGGAGGGCTTCATTGAAGGTTGCCTGATGCCACTCCGCATTGTGTTCCCTGGATCCCCTCCCTCAATCGCCACACTTTCCTGGCATTGAGGTACGACATGAAACCACAAGCACTCGCCAGCGCAATAGCGCTGCTGACCACCCTGCCCGTCTGCGGCGCTGACCAAACCACACAGAAGCTGGAAGAAATCGTGATCAGCTCTTCCCGGATCGCCATGCCACTGCGTGAGGTCGGCACCTCGATTTCGGTAATCGACGCAGCGGAGATCCGCGCCCGGGGCTTCAACACCCTGCAGGACATCCTGCGCAGCCAGCCCGCCGTCGCCGTGAGCAACAACGGCGGGCCCGGCAAGGTGTCCTCACTGCGTATTCGCGGCGAGGAAGCCTACCGGACCCGGATCCTGGTCGACGGCATTGATATTTCCGACACCTCCGCTCCCCAGGTCGGACCGAGGGTCGAGCAACTGCTGAGCAGCGG
>JBFHFJ010000205.1:0-6284 GCA_041583655.1 Haliea sp. | reverse complement strand
GTCGGCGTCGTTGTGTTCGATCCAGGCCTGGACGACTATGACGAGGATCAGCAGATCTACCCCGAGGTGCGCAAGGCCGAGGCACGCTACATGCCCCGCCTGCTGGCCGAGGCCATGCAAAACAGCGGCGGCTGGGGTGCAGTGCGGGTCATTCCCAGTGATCGCCAGATAGTCGACCTGTTGGTACAGGGAACCATCATCAAGTCCGATGGCGAGGAGCTGGCGTTGCACATCAAGGCCAGGGACGCACGGGGCCAGCAGTGGCTGGATAAAGACTACTCCGCGCACGCCAGCCGCTACGCCTATGACACCACCACGCGCAGCAGCTACGATCCCTTCCAGGCTATCTACCACATGATCGCCAACGATCTGCTGCGGCAGCAGCAGCGACTGAAAGTCGCGGAACGGAAGGACATCAGGCTGGTTACCGAGCTGTTGTTCGCCCGCAGCTTTTCCCCGGATGCCTTTGACGGCTACCTGCAAGAGAACCGCAAGGGCAACCTGGTGGTCAAGCGCCTGCCCGCGACCGAAGACCCGATGCTTGAGCGCATCCGCAGTATCCGCGAACGCGACCAGTTGTTTGTCGACACCCTGCAGGACCACTACGGCCATTTCAGTGGCGAAATGCAGGGCCCCTACCAGGAGTGGCGCAAAATGAGCTTTGAGGAGGCCATCGCCCTGCAGGAACTCCGCGCGGAGAGCCGGCGGCGCCTGCTGGCGGGCGGCGCAGCCATCCTGGCCGGCATCTACGCCGCGGGCAGCAGCGAAGGCGCCAGCAGGGCCGCCGGGAACGTGGCCATCATCGGCGGCGGCTACATGCTCAAGAGCGGCCTGGACAAGCGCGCTGAAGCCCAGATCCACGTGGCCGCGCTGGAGGAGCTTGGCATGTCCCTGGAAGCCGAGATCACCCCCCAGGTCATTGAACTGGAGGACCGCACTGTCATGCTCAGCGGCAATGTCGAGGAGCAGTACGAGCAATGGCGAGAGCTGCTGGCCGATATCTATCGGGCGGAAGTTGGTATGCTGGAGCTTCCTGACGCCACTGACACTCCCTGAATCCTGCCCCCAGCAGCAAGGCCCCAAGACTGCATGTCCAGTACCAACGAGCCCGTCAAACCAACTCCCTTCGACGTTGCGGAGCCCCAGCGTGATTCCGCTTCCGGGAACCCCGCGCCAGCCACCGGCGGGCAACGCTGGATCATGCCCGCCCTGCTGGTGTTACTGGCACTGGCGCTGGTGGTGATTTTCTGGCTGCCTGCCCAACTGCAGGACCCGACCAAGGAACAGGAGGCAGCGCCCGCTGGCGACAGCGCTGCTGTCGCAACCGCGCCGGCCCAGTCCCAGCAGGGGCAGCCGGCGGGACCTGCCGCCAGTCCCTGGTCCGACGCCCAGCAGGCCCGATTGCGCAAGGAAGCCCAGGATGTCCTGGCCCAGCTGCTGCCGCTGCAATTCGCCCTGGAGGAGCGCGGCGCCGCCAGCTGGGCAGAGGAAGCCCTCGCCAGCGCAACCGCGGCGGCCGGCCGCGGCGACGCCCACTACCAGGCGCGCGAATTCATCCCCGCCCGGGAGCAATACGAGGACAGCCTGGGCCAGCTGCAGGCGCTGGAAGCCGCCATACCGGGCATCCTCGAAGAAGCCTTGCAGCGCGCACGTGAGGCGCTGGAGTCCGGGGACCGGACGACCCTTGATGCAGCCCTGGAGCAGTTGACACTGCTGGAACCGGACAGCCCCGAACTGGCGGCACTGATGGCCCGGGCAGAATCCATGGAGGCCCTGCAGGCACTGCTGGCCGCCGCAGCCGAAGCGGAAGCAGCCGGCGACCTGGTCGGCGCGGAGCGGCAACTCAGGGAAGCAACGGAGCTCGATCCGGACAGCGAGCGGGCGAGGGAACAACTGGCTCGCGTTACCGAGGCCCACCGCCAGCAACGCTTCCACCGCGCGATGAGCGAGGGCTACGAGGCGCTCGACAAGGGCCGCTTTACCGACGCCCGCAGCGCCTTCCAGCGCGCGGGCAAACTACAGGCGAACAGCGCCGAAGTTGGCAGTGCCCTGGCCGAACTGAAGAGCGCAGAAACCGCCGCCCGACTGTCCAGCCTCCAGCGGGAGGGGCGCGGCCTGGAAGACAGCGAATCCTGGGAGGAGGCGATAGCGCGCTATCGGGAAGCACTGAAACTGGATTCCACCATTGTCTTTGCCCAGGAGGGGCTGGCCCGGGCGGAGCCCAGGGCGCGCCTGGACCGCCAGCTGCGGGAAGCACTGGCGGCCCCGGAGCGACTGTCTGACCCGGCAGTGGCGGCGAGCCTGGAGCGGGTTCTGCAGCAGGCGCGGACGCTGGCTCCGCGGGGCCCTGTACTGACCGGGCAGCTGACCGAACTGGAGCAGAAATTGCAACAGGCCACCACGCTCGTGGCGGTAACTGTGCGCTCCGACCAGCAAACCGATGTCCTGGTACAGCGCGTTGCCCGCCTCGGCCAGTTTGCCGAGCGCAGCCTGGAGCTGCGCCCTGGCACCTATACTGCGGTTGGTAGCCGCGAGGGCTACCGGGATGTACGACAGACCTTCACCGTCCGCCACGACGAACCGCCGCCACCGGTATTCATCGCCTGCACGGAACCCATCTGAATGACAGCGCCAGGAACCCGCAGCGAGGCCATCGCACCCAGCGCATTCCAGCCTCTGGACAGCAATGCCGCCCCACCTCCGGGAGCGGGGCCCAATTGGCGCCGCTGGCTGGTCCCGGGTGCCGTGCTGCTGTTTGCGCTGGCCATGCTGTTCCTGTTCAGCGCGCGTTCGGTGGAAATCAGCGTCGAGTCCACGGCCCCCGCCGACGTCAGCCTCAGCGGGTGGCACCTGCCCTTCGGCGGTCGCTTCCTGCTGCGCCCGGGGGAGTACGACCTGGTTATTACCGCACCCGGCTACGAGCGCCTCGCCACTACGCTGACGGTGACTGACGCGGACAGTCAGCGCTTCAGCTTCAGCCTGCAACCGCGACCCGGACAGGTCAGCATCCATTCACAGCCGCCCGGGGCCGCGGTCAGCCTCGACGGCAAGCACATTGGCACCACCCCCCTGGAAGCGCTGGAGCTGGCGGCCGGCGAGTACCAGCTCGAGCTGCACCACCCGCGCTACCTGCCACTGGCCACATCACTGGCGGTGGCAGGCAGGGACAGGGCGGAAACCCTCGAGAAGGTGCTCTCGCCCGCGTGGGCCGCCATCGGTATCGACAGTGAGCCCGCCGGCGCCGAAATCGTGGTCGACGGCGAACCCGCAGGCATCACGCCCGCGACCCTGGAGTTGCTCCAGGGCGAGCGGCAGTTGCTGTTGCGGCTGCCCGGATTCGCCAACTGGCAGGGGCAACTGACTGTCGTCGCCGGGGAGGATGTTGTACAGGACACCGTGCAATTGCTGCCCGCAGCGGGGATCCTGGAGCTGACCAGTTCTCCCAGCGGCGCCAATGTCACCCTCGACGGCGAGTTTCAGGGCAGGACGCCCCTTAGCCTAAGCCTGGAGCCCGGCCGCGCCCAGCGCCTGATGCTGACCCGGCCCGGCTACCGGCGCCACAGTGCGACGGTGCAGCTGCAGGCCGGCGCCAGGGAGAGTAAAAGCGTTACCCTCGCCGCCGAACTCGGCAGCATTGACCTGCGGGTCAGCCCGCCGGAAGCCGAGGTGCGCGTCAACGGTCGCCTGGTGGGGCGTGGCAGCCAGTCCCTGTCCCTGCCGGCGGTGGAGCACCGGGTGGAGGTCAGCCTTGCTGGACACCGCAGCAGCAGCCAGCGCCTCACCCCACGACCCGGCCTGGAGCAGCGCATCGAAGTCGCCCTGCAAACCGAGCAGGAAGCCAAGCTCAGCCGCCTGCAACCCGAAGTGACCACTGCGCTCGGGCAGACCCTGCGCCTGTTCATACCCGGCGAGTCCGGCCCCGCCGAGTTCACCATGGGCGCCTCCCGGCGCGAGCCGGGCCGCCGCGCCAACGAAGTCCTGCGGCCGGTTAACCTGCGCCGCATGTTCTACCTGCAGACCACCGAGGTCAGCAATGCCCAGTTCCGCCAGTTCCTGGCCAGCCACAACTCCGGCCAGATCCAGGGCAACAGCCTGAACCGCGAGCACCAGCCGGTGGCCCAGGTCAGCTGGCAACAGGCCGCCCAGTTCTGCAACTGGCTGAGCAGGCGCGAGGGCCTGGATCCCTTCTACACCGAGACGCAGGGTATCGTCACAGGGTTCAAACCAGAGTCCACCGGCTACCGGCTGCCCACCGAGGCGGAGTGGTCCTGGGCGGCCCGGGTCGATGGCGAGCGCCAGCTGACCTACCCCTGGGGGGACACCTTCCCCCCCACCACCGCGGTGGAAAACTATGCCGACAGCAGCTCCGCCTACGTCACCGGGCGCACCATCAGCGGCTACAACGACGGCCAGGTGGTGAGCGCCACGGTAGGCAGCTTCCCGCCCAATCACAACGGCCTGTTCGACATGGGCGGGAATGTCGCCGAGTGGGTGCACGATGTCTACCAGATTCCCCCGGCCAATGCCGCCGCGGAAACCGACCCCCTGGGCCCTCAGAGTGGCGACAACTACGTGATCCGCGGAGCCAGCTGGGCCCTGGGCCGGCTCTCCGAGCTGCGCCTGTCCTATCGCGATTATGGGCAAGCAGGACGCGATGACGTAGGATTCCGGATCGCACGCTATGCGGAGTAAGTGCCCATGTTGAGCCCCCACCGCCGGTTGCCAATGGCCCTGCTCGCCGCCCTGTTGCTGGCCCTGCCCCTGGCCGCCCAGGACGCCGAGCCGGAGGAGCCCGAACCCGAACCGGAGGCCGCTGCGCCCGCGCGCCCCGCCGGCTCACCTTTTGAATACGAGGCCTCGGAGCAGATTTCCGAGGATCTCCCGGTCTCTTTTCCCGTGGATATCTAGGATCCCATGATGAAAGCAAAACTATCCCCGGAGTTCACCTACCAGCTGTTTGCCCTGCTGATTGCGATCATCGTTGTGCATGCGCTGTACGTCGGCGTGATCCGGCCCAGCGCGGACACCCAGTTGCGGGAGCAGATGGCGCTACAGGCGGCAGGGGAGGACTTCGTGCCCAAGCGCACCATCGCGGTTGTCATCCGCGATTTCGAGCAGGAGGCCTGTTTCATTTTGCTGCTCTGGGCACTGGCCATCATGGCCTACAAGGGCCGCGGTGCACTGCGTGAGCAGGCGCTGCTGGAACGGAGGCTGCTGGACATTCCCGAGGGAACCACCCTGTTGCCGGAGGATGCCCGCGAGTACAGCCGGTCGCTGGAAGCCCTGCCGGCGCAGGAGCAGGACTACCTGCTGCCGCGCACCCTGCTGACGGCCCTGCAGCGGTTCGCCACCACGGGCAGCATCCAGGCGGTATCCGACACCATCAAGGAACAATGCGAAGTGGAATCGGACCGGCTGGACTCGGAATTGTCGATGGTGCGCTATATCGCCTGGGCGATACCGTCCATCGGTTTTATCGGCACCGTGCGCGGGATCGGCGACGCCCTGGCCCAGGCCTACAAGGCCGTGGAGGGCGATATCTCCGGGGTTACCGTCAGCCTTGGCGTCGCTTTCAACAGCACCTTCGTGGCCCTGGTCCTGAGCATCATCATCATGTTCTGCCTGCACCAGCTGCAACAGTCCCAGGAAAAACTGGTGCTGGATTGCCAGCGCTATGCCGACAAGCGCCTGCTCCGGCACCTGGTGGCGCACTGACATGACCATTGCCTGCCTGGACATCAACGACAGCAACCTGCAGCTGTGGCACGGGGACAAGCGCCTGCAAAGCCCCGGCTACGCCCTGCTTGAAGACGGCCAGTACCGCTTTGGCAACAGGGCCCGAGCCGCGGCTCGCCTGCGCCCGCGGGAGGTTTCCACCCGCCATTGGTGGCAGCTGAGCACGGACCCCCTGCAACCGGCCCTGGGTCCGGCGCGTCACAGCGCCGACCTGGTCCACGCCCACCTGCAGGCCCTGCACAGGGAGGCCGGCAGTCCCGCGGAACTGGTGCTGGCGGCGCCCGGCAGCATGCGCAAGGAGCAGCTGGCCCTGCTCCTGGGGATTATCCAGCAGTGCCCCTTCGACGCCGTGGGGCTGGTCAACCGCAGTGTTGCCCTGGCCAGCCTCTACGCCGCCGACGGCCCCCTGTTCCACCTGGAAATCCAGCTGCACCAGGCGCTGCTCAGCGAACTGCGGGCGGAGCATGGCAAGGTGACCTTTCAACGGGCCACAGCCCTGCCCGGCAGCGGTCTGCTGCAGCTGCAGGAACGGGTGGTGGAAGCCGCGG
>JBFHFJ010000204.1:0-6303 GCA_041583655.1 Haliea sp. | reverse complement strand
CAGCACGCCGCCGGAGCGTTCGATATCGAAACAATAAAATAAGTGCAACCTTTGCCCTGAAGGTTGCCATCGGGGAGAACCGTTGATGAAACTACAGGCAAAGGGGCCGGAGGCGTCGACCCGGCGCAGGACCCAGGCGGAGCGGACGGCGCTGTCGGACAAACGCATGTTCGAGGCCGCCATCGAGTTGATTATCGAGCGCGGTACCGAACGCACGACACTCAAGGAGATCGGCGAGCTTGCGGGTTACAGCCGCGGGCTCGCACACTCCCGCTTCGGCTCGAAAGAGGGCTTCCTGAACAAGCTTTTTGTGCGCTTTGACGGCCGCTGGAAGGAGCACCTGACCAGCTACGTCGGCGGCAAGACCGGGATCGAGGCGGTGCTGGCGGCGCTGGATGCGCTGCGCGACTTCCTCACCGCGGAAGCGAACTACATGCGCGCCATGTATATCCTCTGGTACGAGTCCCTGGGGCACGATTCCAGGATTCGCAGCAAGCTCGCGGACCATCACCGGGTCTATCGCGAGGACGCCGCGCGCTGGGTCCGCAAGGGTATCGAGGCCGGCGAGATTGACCCGGTGATCAATCCGGAACAGTTTTCCGTACAGTTCAATGCGTTTATCTTCGGCATCATCTACCAGTGGCTGGTAAACGCCGAGGCGCTGGATCTGCCGGCGATCTTCAATGACTACGAATCCAATATAACACGTCTTCTCAGCAAGAAGGAATAGGACTATGGCTTACCTCACAACCGATTGTGGCAAGAGCGTCTACTACGAGGATTACGGCAGCGGCAGCAGCGCGATCCTGCTGATCCACGGTTGGGGATTCAGTTGCCGGGCCTGGGACAACACCCTTCCGGCCCTGCTGGGCGCCGGGCACCGGGTGGTCATGATCGACCACCGGGGCTGCGGGCGTTCCGACAAGGACTTCGCCGACATGGGTATTCTCGCGATCGCGGGCGATGTGGTGGCGCTGGTGACAGAGCTGGGCCTTGAGTCGGTGGTGCTCAATGGCTGGTCCCTGGGCGGTGCGGTGGCGGTGGAAGCTGCCGACCGGCTGGGCAAGCGCTGCGCCGGGTTGGTCCTGACCGGTGGCGCGACGCCGATCTACACCCGCAAGCCGGGTTTCGAGGCGGGGGGCACGGACGAGGACATGGCGGGGACGGTAGCGGCCCTGCAGGCCGACCGCATCGGATTTCTGGCGGGCCTGTCGCAGGCTGTTTGCGCGAAGGAGGTCGGCGAACCCCTGGTCAACTGGATGTGGCGGGTATTCTGTGACTCGTCACCCATGGCGCATGTGACGCTGGGCCAACTGGCGCAGCTCGACCAGCGGCAGCAGCTGGCGGCCCTGGGCGTGCCGATTCTTTCCTTCGTCGGCACCGAGGACGTCTTTGTCGCCCCGGATATTTGCCGCTGGGTTGGCGGCAACAACGCCAACTCCCGGGTCGTGGAGTACGAGGGCGTCGGACACGCGCCCTTCATCGAGGAGGCGCAGCGCTACAACAGCGACCTGCTCGCCTTTCTTGCCGATATCGCCTGATCCCCGGAGAATTTAACCATGACATCATCTGTCAATTACGGACTGTGGTACGACTTCCGCAACCCTGCGCCCTGGCGCGAGGACTTCGAGCAGTTCTATGCCAGCCGGCTCGACCAGATTGCCGCCGCCGAAGCGCTCGGTTTCAACTCGACCTGGCTGACCGAACACCATTTCTGCGATGACGGTTACACCCCGTCGCCGCTGGTGATCGCCGCGGCAATTGCCGCTCGCACCCGCAACATGCATATCGGCACCAATCTCATGCTGCTGCCGCTGCACGACCCCGTGCGCATGGCCGAGGATTGCGCAACAGTGTCGCTGCTCAGCGGCGGCCGTTTTGATCTCGGTGTCGGCATTGGTTACCGGCAGCTGGAGTTCGACCAGTTCGGGCGCCAGTTGTCGCACCGGCCGAGCCTGGTGGAGGAGGGCATTGAGGTTATCCGCCGCAGCTGGTCCGGCAAGCCCGTGAACTTCAGCGGTAAACGCTTCACGGTGGGGGATCTCAGCGTGACGCCGACACCGGTCCACGCGCCGAAAATCCTGCTGGGAGGCATGGCGCCGCCGGCGATTGAACGTGCGGCACGCGTGGCCGACGGCTTTCTCAGCACGGGCGGCCTGGGCATCGACAACTACTGTGAGGCGCTGCTGAGCCAGGGGAAAACCCTGGAGCAGGGCAACGTGGTGCTGGGCTGCTGGGCGATCATCGCCGAGGACCCGGAAGCCGAAGCGCGCCGGATCGGCGAGCACATCCTGTACCAGACCAATGAGTACATCAAATGGGGAGCCTTCGGCCCGCCCGAGAAAGCCACCCTGCACGACGATGTGTTCTCCGCCATCGAGAATGGGCTCTATGAGCTCTGGGACGCGGACATGGCGGTGGCCGAGCTGAGCAAGCTGGTGCGGGACTACCCGCTGATCAGCGACATTCACTTCTGGGCGCAATTCCCCGGCGAGCCCCTGGAGTCCGGGAACCGGCGTCTGCAGTACATCGCTGAGAAGGTGTTGCCGCGCCTGCGCTAGGCGCTGCTGGCCTCGAATCCACACATCCTGTTCACGGCATTCGTGAACAGGCGGTGCGCCCGGTCGAGACTGATATCCTCGTCGAAGTAAACGGCGGAGCGCAGGCCGATCATCATTGAGTAGGCGATTTCGGCCGAGTCGCTCGCGTCTTCCAGCACCAGCGCAGGTGCAGCGCGGAAAATATCGATCAGGTGTGCCTTGCAGCGGCTGTCGAAATCCGCTTTGGTCACGCGGAGGACGTCGTCGTTTACCGCGGCCCCGAAGCACTCGAGCATGAAGCCGATCTCGCGACGGGTACTGGTTTCGCCGCGGAACCAGAAGTCCGCCAGCAACTGGACCTGTTGCTGTGGGGGGTGTTGCGAAAAGGATTCGATCTTCTCCAGGAACCGCACGGCCACGTTGGCGAAGTACCGTTCCAGGATCGCTTCCTTGCCGTTGAAGTAGTACAGCAGGTGGCTGGCGGTCATGCCCGAGCCCTCGGCGATATCGGCGAGGGTCGTTTTCACATAGCCCTTGGTGATGATGCAGTCGTGGAGGGATTTGTAGATACGTCGACGGCGCTTTTCACCGCGGCTGTCGCGTCGCACGGGGGCACCCCCCTGCACAGGGTTGGGCGTATTCCGGCGCGCTGTATTGGGAGAGTTTTCCATGGCCCGAAACTTTAGCAGCTCAGGCAACAAGGGGCTACGGATTTTGTCCAGGTTGGTGCGCCAAATTTTTTCTTGAATATAGTTCAAAATAAAACTATGCTCTTGGGCACGTGGTGTGGACTAACAATAATGAAGGCAGCGGGTGTGAACTTCTTGATCACGGACGCGGGTGGCTGCATGGGCGCGGCGGGCGTCCGCGCGACTACCGTTCGTGGCGCCGGGGTTGTGCCCCCCGATAGCAGTGATGCTGTCCCGGCGCCTGCCGGGACCTTGTACAGTGTGGCGCGACGCAGATGACCACGACTCAACTGATTCCGGGAAAGCTGCGGCCACAGGGCATTGCTGTGCTGGCGTGCGTTGCAGGTGGCGTCGCGGTGACCTTTATCAACGGTGCGGTCTGGATGATCGCCGGGTGCTTGCTGGCTCGGCGTGGCGCCCGTGACGCGCCTGGAATGGGAGACGGTGTATGACCGCTGAACTCGACGGCAATGAAAAACTCAGAATCCATGAACTGCTGGCACGCGCGGCCTACGCCCTCGACGAGCGCGAGGTGGAGATGCTCGCGGCCTGCTTTGCCGCAGACGCGTCCTTCAGCATGCGCATTGCGGGGGGCGACCTTATCGGCCCCTTTGAGACCCGCGAGGGCATCATGCAGCTGATGACCGGCGCCATGGCCGAGCAGACCGACAAGCGGCGCCATGTGGTATCCAATATCTTTTTTCCGCAAGCTGCGGGCGCGGAGGAGGGGGTGGCCGTGGTTTCCAACCTGACTCTGTTTGCCACCGAGAACGGCGTCAGCTCATTGTTGACCGCCGGTGTCTATCACGACCGCGTGGTCAGGCGCGATGGCGGCTGGCAGCTGCTGCAGCGCCACCTTGAACTCGACAAGAGCTATTGACGGGGACGCCTTGTGAATATTGGAAAGATTCCGGCCAAGACCGCACGCCTGGCGCCCGCCCGGGAGGCGCTGATCGATGTGCCGAACGAGAGGCGCATGACCTACGGCGAACTGGATGAGCGCGTGCGCCGCCTGGGCAATGCGCTGGCCACCGGCTTGCGGCTCGGCAAGGGCGAGCGCGTGGCCGTGCTGGCGAAGAACTGCATTGAGTACATGGAGGTCTACTACGCCTGCGCGCGTATCGGCCTGATCGTGCAGCCATTGAACTGGCGCCTAGGTGGTCCCGAGCTGCTCAAGATCGCAGCCGGGGGCGAGCCTCAGGTACTTGTCTACTCCGCTGAGTATGCCGAACTTGCCGCAAGCCTGGCGGCCGAGGCGGGCATACCCCATTGCCTGGGCTTTGGTTCCGGCAGCGACGGCAGCTACAACGCGCTGCTGGCCGCCGCCAGCCCCGAGGAGCCCCCGCAGTCTGCCTCGGTCGGAGGCGATGACCCGGTGCTGATTCTCTACACCGGGGGCACCACCGGCGAGTCCAAGGGTGCCCTGCACACCCACCGCTCGCTCTTCGCGGGCATGATCAACCAGACCGTTGCCGAGCGCATCGTTCCCTCCGACGTCTACATGCTGACCGGGCAGATGTTCCATATACCGGTAGGGCTGGCGATGAACTACATGGCCCACGGCTGCCCGCTGGTGCTGATCAACTTCGATGCCAAACTGGCCCTGGAGGTGATCCAGCGCGAGCGCGTTTCGGCCTTCCTCGGTATCACCACCATGCTGAACTGGATGATGGCGGTGGACAACTTCGCCGACTACGACCTCAGCAGCCTGCGCAATATCCAGTACGGTGGCGGTCCCATGCCCCACAGCGTGGTCAAGGCCGCGCTGGAGGCATTTCCCTGCACCCTGATCCAGGGTTACGGCCAGACCGAGGGCATGACCATGAGCTTCCTGTCCCAGGAGGACCATGCCAATGCCATTGCCGGTATTCACCCGGAGCGGTTGAGCTCCTGTGGCCGCGAAGGGTTCATGACCACCATCAAGCTGGTGGACGCCAACGGCAACACCGTGCCCCGCGATGGCAACACGCCGGGCGAGATCCTGGTGCAGTCCGAGGCCAACATGGTCGGTTACTGGCAGCGCCCGGACCTGACCGCGCAGACCTTGCGCGACGGCTGGATGCATACCGGGGATGTCGCCGTGTGGGACGAAGACGGCTATGTCTTCATCGTCGACCGCGCCAAGGACATGATCATTTCCGGCGGTGAAAACATCTACAGCACCCAGGTCGAGGCAGCCATCCATCAGCACCCGGCGGTGCTTGAGTCCGCTGTGTTCGGCATCCCGGATGCAGAGTGGGGCGAGTCGGTGAAGGCGGTTGTGGTGCTGAAGCCGGGGATGAGCGCCACCGAGGCCGAGATCATCGCCACCGCGAGCCAGCACCTCGCGTCCTACCAGAAGCCGCGCTCGGTGGATTTCGTCGACAGCCTGCCGAAGGCGCCGACTGGCAAGATCCTCAAGCGTGAACTGCGCGACCCCTACTGGAACAAGGGAGACAGAAAAGTATGACCACGCTGCTCAGCGACGAGCTGCTCGCCAACATCGGGCGCCAGAGTGCGCCCCATCGCGAGCTGGTGACACGGCGGGATATCCGCAAGTATGCGATTGCCACCGGCAATCGCCAGCGCAAGTACCTCGACGGCGACCAGGCCCCCCCGATGTTTCACGTTGCCCTGTTCTGGGACGTGGTGGAGCTGGAGGAGCTGACTCCCGATGGCGTGTCCATCGACACCCTGCTGCCAAAATTTCCCCTGGAGCGGGCCATGGCGGGTGGTCTCAAGATCGATTACCTGAAGCCGGTATATCCCGGAGACTGGCTCACCGCCACGCGGACCCTGACCAATATCTATGAAAAGCACGGTCGCTCCGGGCCGCTGATTTTCTATGAAGTGGACATGCAGATTGTCAATGACGCGGGTGAGCAGGTGATCCGCGAGCAAACCACGAGAATTCTGAGGTAAAAACTGTGGCACTGACCGATAAACTGTCGGCGGCGAATGTGCGGGTGGGCGACGAGCTGCCGGCACGTACCCTAAAGCCGGACAATGTACAGCTGTTTCTCTACAACGCAGCCCTGTGGAACGCTCACCGTATTCATTTTGATCACCCCTATGCGACGGAAGTCGAGGGCTAT
>JBFHFJ010000203.1:0-6378 GCA_041583655.1 Haliea sp. | reverse complement strand
GCGGGCGGACCCGGACGCCGCGGGGGACGGGGAGGCCAATTCGGTGTTCCTGCAGCTGATTGACCCCGCTGCCTTCGGGCCTTTGCCCGTCTTCAGGCAGCAACTGCACGCCCTGCAGAATCTGGTAACCGGCAGTGCCGTCGCCGAGGGTGCGCCACCGGTGCGTTTCCCGGGTCAGCGCGCCTGGCAGCAGCGCAGCGAGCAGTTGGCCGCCGGTGTGGCCCTGTACCCCACCATCATGGAGGACCTGGCGCCGCTGGCGGCCCAGCTGGAGGTGCCCCAGCCGCGGCCGCTGCCCTAGCGACGGGGGGCTACTGCTTGACGTTGTCGCGAATGATGCGCTGTTTCTGCCGGTTCCAGTCCCGTTCTTTTTCGGTATCGCGCTTGTCGTGGGATTTCTTGCCCTCGGCCAGGGCGATGCGGGCCTTCACCAGGTGGCCTTTCCAGTACAGCTGGGTGCAGACGCAGGTCAGGCCCTTCTGGGAGATGGCGGCCTGGATCCTGGCCAGCTCCTTGCGGTGCAGCAGCAGGCGCCGGGTGCGGGTCGGGTCGCTGACGAAGTGGGTGGAGACGGTATCCAGCGGGGTAATCTGGGCGCCCAGCAGCCAGGCGTCCCCATCCTTCATCAGGACGTAGGAGTCAGTCAGCTGCGCCTTGCCCATGCGCAGGCTCTTGACCTCCCAGCCCTCCAGGGCGACGCCCGCCTCGAAGCTTTCCAGTAAATGGAAGTCAAAAGTCGCGCGCTTGTTGCGGGCGATCACGTTGTCGTTGTTGCGGGGCTTCTTCTTGCTCATGGCGCGCATTATACGGACAAGACCGCGCGCTGAAACGTGAATTTAGCCCTTTTCATTGCCGGGGCCGTGGGGCACTCTAACTACATGATAAACGGTCAATTTTGGCAATGACAGGGGTGACCCTGAATCCACTGGGGGAGTGGCGGTCACGCATGACCTTCGTGCTGTCCCTGGCCGCCGCCGCAGTGGGTATGGGCAGTATCTGGCGCTTCTCCTACCTCAGCGGCGAGTATGGCGGGGCGCCGTTTGTGGTCGCCTATGTGGTATTCCTCATGTTGCTCGCCGTGCCGATCCTGATCGCGGAACTGGTGTTGGGCAACCAGGGCCGGGGGAGCGTGGTGGAGTCGGTGGCCCACGCGGCGGAGCGCTCTCGCCGCTTGCAGGTGTGGCAGCTGTTGCCCTGGCTGGCCTGCCTGGCCGGCGTGATGCTGCTGGCCCTGTACGTGGTCGTCGCCGGCTGGTCCCTGGTGTACGCCCGGGCCATGTATGACGGCAGTTTCAGCGCGGCCAGCGTGCTCAACGCGGCGCAGTTTTTCGCCGAGCTGGTGGATGACCCCGGCCGCATGCTGCTGTGGCAATCCCTGTTCCTGCTGCTGGTGGTGGTAATAGTCGCCGCCGGGGTTCGCCGGGGTATTGGCCTGATGGCCTGGCTGCTGGTGCCCGGCCTGCTGGCGGGCCTCATGCTGCTGGTCCAGTACAGCATCGGCAACGGTGACCTGACCGCCGCCGGGAAATTCCTGTTTTCCGTGCAGTGGCTCGACTTCGACAGTGAGGCGTTGCTGATGGCCCTCGGGCAGGCCTTTTTTACCCTGGGAGTCGGGGTCGGCACGGGAATCAGTTTCGGCAGCTATGCGCCGGTGCGGGTGCCGATCGGGCGCTCGGTCATCGCGGTCGCGGTCTTCGACACCCTGGTCGCGCTGGCCATGGGCCTGGCGATTTTCCCCCTGGTGTTTGCCAATAACCTGGTCCCCGCCATGGGGCCGGGGCTGATGTTTATCAGCATGCCCCATGCTTTTGGCAACAGCATGGATGGGGAGATTTTCGGGAGCCTGTTCTTCCTGCTGGTGGCGCTGGTGGCGCTGGGCTCCTGCGTGGCCATCCTCGAGCCGGTGGTGGGGGCTGTCAAGCAGCGCTTCGGCCTGCGCCGGCTGACCGCGGCGGCCATAGTCGGTGGGCTGGTCTGGCTGCTGGCGTATGGCGCTGCCTTAACGCTCACTACCCACAGCACCGACGGTGATACCGACCTGTTTCGCCTGCTGGACCGCCTGGCGGGAGGACTGCTCCTGCCGCTGGTGGCGCTGGGGACGGCCATTCTGGTCGGCTGGCGCCTGCGCCGTCCGCTGCTGCGGGCGCACCTGTACCGGGAGACCAACCTGTTTTTTTCGCTTTGGTACTTCCTGTTAAGGTATATTGCCCCGCCTGCCATCCTGCTGGTGATGCTGGGTGCGCTGCTGAGTTATTGAGCCGTGCGCCGTTGATTTGAGAGTACGATGACGATAATCCACCGCCACGCCCTGCTACCCTACCAGGACCGGCTGCTGTTCGACCTGGTGAACGACATTGAGGCCTACCCCCAGTACATGGAAGGCTGCGTCGGCGCCCGGATCCTGCGCCGGGAGGAGGACGTGGTGGAGGCGAGGTTGCAGTTGTCCCGGGGCGGCATCAGCCAGAGCTTCAGTACCCGGAACAGGCTGCAGGCTCCGGAATTTATTACCCTGGAGTTGCTGGACGGGCCTTTCGACTCGTTCCAGGGGTTGTGGGAATTCCGCGGTCTGGCCGAGAATGCCTGCAAGGTGACCCTGCACCTGGAATTCACGACCAGCAGCCGCCTGGTCGGCGCCGCCGCGGGGCGGCTGTTTGACCGTGTGACCAACAATCTGGTGGATGCCCTCGGTCGGCGCGCCAGGCAGCTATACGGATAGGACCATGAGCGACGAACAACTCCTACAGGTGGAGGTGGCCTACGCCCTGCCGGAGAAGCAGGCCATCATTCCCCTGCAAGTGCAACCGGGTACCACCGCACTGCAGGCGGCACAGCGCTCTGGAATCGCGGAGCGCTTCCCCGGCCTGGATCTGGACAGCGCCCGGCTGGGTATCTTCGGCAAGGTGGTTGCGGCGGACCAGGTGTTGGCGGAGGGGGACCGGGTGGAGATCTACCGGCCCCTGAAGGCGGACCCGAAGGAGGTGCGCAAGGCGCGGGCGGCGCGGGTCAGGGAGCGGCGGCAGGAAGCCGAGGGCTAGCTAGTTTGCCGCCCAGGCCGGCAGGTAGTCGCCGGTAACGCCGACCAGGCTGTCGCCGTCGAAGTGCACGGTGACCTTGGCCTGGCGAATAACCTTGGTGCCATTGCGCAACATGTAAGGATATTCCCAGCGCTCGTTGTTGAAGGAATCCTCCAGCAGGGGGGTGCCCAGGATGAAGCGCACCTGGCGCTGGTTCATGCCGGGCTGGAGCTGGTCGATCATCTCCTGGGTGACGATGTTGCCCTGCTCGACGTCGATACGGTATACGCCGGGGAACCCGAAGTTGCCGCAGGCGGTGAGCATGGCCAGTGCCACTGCCAGAAAAATACTGCGCATGGGCTGAAACTTCCACTTGAGTTGTCGGGGTGGCATGATACCCGTCCTGACCAGCACAGAGAACCCCTCCCATCATGCCCGTCGATAATCAGGAATTGCGCAACGCCGGCCTCAAGGTGACTCTGCCGAGGGTGAAGATCCTGCAGATACTGGAAGCTACCGGCGACACAACCCAGCACCTGAGTGCCGAGGATGTGTACCAGAAGCTGCGCGATGCCGGCGAGGACGTCGGCCTGGCCACCGTCTACCGGGTCCTGACCCAGTTCGAGAGCGCTGGCCTGGTGAATCGGCACAACTTCGAGACCGGGCACTCGGTGTTCGAGCTCGACACCGGCGACCACCACGACCACATGGTCTGCGTGTCCAGCGGTGAGGTGATCGAATTCAACGACCCGGTCATCGAGCAGCGGCAAAGGGAAATCGCCCGCGAGCACGGCTATGACATCGTCGACCACTCGCTGGTGCTGTACGTGCGCAAGCGCAGCGACAAGGGCTGATTCCCCGGCCGCTGTCCGGGCCTGTTGTACCCTTTGCGTCCGGTTGTTACAAAAAATACACTTGTGTGTAAATATGCGCAAGCGTATATTTTGGCCTCCGCCACAGGCAGAGGATCAGCACCATGCAGGCCGCCATCGACGCCGAGCAACCCATAGAGGCACTGTTTAACCCGGCTTCCCCGGACTACCTCGCAGACCCGATACCGCAATACCTGGCCCTGGCCCGGCGCGGGCGGCTGGTCTGGTACGAGCCCTGGCAGGCCTGGATCATGACCCGCATGCCGGACATCATGGAGTGCTGGCGTACCGAGTACCTGTCCTCTGACTTCTACGATTGGGAGTTCGCGCCGCCACGGCCGCCGGAAGACAAGTGGAGCAATTTCGAGCGGGCGATGATCGGCCACAGCCTGCTGGCGGATCACGATCACCACCGGCTGGTGCGGCGCGTGGTATCGCCGGCCTTCTCCCGCAACGTGGTGGACGAGATCCAGCGCCGCATCAAACCCGACGTGGTCAAGCTGATCGACGCCCTGGGTGACCTCGAGAGCTTTGACTATATTGAGCGGGTGGCCAACCATATCCCGTTCATTTCCATCAGCCGCATGGTTGGTCTGCCGGAAAAATACTGGCCCGAGATCAAGCAGGTCGTGCTCACCTTTACCGAGGCCTGGAACCCGACTATCAGCGACGAGCGCCGCGAGGCCGCGCGCCAGGACAGCAACCGCGCCATCGAGATCCTGCAGCGGGTGATTGCCGAGCGCCGCGCCAATCCGGGGGAGGACGATTTTCTCAGCGTATTGCTGAAGATCGAGGCGGAGAACCCGAATTTCGGCGAATGGGACATCATTACCCTGGTGCTGGCGCTGATTGGCGCGGGGGCGGACACCACCCTGGTCGCCCAGCAGTGGACCCTGTATTCGCTGCTCAAGCACCCCGACCAGATACCCGCTGCGCTGGAATCGCCCGATGCCTTCTCCAACGCGTTCAGTGAGGTCATGCGCTGGTCGGTCTCGTCGAAGATGGGTTTTGCGCGCTATGCGCCCGAGGACATGGAGGTGCTGGGGCAGCAGGTGCGCAAGGGCCAGATGGTGCTGATGATGCCGCACCTGAAAGACCACGACCCGGACTACTACGACCATCCGGAGCGCTTCGACGTCAAGCGCAAGTTCGATCCCGATGTGCTGTTCGGCTACGGCCCGCGCTACTGCATCGGCGCTGCCATGGCCAAGCGCCAGCTGTACCTCACCATGGTCGAGCTGTTCCGCCGCTTCCCCCACCTGGAGCTGGATGGCGAGCCGGAGCGGGACAATTCAGATCACAACGCCGTGGTGTTTCGCGAGCTTCGCGTGCGCACCAATATTGGCAGGTCATGAGACGGAATCCATGAGCAAACGTTACGACAAACCCATTCCTTTCGGCTGGTACGCCATTGACTACAGTGACAGCCTGGGGGCCGGCGAGGTGCGGCCGGTCAATTATTTTGGCCGCGAGCTGGTGCTGTTTCGCACCGAGTCAGGCGCCGCCTCCCTGCTCAACGCCCACTGTCCCCACCTGGGTGCCCACCTCGGCTACGGCGGCATCGTCAAGGGCGAGTCCATCAGCTGCCCGTTCCATGCCTGGGAGTTCAATAACGAGGGGTACTGCACGTCGGTGCCCTACGCCAAACGCATACCGCCGAAGGTGGCGGACAGGCAGTGCGTGGTCAGCTACCCGGTGATCGAACGCAACCAGATGATCTGGGCCTGGTACCACCCGGAGGGGGTCGCCCCCTTGTTCGATATCGATGAGATTCCCGAACTGGCCTCCGGCGAGTGGACGCCGCTCGACACCTACGACTGGAAGATCAACACCATCATCCAGGAGACCGGGGAGAACGCCGCAGACCTCGCCCATTTCATCACCGTTCACGGCAGCCCCGGCATGCCCCAGGGCAGCGTTGACATGGATGGCCCGCGCCGGGTTACCGAGTTCGACTCGCGTGCACACGCCATCGATGAGCAGGGCAACGTGGACCTCAGTGGCGAAAACCACGATGCGGTTCACCTGCGCTCCGAGGGCGTCGGCCCGGGCTTTACCTTCCAGCGCTTTTCCCGGATGTTCGATGTACTGATGATGGGTACCGTGACGCCGATTGATGACCAGAACGTGCACCTGCGTTTCAACTTCTCGGTGCCCCGCAAGCAGTCGGAAGACAACGCAATGCTGGCTACCGGCACCGTGCACGAGATCGTGCGCCAGGTGGAGCAGGACATCCCGATCTGGGAGCACAAGGTGTATCTGGATGACCCGGCGCTGTGCGACGGGGACGGCCCTATCGCCAAGTACCGCAAGTGGTTCCAGCAGTTCTATGCCTGAGCCTCACCGGGCCCGGGAAAACAGCCTTACCGAAAAAACTCATAACAGAGGACCGAGAGCATGAATGAGAAACTAGCCACGACCCCCGGCGACCACTACAACTGGCCGATGCTGAAGATCCGTTACCTGACGGATCCGGCCAAGCTGGCCGCGGT
>JBFHFJ010000202.1:0-6390 GCA_041583655.1 Haliea sp. | reverse complement strand
TTTCCAGGTACCAGCTATCGGGCTTGGCTTCGGGAATCTGGCCCCAACGGCGCATCTGGGTCAGGTACCAGATTGCGTCGGAATAGTAGGGATAGGTCGCGTGATAGCGAAAGAACACATTGAAATCGGGTGCCGGCCGCAAATCGCCCTGCTCGAAGGCAAAGATGCCGGTCATGCTGTTGGCGATAATCGCGTAGTCAGCACCGACATAGTTGGGGCTGGAAATGATCCGCGCCGCCTCCTCGCGATTGGCATTGTCATTCTCGTCCAGCCACTTGCCGGCACGTATCAGCGCCTTGACTACCCGTATGTGGGTGTTGGGATACTTCTCGGCCCATTCGTTAGTAACCCCGAACACCTTCTCGGACATATTATTGCGGATGTCGTGGTCGGTTATTACCGCGGTGCCAATCCCGCGGACCACCGCCTGCTGGTTCCAGGGCTCGCCCACGCTGTAACCGTGGATAGTGCCGGCTTCCAGGGTGGCCGGCATCTGCGGCGGGGGCGTCACCGAAATCAGTACGTCAGCCTGCAGGTTCCCGCCAGTGTCCCCGCGCTGGGGCGCATAAAAGCCGGGGTGGATACCATCGGCAGCCAGCCAGTATCGTAGTTCGTAGTTGTGCGTCGACACAGGGAACACCATGCCGAAACGCAGCGGTTTGCCCTGGCGGCGGAAGCCCTCCAATACAGGCTTGAGCGCCGCAGCACGCACTGGGTGCAACGGCTTTCCCTGCTCATCGCTGGCCAGCTCCGGCTTCATACCCTCCCAGACTGCATCAGAGACAGTAATGGCGTTGCCATTGAGATCCATGGTGAAGGCGGTGACAATGTGAGCCCCGGTGCCAAAACCAATCGTGGCGCCGAGCGGCTGCCCGGAAAGCATATGGGCGCCATCCAACTCTCCGGAGATGGTCCGATCCAGCAAAACCTTCCAGTTCGCCTGTGCTTCCAAGGTGACGTACAGGCCCTCATCCTCGAAGTACCCCAGCTCGCTGGCAATGGCCAGGGGCGCCATGTCGGTCAGTTTGATGAAGCCGAGTGTGAGGTCTTCCTTCTCCGGATATCCCGGCGCCGCATGGAGCGGCGCGCTGAGCACGCCGGCAACGAACAACAACCAGAAGCGTACGAGAGGGCTGTTCATATCGGTCTCCTGCTTTTTTCAGGGCAAAAAAAAAGACGCTTACCGCACGATTTGCATCGTGTAGTGAGCGCCTTTACTCAAACTAAAACCTGGATTTCTACTCGTAGCGGCCGCCATTGGCCGCTAGCACAATAGCAACAGCAAACTCCGTGCCAAACAGAAAAACACCGTAAATACAGCGCTTCAGGGCGTCTTACACGGACCCGGTCCGCACCCGAATCGTGCGCGCGCACCAAGTTCGCGCAACATCAGAGTGCAGGGCTATTCGCAAACTGTGAGTCGAGCAGTGCCCGCGCCACATCTTCCAAGCGCCGGTTCTGGTTCATTGCGGTTCTCCGCAAGAGGGCATGAGCCTGGGCCTCGGTCATCCGGTGCTGCTTGATCAACAGTACCTTTGCACGATCCAGCAGTTTGCGCTCTTCCAGCGCGGCGCGGGCCCGCTCGAGGTCTTCCTGCATGCGCTGCAGGCGCTGATTCTGGCTGGACAGCAATTCCAGCACAGTACGGCTTAAAACCGGCGTCAGCTGCGCTCCGCTCTGCGGCTGACGGGGACTGGCTCCGGATACCATCGGCTGCGCCACGGGCTGCTCCGCCAGCTGC
Source organism: Haliea sp. (assembly GCA_041583655.1). Taxonomy (GTDB): domain Bacteria; phylum Pseudomonadota; class Gammaproteobacteria; order Pseudomonadales; family Halieaceae; genus Haliea. Next base: position 4,649 of record JBFHFJ010000202.1, on the reverse strand, counting down.
CGCTGATCCAGGACCAGTTGCTCCCGGGCAACCGCCAAGCGGAACTCGCTGACCTGCTTTACCCGCAGCTCCAAGGCATCCTCAATTGCCTTCATGGCATCAATCCGCCGGGTGCCCGCTGCAAACCAAGGCTCACAGCTTTGCGGAGTACCACCAGCCACTAGCGCTCCCTTCAGCAACTCCTGCCGCAGCTGCTCGACCTCGCGGAATTCGGGTCCGGCAAGCAGGCGTTGCCAGGCTGCAAGGGGGGCTGAATCAGCGGTGTCGGCAAAAATATCAAAGCAGCGATCCTGGCCTTCACGCAGAATAGACATCTGCTCTCCCTCGCCGCCACGATGGCCACCGGTAGCTAGCAGGATGCCACCCAGGGCCCGCTCCTGACCCGCCAACTCCTTGCCCTGCATAAAGTAGGACAGCGCCACCAGGGCGCGAGCCACTGCCGGATCCGTGGCAGTCTCCGCCGCCTCGAACACGACCGCCAGCAGGCTGTGGATGAGTTCACTGTAGAACTGGCTGGCGCGCTGTACCTCGATTTCAAGTACCGCGGATCGCTCACGCACTGCGGGCAATTCCGCCAGATGATGCAGCACAAAGGCAATGTGGCTGAGGACACGACTGCTGGCGACCATCGGCCCACCCGCCTCCAATTCCGCGAGCGCTGCCTCGAACCGCGCCAACTCCTCATCGGTACCCTGCATCAGAATGCTACGCTGGCGGCGGAATTGCTGGCCTGCTGAACCGGTATAGATCGTGGTGGCACCTCGCTCACGCTGGAGGGCATGCACCAGGGCACTGATGGCCACTACCAGACGCGTCATCCGCAGCAGTTGTTGCAGCGCTGTCACTTCCGCCTCAGTTGCGGCAATCAGGTATTCAGCCGCCGATGGGCGGGCGTGCGGTAGCGGGGGCAAGAAGACCTCCAGGCTGCAAGGACGACCTTTCTCCCTGCAATGCGCATGCCATCAATAATTACCCGGCCGGGGGATCAAGCGGCGGGTGCCCACCGCGCCGGCGCAACCAGTTGAGCCCGGCCAGTACCCCGCGGCGGCGAACCAGCCAGCGCTCCAGCCGGTACTTCCCGGGAAAGTTCATCAGCAGCAGACCCACGAGCAGGGTTAGCAGGCCCTGCCCCGGCGTGACCAGCATCAGCAGGCCGAGCAGCAACAGTACAGCACCAACGACGTTCTTGAGCGCGCCCAGCAGCAGCACCGATTTGGGCGCCTGCGCATAATTGCGCCAGACTGCCCGGCGGGGCTTGTTGAAATAGTCCGCCGGCAGCCGCACCACCACCCAGGGAACACCGATTGCGGTCGCCACCAGGGAAGCAAGTGACAGGCCACTGCCCCACCAGAGCAGCAGTTCCAGCCTGGGGTCCATCAGGCCCGGTCACCTGCCACGCCGATCACCCCCTGAGCGGCCAGCAGCGCCAGCTCTTCCTCGTCCAGCCCCAGCAGCCCCTGAAGCACTTCCCGGTTGTGGCTGCCCAGCGCCCCGCCCGGCCAGTCAGTGCGCCCGGGAGTATCGGCCAAGCGGGGGAGGATAGCCGGAATCTTCAGCGGCTTGCCGTCGATCTCCACCTGCTCGAACATGCCGCGGGACTGGTACTGGGGATCCTGCAGCATGTCAGCGACACTGTAGATAGGCCCGACCGGCACGCCCGCCTGCTCCAGCACGAAGATAATATGTTGCGAGGAATGCTGGCCACACCAGAGGCTCAAGGCCTTGTCGATTTCATGCTCGTGGCGCACCCGGCCGGCGTTGTCCGCCAGTTGGGGATCAGCCGCCATATCCGAGCGCCCCGCCGCCGTCATCAGCCGCTTGAAGATCGAATCGCCGTTGCCACCAATGACCACGTACTTGCCGTCGTCACAGCGGTAGGTGTTGGTTGGTACGATACCGGTGACCGTGGTGCCGGAGGGCTCGCGGACCACGCCGGCTCCGTCGTATTCGGGCACGATGCCCTCCAGCAGATTGAAGATGGACTCATACAGCGCGATGTCGACGACCTGGCCCTCACCGGCGCCGGTCTTGTTCCGTTGCAGCAGCGCCAGGGTAATGCCCAAAGCCGCGTGGAGGGCTGCAACCGTGTCGCCGAGGCTGATATTGGGGCGCACCGGTGGGTGCCCGGGCTCGCCATTGATATAGCGGAAACCCCCAAAACCCTCTGTTACCGATGCGTAGCCGGGCTTGTTGGCGTAGGGCCCGGTCTGTCCGTAGCCGGAAATGCGAGCGTAGACCAGGCGTGGATTGCGGGCCTTCACCACCTCCGGGCCAAGGCCCCACTCCTCCATGGCGCCCGGGCGGAAGTTCTCCACCAGTACGTCGGCGGTATCCAGCAGCTGCAACACCAGCTCGCGGCCGCGCTCGCTCTTGAGGTCCAGAGTGACGCTCTTCTTGTTGCGCCCCAGGCTGCGGTACCAGAGCGAAGTGCCGTCCTGAACCACGCGCCAGCCACGAATCGGGTCGCCACCGGGAGGCTCCACCTTGATCACCTCGGCGCCGAAATACGCCAGAATGGTGCCGGTAAATGGCCCCGCCAGCAGCTGTCCCAGCTCAATGACCCGCAGGCCCTCAAGCGGTCTGGTTCCAGTTGTCACCCGCGGTACTCCCCTGAAAAAGCGCAGATTGTACCCGATTAACCGCCGATATCAGACCGGCGCAGCTGCCAGACCGGCAAGTATCAACAGGGCAAAGCCCAGCGTCACCGTGACAATGGACAGCAGCGTGGTCAACACGATGATATTGGCCGCCAGGGTGCCATCACCCCGGACGGCCACCACCATGACAAAGCTCGCGGCGGCCACCGGCGCGCCAAGGAGCAGGAACATGACGCCCAGCGGCATGGGGTCCACACCGAGGAGCACTGCCATCAGCACCCCCAGCAGCGGGCCCACCAGCAGGCGCCAGAGCGCCGCCTCCCAGGTGACGCTCCCCGCGGTGCGCAGCACGCTGATCCGCAGCGCCCCGCCGATGCAGACCAGCAGCAGGGGCAGGAAAAACTGTGACAGGCCCTGGCTGATCTGCGACGCAAAGGATGGCAGCGGCCAGCCCGCAAGCGCCACCAGAACTCCCAACCCGATGCCGACCAGCAAAGGGTTCGTCGCAATGCCCCGCAGCAGGCCCAGCAGCGATCGACTGCCGCCGTGGGTCACCTGCAGTACCCATACCGCGAGCACATTGTAGAGGGCAGTCAGCAGCGCCACAGGGAGAGCCGCCAGGCCCAGGCCCGCCTCGCCGTAGGCGGTGTGACACAGGGCGAAGCCGACCACGGCGAGATTGGAGCGAAAGCTGGCCTGAACGAACACGCCCAGGGTTGGCTGGGGATAGCCGCGCCAGCGTCCGTAGACCCACCCGCAGGCCAGGGTCAGCAGAGTGGAAATAACGCCCGCCAGCAAATAGGTCGCCCCGCCGAGTCCAGCAAAGTCCACCCCGGCAGCGCTGATCAACAGCAGCAGCGGCAGGGCCGCCCGGAAAGCGAACCGGGAAACTGCGTCAACATGGCGCTGCTGCAGCAGGCCCAGCCGGCGCAGCAGCATACCCAGCACCACCCAGCCAAAGGTAGGGACGCTGACCGAGAGTGCGGTCAGGACAAGATGTGCAAGGTCAAAAGCGGGCAAGTGTCAGAGGCCATCCAAGGGGAGGCCTATTATGCCAGCTCCAGCAGTGAATCTCCGAGCGCTGTCAGCAGGCTGTCAATTTCCGCCTTCTCGATCACGAAGGGCAACCCCAGCTGGATGGTGTCGCCACCGTAGCGTACATAGAAACCTTTCTCCCACATGCGCATGGCAACTTCGAACGGGCGCCGCGCCGGCTCACCCTCGTAGGGGCGCAGCTGCAGGGCGCCGGCAAATCCATAGTTGCGGATATCGACCACGTGCGGCGCGCCCTTGAGCTGGTGCAGGGCATCCTCAAAATACGGCGCCAGCGCGGCAACCCGGGCAGGCAGCTGCTCCCGCTCAAGTATGTCCAGGGCGGCGATGCCCGCGGCACAGGCGACCGGGTGCGCAGAATAGGTGTAGCCATGCGGGAACTCGAGCATATAGTCCGGGCCGCCCTGCGCCATGAAGGTCTGGTAGATCTCCGCCCTGGCAATCACCGCACCCATGGGCACCGCACCGTTGGTCAGCTGCTTGGCCACGTTCATGATGTCGGGCACCACACCGAACGCATCGGCGCCGGTCATGGCGCCGCAGCGGCCAAAGCCGGTGATGACCTCATCGAAGATCAGCAGGATATCGTGAGCGGTGCAGATATCCCGCAGCCGCTGCAGGTACCCAGCCGGCGGGGGAATCACTCCGGCGGAGCCCGCCATCGGCTCGACGATGACCGCGGCGATATTGCTGGCGTCGTGCAGAGCAATCAGTTCCAGCAACTCATCGGCGCGCTGCCAGCCCTGGCGCGGCATGCCGCGGGTAAAGGCGTTCTCCGGGAGCAGGGTATGGGCCAGGTGATCCGCTTCCACCGCCTGGCCGAACAGTTTCCGGTTAGGGCCGATGCCACCGACGGAAATACCGCCAAAATTGACCCCGTGGTAACCCTTGGCGCGACCGATCAGGCGGGTCTTGGCGGGCTGGCCCTTGAGGCGCCAGTAGGCGCGCGCCATCTTCAGCGCGGTATCCGCGCACTCGGAGCCGGAATTGGTAAAGAAT
>JBFHFJ010000201.1:0-6409 GCA_041583655.1 Haliea sp. | reverse complement strand
GGCCGTCGTACACCGTGGTGGAGGTGGTGGCGTTGAAGGAATCCGGATCGGGCGCGGTCGGCGTCGCGGCGAAGGCGTCGAAGGGCCCGCCGAAGGGTACCGTGGGCGGAATCTCCCGGGAGTCGAGGTTGCTGGTCAGCTCCACCAGCCCGGTCGGGTTGGGATCAAGCAGTGAGGTGTCGATACGAATGTTCCCCAGCTGGCCAGTCACATCACCCACGCTGTTGACCTGGAAGCCCTGCAGGCGGTAGCCCTTGTTGCTGACCAGGAAACCCTCCCGGTCCACCTGGAAATTCCCGGCCCGGGTATACTGCAGCGCCCCGTCGACGCTGAGCTGGAAGAAACCGCCCCCGCTGATGGCAAGGTCCAGCGCGTTGTTGGTGAAGCTGATATTCCCCTGGCCAAATTCCTGGGTGACCGCTGCCAGGGTGACCCCCTTGCCGATGGCGTTGCTGCCGGCGCCGAGCAGGCTGGTGGCAAACACGTCCGCGAACTCCGCCCGCGAGGTCTTGAAGCCGACCGTGGACGCGTTGGCAATATTATTGCTGATGACGTTGAGGTCCGCCGTGGCGGCGTTGATGCCGGAAATCGCTGTATCAAAGGCCATCGTTGTTCTCCTGATTACCCTGTGTGGCCGGTGTCAGCACCGGCCGGTTCATACCTACAAAATGCTCTTGACTGCGCTCAACGCCAAACTCTGGCCAATGTCCAGGTTCAGCGTCACGTCCCCGGTCCCCGCGTTGATGGCAATCGATTCCACGCGCTGATGGGCGTGTACCGGGACCGTTACCGCCTTGCCATTCATCACTGCCTCCACCGAGATCCGGTAGGCCCCGGCGGCCAGTTGCTCACCGCTGCCGTCGCGGCCGTCCCACTGCACGCGGAAATCCGTGCCGGCATTGGGCGGCAGGCTCGCGCTGTAGACCAGGCGCCCACTGGCATCCTGGATGTACAGCGTCGCCGCGGAAACGCTGTCGGTGAACGCCACCGTCGCATCGAGCGCCAGGGCCGGATCCTCTCCCTCGCCACCGGTACCGGCCACCGGCCGCAACAGGCCGATATTGCCTTCAGTGACGATGTCCCGCCCCACCAGCCCCGTGGCCTGCAGGGCCTGGTTGGCGCTCAGCGCCGTGGCCAGGCCACCGAATCCCGCGTTCAGCTCCTGGATCCCGGACACCGTGCCGAACTGGGCCAGCTGGCCCATGAAGTCCATGTTGTCGAGGGGCTTGGTTGGATCCTGGTTCTGCAGCTGTGCCACCATCAGGGTAAGGAAGGCCTCGGAGCCCATATCGTCGATCGAGTTGGGCGGCCTGGATGTCGCCGCTGTTGTCGAGGGGAACAGTTCATTGATGCCTGCCAGGGTACTCATGACTCATGCCTCATACTGGTCAGCGCCCCAGGGTCATGGTGCGCTGGATCAACTGCTTGGCCGTGTTCATCGCCTCGATGCTGCTCTGGTAGGAGCGGGAGGCGGAAATCATGTTGGCCATCTCATCAACCGGGTTGACGTTGGAGCGGTAGATATAACCGTCGGGATCGGCCAGCGGGTGCGATGGGGCGTATTCCTGGATCGGCGGCAGGGCGGACTCAATGATTCCACTGACCCTCACCGCGGCCACTGCCTCGGAGGCGGCGCCGTCGATGTCCGCCAGCATGGTTTCAAACACCGGGTAGCGCGCCCGGTAAGTGCCCTCCGCGGTCCCGCTGACCACGTTGGCATTGGCGAGGTTGCTGGAGATGGTGTTCAGGCGCACGCTTTGCGCTTCCAGCGAGGAGCCCGAAACAGCCATGATATTGAACAGGCTCATGCTTATTCTCCCCGGATCGCGCGCTGGGTGGACTTGATGCGGCTGTCCAGCAGATTCAGGCTCGCCTCGTAGCGAATGGCGTTGTCCATGAACTCGGCATGCTCGCGCTGGGCCTCGACCGTATTGCCATCCATGGAGGGCTGGGTGGGCACCCGATACAGCACCTCCACATCACCGCCAGCGCCGTCACCTGAGGTCCCGCCGTTGCCGAGGTGGCGCGGGTGGGTTTGCCGCAGGGTGGCGGCTGTTGAGTGCTGCAGGGCCGCGACGAAGTCGATATCCCGCGCCTTGAAGCCGGGAGTATCCTGGTTGGCCAGGTTGCCGGCTATCAACTCCAGACGCCGGGAGCGCAGCGCCATCACCTGTGGGCTGATGCCAAACACGCCATCGGTAAAACTCATAACCCTCTCCACTTGCACACTGTTCACCGCAGGTAGAGCAGTAACCATGCCAGAACATGCAAGCAATTGTTTTTATTGGAATTACAAAATAATGACCGGTGGAAACAGCCCTCCCGGCAGGCCAATGGCCGGCAACGGCGGCAAAGATTGCCGCCGACCTGCCGTGGGCTCATGTGAGCCCGGGTGGCACACATCCTGCATCAATTACCCAAACCCCGACTCTGGGAACCAGATATGTCAAAACTATGGCGCATCGCGCCCTGGCTACTGGCTTTGGCCCTGCAGGCCGTGCCGGCAAGCGCCCAGGCAGCGGCGGCGCTGCACTCCCTGCAGGACATTCTCGACCAGGCATCCAGTGCCGCAAAGGACATGGCGCGGGCGCAGGGCTATGAAAACCCCCAGGTGTCGGCGCGCCCCCTGGACAACCGCCTGCGGCTGGCCGCCTGCGAGCAGCCGCTGCAGACCTTCTCCACGCCCAATGCCCGGGTTCTGGGGCCGGTGAGCATCGGGGTGCGCTGCGAACAACCCCAGCCCTGGACCATTTACGTCCGCCTCGATGTCAGCTCGCAGGTCACCCTGCCCGTACTTGCCAGCACGCTGCCGAGGGGCACGGTGATCCGGCCGGAGCACATTGAGCTGACCACCCGCCCGCTGGCGAACGACCACGGCACCATCATCATCGATCCTGAGCAGCTCATCGGCATGGAACTGACCCGCTCCGCGCCCGCGGGCGCTCCGCTGCGCCACAACCAGCTGCGTCCCCCGCAGCTGGTCGAGCGCGGGCAAACGGTTGTGCTGATCGCAGGCGGCGAGGGGGTACAGGTCACCATGCAGGGCAAGGCCATGGCCAGCGCTGCCGCGGGTGACCGCCTGCTGGTGACCAACCTGACCTCCGGTCGACGCATAGAGGGCATTGTCAACCCGGATGGGACCGTGAGTGTGCGCTGAGGCCAATAGCGGGAGCTTGTGCTAAACTTTGTCGCTCGCCTGCCGCTATAGATGACAAGATCGACAGTGATTGTCGGCACTCAAATCGAAGTGACGTGTTTATGGATCCAATAGACAACAGCAGCAACATCAAAACCCAGCGGTCAGGCGGGGAACAAAGGGCCAATGCCGCGCAGCCGTCAAGCCGCGGCCAGGCCACGCCCTCCTCCGCCGTGGACACGGCCAGTACCGATGCGGTGACGATCACCCGTGCCGCTACCGAATTGCTGCAACTTGAGGACCAGCTTGCGGCACTGCCAGAGGCCGACCTGGAGCGGGTCGAAGCCATTCGCAACGCGATCAATGATGGCAGTTACCAGGTGGACCCCGAGCAAATCGTCAACAACCTGCTGCAGGCCGAGCAGGACCTGTACCGCCTGTGACGCCAGGCCAGCAACTCGCATCCAGCCTGCGCGGCGAAGTAGCGGCGGTAGAAGCCGTGTTGCGGGTGCTTGAGGAAGAACGTGTTGCCCTGACCGAACGCGACCCGCAGCGCATTGAGCACTGTGCAGCGGCGAAGGACGCCGCGCTGCGCCAGCTGGCGGCGCTGCAGCAAGCGAGGAAGGGCCTGGACACGCCCGGCGCCGTGGGGACAGATCGCCTTGGCGACCTGGTGGCCAGCCTGGACAACCGGGAGGAAAACGAGCAGCTGCAGGCACAGCTGCTGCATCTCGGCGAACGCTGTGAGACCCTGAATTCCGCCAACGGCGTGCTCATTGAGCGACTGCAACAACACACCCGCAACACCCTGAGGGTATTGCGCGGCGACGGCGACGCCCCCGACCTGTATTCGGGCTCCGGGGCAACAACCCAGCACAAGGACCGCCACTCCCTGGGCCACGCCTGAAAGCCGGGAGCCCCGGCGTCAGTTTCTTGACACCCCCTTCATTGATTACGACAGCCTGCAGTGCCCACTGGCAGGCCTGAAACCAAAACCATTAAAAAATCGCCGAAAATCAAATAAAAGCTGCGAAATAACCGAAAAAATACCCGCTTCGAAAAATACAACTTCTGGCATGAAAGATGCAATAACGATTGTAAAGCAATCTGTTGAGCTCCCATGCCATGAAAGAAAGCGCCCCCTTTACGGTGGTCAGCACAACCCGGGCCTCCGCGCCAGGCACCCTTGCCCTGACGCCCCAGCCTGCGATTCCTGCGGCGTCAGGCACCGAAAGCCTGCTGGCACTCAGCCACCGTCTGCTGGGAGAATCCGACCCGCAGCGCCTGCTGCAGCACTTTTTCGCCTGGACGACAACCACGGGGCTGGCGGACAGCCTGAACTTCCAGCCCGCGCAGGACTCGCCGGCCATCCTGCTGGGCCAGGTGCGGCACCACAGCGCAAACTATCGGCTTGAAGTCAATGCCGCGGTCAGCGGCACCCTGACCGTGACGCGGCGTATCCGTTACACGGAAGCCGACCTGGCGGCACTGGAATGTGGCCTCGGGTTTCTAGCCCCGGCGCTGGATCTCGCCAACGCCTTGCAGGAGGCGCGGAAGATGGCAATGAGGGACGCCCTGACCGGGTTGCTGAATCGCCGGGCGATGGACGAGGCACTGGCCAGGGAGATGTTGCTGGCAAAACGCCAGAATACTCCCCTGTGCCTGATGCTTCTCGACATTGATCATTTCAAGGATATCAATGACCAGCTGGGTCACCTCCGGGGTGACCGGGCCCTACAGCTGCTGGCGGCAGGCATCCGGGGTGACGTGCGGCAGTCAGACATGTCGTTCCGGCTGGGCGGCGATGAATTCGCGATTGTACTGCCCGGCACCCGGCTGGCAGGCGCTGCGGGCGTGGCACGAAAGATCCAGGCTGCCAGTCCCAGACCGGGTTCCCGCGGGGACGAAGTCGTTGCCCTGAAAATGAGTATCGGCGTCGCGGAAATGCTGCCCGGGGACAATGACAAATCCTTCCTGCAGCGGGCCGACACCCACCTCTACCACGCCAAATCCCAGGGGCGGGGCAGGGTATGTACCGGCGTCTAGGGAAGAATTACCGACGCGCCAGATCCGGCGTCGCGGGGAATCTGTGGCTGCGCAGCGATCTACGCCGGGACCCCGCACCTGCTCTCCCGCCGCGACCGGAATCCCAGGGCTCCTGGCTCACAGTGCTGCGCAAACCTCTCACCTGGATCCTGACCGGTGCATTGCTGCTCACGACAGCCGCTGCAGGGCAGGCGTACCTTGCCGCCGATCCGGCGAACAGCGCAGGGTATGCGGGTGTTGCGCCCGCCTCCTCGCAGGAGACCTTCACCGGAGCTGCATCCCGGCAGTCACTGGAGCAGCTGGGCGCCACCCAGCAAGCGCTGGCCGCCGAAATACAACAGCTGCGCGAAACCAACCGGGGGCTGATCAACAGACTGGAAACCCTGCAGGCCGCCATCGCGCCCGAGGCGACTGCCACAAGCGCCGACTAATCTGACCCGGCCCGACCGACCCACAGCGGTGACAGGCGGTACTCCCGCTGTAACTGGACCGCCAGCCCCTGAGCCTTCGCGCGCGATTCCAGGCCAACCACGCGCACCCGGAACAGTTTCCTGCCAGACACCACTGCCTCCTGAATCGCGATGGTGCCCTCCTCCACCTGCAGGCGGGCCGCCCAGCGCTCGGCGACGCCGCGATGCACATAGGAGCCGAAGTTCACGAACCACTCCCCCGCTGCCTCTCCAGCCCCGGTCGCAGCGTTCGCTGGCGGTAGGCTCGCGCTCTCCACCTCACGCTCTTCCTCCGACAGGCTGTCGCGCCCGGTTGCCGGCTGCGCTGCCTGTTTCTGCAGGAGGTCCTCGATCTGCTCGATCATGGCCGCCAGCTCCCGGTTCTCCTCCTGCAGCACCGCCAGCTCCCCGGCCAGCCTTGCATTGCCTGCGGCGATGTCATCGGCCATCTGTTGTTGCTGCAGTAGTTCGTCCCGCCTGACCGCGCTGGCCTGCCGGGCCTTCAGCTCGCTGAACTCCGTGACCAACCCGCGGTACTGGAACAAGGATACGACGTACCCCGCCGCCAGCAGCAACAGCGCGACGGCCAGCATATACCATGGCCAGCGACGCCTGCTGCGAACCGGCTGGGCCGTGGCGGTCGCGCCCGCTGCAACCGGGGCGGGGATGTACGGCTCTGGCTCTGGCTCTGGCTCCGGTTCTGGCTCCGGTTCTGGCTCCGGTTCTGGCTCTGGCTCTGGCTCTGGCTCTGGCTCTGGCTCTGGCTCTGGTTCTGGTT
>JBFHFJ010000200.1:0-6456 GCA_041583655.1 Haliea sp. | reverse complement strand
GGGTCAGGCGCTCTTTACGATAAACCTTGCGGCCCTGCGCCTCCTCTATCTCCGCAACCTTCTCGGCAAGCTGCTCGCGAACCACCGTGGTGGGCAGCAGGCGTTCCTCGCGGCGCATGCGCAGCAGGAAGCGGCCGTTGACCGGGTGCACCAGTGCGCTGGTACCGCCACCCAGCGCGGGCACCCAGCCCACGGAGACCGGCTGGGTGGCACTGCAATGCTGGAACTCGCGCTGTGCCAGCTGCTGCTCCATTTGTTCCGCTGTTACCTCAAAAGGGGTGGTAAGGCGATAGGCCCGCACGTTCCTGAACCACATAGAAGACTCCAATAGCGACCGTTGTCCGGTCCGGTCGGCCTGACCTGGCTGGCCCGACCGTAAAAAAGACGGGGATTGTAACCCATGCCGGGCTGGCGGGCATGGTCGGCGGCGCTACCGGACTGCCGTGTCCGGGCAAGAAAATCCCTGGCGTGTACAACATATTGCGCTGGCCGCGTTGAGGGATGGGGAGCAAGCCGGTTTAATCGCGGCAGTCCCACAAAACAGGTGAGAGCGATGAGCAGCAAGACCAGCCCCAGCCATCCGCGCAAGGCGGCGACCATCAGGGGATGGGACCTGGAGACAGATGTCGCGGTGGTCGGATTCGGCGGCGCCGGCGGCTGCGCGGCCATCGAGGCCGCCGATGCCGGGGCCGAGGTCACTATCTTCGAGCTGGCCAGTGCCAGCGGCGGCTCCACCGCGCTCTCCAGTGCCGAGATCTACATGGGCGGCAGCGGTGGCACCCGGGTGCAGAAGGCCTGCGGCTTCGAGGACAGCACGGAAGACATGTTCCAGTACATGATGGCGAGTGCCGGCCCCCAGGCCGACGCGGCCAAGATCCGCAACTACTGCGAACACAGCACCGAGCACTTCCAGTGGCTGGTAGACCTCGGCGTACCCTTCAAGGACAGCTTCCACGCCGAGCGCGCCATCATGGCCCTGACCGACGACTGCCTGCTCTACACCGGCAGCGAAAAGGCCTGGCCCTTCAACCGGATCGCCAAACCCTGCCCCCGGGGCCACAACCTTTATGTCGAGGGCGACAACGGCGGCCCGCTGTTCATGAAAATCGTCACCGAGAATGTCGAGCGGCGGGAGCGCATCAGCGTGCACTACGAGAGCCGCGCCCTGACCCTGGTCATCGACGAAGACGGCGCGGTGGTGGGCCTGGTGGTGCGGGAAAACCAGCGCGAGCTGAATGTGCGCGCCCGCCGCGGGGTCATACTCTGTGCCGGCGGCTTCTGCATGAACGAGGACATGGTGCGCAAGCACGCGCCGATGCTCACCCGGGGTACCCAGCCCATCGGCAACCCCGGCGACACGGGCAGCGGTATCCTCATGGGTACCGCGGTGGGCGGCGCCGCCATCAATATGCACGAGGGCTTTGTCAGCCTGCCATTCTATCCCCCGGCCAGCATGACCCACGGCATCGCCATTACCGACAAGGGCCAGCGCTTCATCAACGAGGACTCCTACCACGGGCGGCTCGGCGCCTTTGCCCTGCAGCAGCCCTCCGAGCGCCTGTACATGGTGCTGAACGTGGAGGACTACGCGGATTACGAAACTGCCAGCTATCTCGGCGCGCCCGTGGCCGCGACCGGGGAGAGCGTGGCGGAGCTGGAAGCCGAACTGGGCCTGCGCAGGGGCTCCCTGGTCCACACCGTCGCCCTCTACAACGAGGATTGCGCGGCGGGGGAGGACACCCTGTTCCACAAGGCGGCGGAATGGCTGAAACCCCTGCAGCCGCCCCTGGTGGCGCTGGACCTGACTCCCGGCCGCGGCGTGTTCGTACCCTACTTCACCCTCGGCGGCCTGGACACCCTGCCCACCGGGGAAGTGGTCAACGAGCAGCGCGAGATCGTGCCCGGCCTTTACGCCGCAGGGCGCACCGCCTGCGGGATCGTGCGCCGGGCGGAAGGCTACAGCAGCGGAATGTCCGTGGGCGACGCCACGTTTTCCGGACGGCTGGCGGGCCAGCGGGCGGCAGCCCGCGTGCGTTGACGGCTCCTGTCCGGTTACAATCAGGCACCCGCAACGGGCCCGCGCCACTCTCCGGAGCCTTGCCGGCCCGCTGCACCCCCAACGCCTGCTGACACGGATACCCCGCGATGAAATACCTGCACACGATGGTGCGCGCCAGCGACCTCGACGCCTCCCTGGAGTTTTACTGTGACAAACTGGGACTGGTGGAAGTGAACCGCTACGAGAGCGAAGGCGGCCGCTTTACCCTGGTCTACCTGGCGGCCCCCGGGGATGTGGAGCGCGCCGGGAAAGAGAGCAGCCCGCTGCTGGAGATCACCTGGAACTGGGACCCGGAGGAATACACCGGGGGCCGCAACTTCGGCCATCTGGCCTACCGGGTCGAGGACATCTATGCCATCTGCCAGCGCCTGCTGGACGCCGGCGTCACCATCAACCGCCCCCCGCGGGACGGGCACATGGCCTTCATCCGCTCGCCGGATGGCATTTCCATCGAACTGCTGCAGGCGGGCGACTCGCTGCCACCGCGGGAGCCCTGGGCGTCAATGGCCAATACCGGCAGCTGGTAAATCGCCAGCAGCCGCGGCCCACCTCAGGACTTGAGGAACGCCAGTATCCAGCGCCCGATGCGCTCGCTCTCAGGAGCCTCGCGCAGGGACGCCACGCCGGCCGCATAGGTTGGCTCGCCAATAAGCTGGCGGCGATATTCCATGATTTCACGGGAATACCCGGGTACGAATTCCGGGTGCCCCTGGAAGGTGAGTATATGCTCACCAATCTGGCAGACCGCGTTTTCACAGAACTCACTGCCGGCCAGCACCTCTGCACCCGGGGCATTCCTGACCACCTGGTCCTGGTGGCTGACGAGGATGGCGAACTCGGCATCGCCCCGGTCGTGCCAGGCCGGAAGGCGCGAGAAGCGGTGCCGGTGCAGTCCCACGCCCCAGCCCTTCGGGGACTTTCCCGTCTCGCCACCCAGGGCGTGAGCCACCAGCTGGTGGCCGAAACAGATCCCGACCAGCTTCTTGCGGCGCCGATCCAGTTCGCGCACAAACTCCATCAGGGTCGCGATCCAGGGCTTGTCCTCATAGACACTGCTCTTGCTGCCGGTGATGAGATAGGCGTCGACCTCATCGATGTCCTGCGGGTACTCGCCCTGCTCCACGTCGTAGATGGCAAACTCCAGGTCGGGGTCCAGCCGCCCCAGCAGGGCGACGAACATGTCCGGGTACTCGCCAAAATCCGGTACCCACTCCGGACGCACCGCATCAGTCTTCAGAATACCCAGTTTCACCAGTCACCCCCGCGTTCCAATCCGCCAGCAGCACTGCATGGTAGGTAAGCTTCCCGGGGCTGTCCATACCACCTTGGGGAGAGACAAACCGCGCCGACCGGATGCGCAATTGATGTCATGGAACTGTCTCATCGCTGTCACGATTCTGCCATCCTGGATTGCCAGAATAACCTGCATGAACATGCTTCACGCCATTCACAGGCTGGACCTGGAACTGCTCGCCCGCATATTCTCCCAGGGCGAACGGCGGATGGTACGCCCCCTGGCTCGGGCACTCTCCCGCTCCGGCGACGGCTACCTGCACCTGTTGATACCACTGCTGCTGTGGCTGTTGGCCGTGGACGACGCGTCCCGCTTTGCCGCCCTGCTGGCACTGGCCCTGTGCCTGGAACGCGGGTTGTACTGGACCCTGAAAAACAGCCTGAGACGGCGCCGGCCGCAGGAGTCCGTGCCCGGTTTCCACAGCCTGGTAACCGCGGCCGACAAATTCAGCTTTCCCTCCGGGCACAGTTCCGCCGCCTTCCTCCTGGCAACCGCCCTGGCCGTAGTTTATGGCGGCCCCTTCGTGGCCATGTTCCTGTGGGCCGGCGCGGTCGCCCTGTCGCGGGTGCTGCTCGGGGTGCACTTCCCCGGTGATACCATCGCCGGTGCGCTCATCGGCTGCAGCACCGCGCTGTTCTGCGCCAGTCTGGCTGGCCTGTAGATGAAAATTCTTTACGGGGTCCAGGCTACCGGCAACGGCCACATCAGCCGCGCCCGGGCCATGGCGAAAGCCTTCACCGAACACCCCGGCGTCGAGGTTACCTGGCTGTTTTCCGGGCGCAAGCGCGAACAGCTGTTCGACATGGCGCCCTTCGGGGACTACCGCCACTGCCGGGGCCTGACCTTCGCCACCCGGGACGGCTCCGTACGCTACTGGCGGACGCTGCGACAGAACAGCCTGCCGCGTTTCCTGCGCGATGTCAGGGCCCTCCCGGTGGAGAACTTCGACCTGGTGGTCACTGACTTCGAACCCGTCACCGCCTGGGCCGGACAGCGGGCCGGGGTAGCCACTATCGGCATCGGTCACCAGTATGCGTTCGGACCCAAGGCCCCGGTGGCCGGGGGGCACTGGCTGGCAAGGCAGATCATGCACCGTTTCGCACCGGTGCAGCGGCCAGTCGGGCTGCACTGGCACCCCTACGCCGGCAACGTGCTGCCGCCCATTCTCGACCTGCCTGAGCTCGATTGCGAGAGCGAAGACCATGTGCTGGTGTACCTGCCCTTCGAGGACCCAGCGACCGTCAGTGCACTGCTGCAGCAGTTCCCCACCGTCCCCTTCCGGCTGTATGGCCCGGGGCTGGCCGCTCAAGAGCGGGGCAATGTCAGCCTGCGCCCCACCAGCGTCGAGGTCTTCAAGCGGGACCTTCGCAGCTGTTCCGGTGTGATCTGTAACAGTGGCTTCGAATTGATCAGCGAATGCCTGCAGTGGCGCAAACCGGTGCTGACTCGTCCCCTGGCAGGGCAGATGGAGCAGCTCTCCAATGCCCGGGCGCTGGCGGAACTGGGCCACGCCACGGTCGTGCCAAGGCTGGAGAGAGACTCCCTGGAAACCTGGCTGCAGCAGCGGCCGACACCCCCAGTGCTGAGGTTTCCGGACGTAGCGGGAACACTGGCGGGCTGGCTGGCAGCGGGAGCGCGGGCAGACCTGGCATCCCTGCAGTGCGCGCTGTGGCGCGACACCGCCCGGGGCCATGGCGCAATGCCCTTTCCGCCCAGCCAGCCGGCCCGTGTGGCCACCGCTCCATCCAGCACCACGCCACTGCCGGGGCAGGACTTGGGGAATCTGGTCAGTATGGGTTAGCCTGTCGCCTCCGACACCAGAGGCCAGCCAACTTGCTCTCCCTCGTACTGCTGTTCCTGCTCAGCGCCGACGCCAGTGCCGGGGAATTTGTCGGCAGCGAGCGCTGTGCGGACTGCCACCAGGCCGAGCACCGCCTGTGGCGGGGCTCCCATCACGACCTGGCCATGCAGGAGCCCACGGACAGCACGGTACTGGGCAACTTCGACGGCGCCACCTTTACCCACCGCGGGATCACCACCACGTTCTCCAGGAACGGCGACCAGTTCATTGTCCGCACGGCGGGGGAAGACGGCAGCCTGCAGGATTTCCCGGTGCGCTATGTATTCGGCGTCGAACCCCTGCAGCAGTACCTCCTGCCGCTGTCGCGCGGCCGCCTGCAGGCTTTCGAGATCGCCTGGGATACGCGGCCCGCAGAAGCCGGCGGGCAACGCTGGTTCCACCTCAACCCGGACGAGGTGACCGACCACAGCGATCCGCTGCACTGGACCGGGCCGTACATGAACTGGAATACCCGCTGCGCCGAGTGTCACAGCACGGCGGTGGAGAAGCGCTACGCTGCCGCCAGTCGCAGCTTCGACACCCGGTTCAGCGAGGTCGATGTTGGCTGCGAGGCCTGCCATGGCCCCGGTGCGCGACACCTGCAACTGGCAGGGGAAGGCCGCGCCGGCGCCGCACCCAACAGTGGATTCCCGACTGCCCTGAGCCAGCGCGGAGACTGGGCCTTCAGCGAACAGGCGGCGATTGCGCAGCGCACTGAAACATTGGCGTCCAACGCCCAGATCGATGGCTGTGGCCGCTGCCACTCCCGGCGCGGCAATCTCGGCGCCTACCACTACGGCAAGCCCCTGCTGGACACCCACCGCCTGGCACTGCCCGAGGAGCCACTGTACTACCACGATGGACAGATCCGCGACGAGGTCTTCGTCTACGGCTCATTTATCCAGAGCCGGATGCACCAGGCAGGCGTGGTCTGCAGCAATTGCCACGAACCCCACAGCCTGCGGCTGCGGGCACCGGGCAACGGGGTCTGCGCGCAGTGCCACAAGGCCGAGGTCTATGACCAGCCCGGGCACCACCACCACGCGGCGGATTCCTCCGGCGCCCAGTGCGCCAACTGCCATATGCCCGAGACCACCTACATGGTGGTGGATCCGCGCCGCGACCACAGCATGCGCATTCCGCGCCCCGATCTCAGCGTTGTTTTGGGAGTCCCCAATGCCTGCAACCAGTGCCACCTGGACCGGGATGCGCAGTGGGCACTGGAAGCCGCGCGGGACTGGGGCGTCAGTTTCGGCTCTGCCG
>JBFHFJ010000199.1:0-6462 GCA_041583655.1 Haliea sp. | reverse complement strand
CCACGGCCAGCACAGCCAGCGCCAGCAGACCGGGCAGGATCCCTGCGTAGCGATGCCTGTAAACTTCGTCCATGGTGGTAAGCGCCTCGCATAAAGCGACTCCAAAGATGCCGCACCGTGTCATGTTAAGCACTGTAATGCCTGCCATGCAATGATTCCCACGGCATGCTGTGAACTGGTCCCGGAAATCCCGCTTCCCGGATACAAGTCCGCCCGGGGTCGACACCCTGAACCACAGTGTAATTTTTACTGCAAGCAGGGCTTGACGAGGGAGGCGCCAGCAAAGTTAAACTGCGGTTGCGGAATTCAAAGAACACAAATTGTCCGCAGAGTCCAACACGACGTGTTGACCCGGTTTCCAGGCAGCCCCCAGGGGCGCCAATAATAACGATTACGGAGCCTTACCATGCCGAAGTACCTTCGCACCCCCATAGCAGCTGCATTAGTCGCCGCCACGTCGATTCCGGTAATGTCCGTGGCACAGGCCCAGACCCTCGCCCTGGAAGAGGTTGTCGTCACCGCCCAGCGCCGGGAGACCCTGCTCCAGGAAACGCCAATCGCGGTCACCGCGTTCAGCGCCGAGAAGATCGCCGATCTGGGGATCTACGATATCGCCGATATCGGCAGTTTTGCGCCCAACACCAATATCCAGAAGCAGCCGTCCTCCAATTCCAACATGTCGATCTACATTCGCGGCGTGGGCAGCGGCGAGACCTCGCTGATGGTGGACCCCAAGACCAGCTTCTACCTGGACGGGGTCTACATGAGCAAGACGGTGGGCTCGGTATTCGACATCGTCGACCTGCAGTCGGTTGAAGTCCTGCGGGGCCCGCAGGGCACTCTGTTCGGCCGCAACAGTACCGGCGGGGCGGTCAACGTGACCACCATCAAGCCGACCGGCGAGCTGGGCGGCAAGCTCCAGGGCAGCATTGGCAACGACGGCTATCGCCGCGTCGCCGGCTCCGTGGACCTGCCCAAGATGGGTGACGTGCTGTCCATGAAGCTGTCCGCGGCCAAAATGGAATATGACGGCTGGGCGAAAAATGACTGGCCAGGTGGCGAAGCGAACCTGGGCAGCGAGGACAACACGGCCTACCGCGTGGCGCTGCGCCTGGAGCCGTCCGAAAGCCTGGTGATCGACTACACCTTCGACCGGACCGACAATCTCGGCGTGCCCACGCCGTTCCAGATCTCCAAGGTCAAGGACAGCATCTACAACGGCTTCACGAATACCCCGTTCCCCTACACCTTCCTCGGCGGGGAAATTTTCCAGCAGATGGCCGCCACCGTGGGCGACCCGACCAAGCGCCGCGAGCAGTACACCCTGGACGGGGTCAGCGACGAATACCTGGAAGTGGACGGGCACAACCTGACGGTTTCCTGGGAGCTGGAACCGTTCATGGTCAAGTACATCTACGCCAAGCGCGACACCGACTCCGGCTACGCCTCCACGGACCTGGACGGCGGCGCCTACACCATGCGCGACCTGTTCTACGGCGGCGGCCAGGCTATCCCCACCCAGGGTTTCCAGGCCAAGATTGACGAGGGCTGGATCAAGCTGGAAACGCACGAACTGCAGCTTATCGGCGATGCCATGGATGACCGCCTGCAGTACACCGTGGGCCTCTACTACTACGAGGAGGACATCTACCAGGACAACCCGCAAACCTTTGCCCTGCCCATCCAGTTCCTGGTGGGCAGCCCGATCGGCGGAGCCTTTATCGGTGCCGGCTTCTGCAACGACTTCGGCACGGGCCCGGTCTGCCAGGGCAGCCAGCGCCTGCCGCTGCCGTTCCCCTTCCCGGGTGCGGACCCGAACCTGAACGGCTACGTCGACTTCATCTACGGCCAGACCACCGAGTCCAGCGCGGTGTACGGCCAGGGAACCTATTCCCTCACCGAGGACCTGGACCTGACCGTTGGCCTGCGTTACACGGAGGACAAGCGTGATGGCTTCCTGTTCAACGAAAGCCTGGGGCACAGCAGTATCGCTGACAAGCTGACCAACCGCGGCAAGTGGGATGACCTGAGCTACCTGATCACCCTGAACTACTCGGTAAGCCCGGACATGAATGTCTACTTCACCCACTCCACCGGCTACAACGGCGGGGGCTTCAACTCCCGGGCCTCAACCGTCACAGCCTGGAATGAGGCCTACAACGAGGAGACGCTTGACTCCTTTGAACTGGGTCTGAAGTCTGACTGGCTTGACCGGCGCCTGCGGGTCAACGCGGCCCTGTTCTACAACGACTACCAGGATATGCAGATAGCGGTGTTTGAGGCCGGCAGCGGCGGCGCCTCCAGCCGCATCACCAATGCCGGGGAGTCCACCTACCAGGGGCTGGAGCTGGAACTCGTCGCCCTGCTCAGCGAGAACATCACCCTGGACCTGACCTACGGCTACCTGGATGCCGAGTTCGATGAGTACAACGCCCGCAACCCGGTGACCAACCAGATCGAAAACATCGCCAGTGTGACCACGGTTACCCGGGCCCCGGAAAATACCGGCGCCCTGGGGCTGCAGTACAGCCTGCCCAACACCGGTGTCGGCGCACTCAGCGCGCGGGTGGATGTCACCTATACCGACAGCATGACGTTCCACCCCTTCCAGAACCAGTTCGACTCCTCGGACAGCCGCACGGTGGCCAACGCCCGCCTGACCCTGGACGAGCTGTCAGTCGGTGAGGGCGGGGAGTTGCGCCTGTCGGCCTGGGTCAAGAACTTCACCGACGAGGAGTACCGGGAGTGGGGTATCGACTTCGGCACCCTGGGTTTCGCCGGTAACACCTGGAACCAGCCGCGTACCTTCGGTTTCGACGTGATCTACCAGTTCTAGTAACTGCCGCACTCAACCACAGGGCCAGCCACGCGCTGGCCCTTTTTTTGTCTCGCGTTTTCTCCCCGCCGCCACCGCTGTTCGAAAAAGTTCTTTTTTCTGCCACAAATCTGCCACCGCAGTGCAATACCTCCCCCCTATGCTCAGCTGTCAGTGGACCCGGTGGCAGAGCGGGTCACTGGCCGCACGGTGGGCTCCGGAACCGGACACCGACCATGCTCGAACTCCAAACCGACAGCGCAGGATTGAAAACATGGATCATGATGAAGGCAGCAGCAACCCCTCCAGCAATCGCACATTCGTGGATGTCCTCACCGGCTATGCCTCCCGCCGGCAGGTCATGCAAGGCGGCCTGACCCTGGCCGCCGGCACATTCTTTGGCAGCTCCCTGGCCATGGCCGCCAGCGGCGACAAAGCCGGCCCCAACGGTCCGGTGGGACAGGACCTGAAGAACGGCCTGATCAACTTCACCCCGGTGCCGGTGGCCGAGGGCTCGGGCCCGATGCCTACAATTTCCGCGGACTACCAGTACCAGGTTCTGATTCCCTGGGGCACCCACCTCGAAAACCCCGACCAGGACTACCTCGGCGACCCGGGCAGCCGGCCTACACCCACGCAACAGACCAGACAGGTCGGCATTGGCCACGACGGCATGTGGTTTTTCCCCTTCCGCGGCAGCAACACCCGGGGTCTGCTGGCGATCAACCACGAGTTCGGCGACAACTTCCAGGTGTTCGGCAAGTCGTTTCCGGAGAACGGGGATGACGTACTGATATCCCAGCATGCCCACGGGATCTCCGTGGTCGAGATCCGCAAGCAGGGCGGTAGCTGGGAACTGGTCAGGGGCAGCGAGTACAACCGCAGGGTCCACGGCAATACCCCGGTAACGTTCAGTGGGCCGGTGGCGAACAGCGAGCTTGTCGCGGGCGACAGCGTACCCATGGGCACGCTCAACAACTGCGCCAACGGCTATACGCCCTGGGGCACGTACCTCACCTGCGAGGAAAACTTCAACGGCTATTTCAACGTCGCTCCCGGCTCCTCCTGGACGGCGACCACGGAACAGGCGCGCTACGGTTTTAGCGGCGGTGGCTTCGGCTACGGCTGGGGCAACTTCGATGAACGCTTCGACCTCGGCCGTGCCGACAACAGCGCCTTCCGCAATGAGGAAAACCGTTTCGGCTGGATTGTAGAGGTCGATCCCTTCAACCCCGATGCCGCGCCGGTCAAGCGCACCGCCCTGGGCCGCTTCAAACACGAGGGTATCGCTGTTGTCGAAGGTCGTGGGGGCCGTATCGTCGGCTACATGGGCGACGATGAGCGTTTTGACTACATCTATAAGTTTGTGTCCGAGAGCAACTGGAAATCCATGCGTGCCCAGGGCCTGAGCCCGCTGGATCACGGCACTCTGTATGCAGCCAGGTTCAACGACGATGGCAGCGGCGAATGGCTGGAGCTCTCACCCAACAATCCCGACCTCGCCGACATGAGCCTGGAAGAGATCCTGACCTACGCCCGCATTGCCGCAGACAAGGCTGGCGCCACCCCCATGGACCGGCCCGAGTGGACCAGCGTAGCGCCCAATGGCGATGTCTACTGCGCCCTGACCAACAACAGCCGCCGTACCGTGGCGGACGCCGCCAACCCGATGGCGCCGAATCCCGATGGCCACATCATCCGCTGGCACGACAGTGAGCAGCACACCGGACTGAGTTTCACCTGGGATATCTTTGTCATCGCAAGGGATACACACGGCGAAGGCGACGAGCGCACATTCTCGTCCCCGGACGGTATCTGGATTGACCCGGATGGGCGCATTTTCATCCAGACCGACGGTGGCCAGAAAAAAGGCCTCAACAACCAGATGCTGGTCGCCAGCACCTACGACAAAGGCCCCGACCTGGATGTACGCCGCCTGTTCGCCGGTGTGGCCGGCGATGAGATTACCGGCATCACCGTCACTCCCGACCGGCGCACAATGTTCATCAACACCCAGCACCCGGGCGATGGCAACCCGGCACTGAGCAACTTCCCCGCAGCCACTGACGGCGTAACCATCCCCCGCGACTGCACCATTGTCATCACCCGCAAGGACGGTGGCATTATCGGTTCCTGATGCGGACCGCAACCCCGCTACCGGCAGCCGGTAGCGGGGTTTTTTATTGCGCCAGTTCGCGGGCCCGCAGCGGCATATCCAGAGCTTGCAGGATCTTCATCCGCAACTGGGGATTGTAGTGCGGCCTGTCAGCCAAGAAAGCCTGCACCGTGGCCACCGCCTCCGCTGACGTATGGTTCTCCAGCGTTGCCTGCAGCCATCCCGATGGGAAAAAGATATCCCCCGTAACCTGGATTTCCTCAAGCAATTCAAGGCTGGGCTGGATGTAGCGCAGGGAATGCGCCGTACGTGACGGATGGTGCAGATACTCCAGCGCATCCAGGACCCAGCTCTCGGTAGCCCTGTTGGCCGGGTCGGCGAGGCTGGCAAAGAACCGGTCGCGGACCGCTGCATCGGGCGCCAGCGCGGGCGCCAGGAAGGCCAGGCGGCGACGACTGTCGGGGTTGCCCGTTTGTTCCAGCTGCGCGTTGACGATGTCGTCCGCCTGCGCGGGCAGGCGCAGCGCGAGACGCTCGGCAAGGCGAATGAGGTCCCTTTCGGACAGCTGCAACCCGGGCACGGACTCGCGCCCCTGCCAGATGGCCAGCAGGCGCTGCAGCGAATCCGGGGCGACAGCCAGCAGGGATACACCATCGAACAACAGCCTGGTCCGGCCGGGCTCATCGCTGTCTGCGATGGCCTGCCACAGGGTCGCCTCCAGACGCGGCCGCAGGCGCTCGCGGGCCGCATCGGGCAGGAGCGTCTGTTGCAGGCGGCTCAGCTGGGACAGGGCGCTGGCGAGGAGCAACTGGTTCGGCTCGCGGGCTACGATCTGCAGCAGGGCATCGCCGTAGGCATCCGCAGCGATGCCAGTCCCCGTCAGCACACCCTCGTAGAGATCCAGCAGCAGGGCATCGCCGTAGGCATCCGCAGCGATGCCAGTCCCCGTCAGCACACCCTCGTAGAGATCCAGCAGCAGCCGGCCCCGCTGCACCAGGGTCAGATCATCCCAGGCGTCGAGTTCCGCCAGCTGCGCCGGCCGGGGCCCATAGAACATCGCTTCATCCGACACCTGCAGGGAAGCATCGGGAAACCCGCTGCCGTGCACCCAGACGTCGCTCCACGCCTGCAGGTCCACCTCTGTCAGTGGATCGAGAATCCCGACCAGCGCCGGCCAGGTGGCGTTGCCATGGGCATGTCGGGCGAGGTACTCGCGAATGCCGCGACGGAAGGCCGCCTCCCCCAACATCTGCTCCAGCTGCCGCATCATGATGGGCGCCTTGTGATAAATGATGGGGCCGTACAACTGGCCGGCCTGGTTGAGGTTGTCCAGGTGCTGGCGGATCGGATGGGCGCCCGCGGAGCGATCGACCGCATAGGCGGCGGGGTAGTGGCGCAGCAGGAAATTCAGCTCATGGTCGATGTCGGGGAAGCCGGGGTTGACCATTTTCGCCGCCATGAAGTTGGCGAAGACTTCCTTGGTCCAGACATCATTGAACCAGCGCATGGTCACCAGGTTACCAAACCACAT
>JBFHFJ010000198.1:0-6522 GCA_041583655.1 Haliea sp. | reverse complement strand
CCATGTCGAACCCGTTCCACAAGCGCGTCGCCATCCTCGCCGCGGCCGCCGCCCTGGCGATATCACCCCTGGCCCTGTCGCACCTTGACGAGGACGAGTTCCACCAGTCCTATCGCCAGTCCTACTTCGCCCTGCTTGGCGCCAACTTTGGCCCCATCGGTGCCATGGTCAAGGGAGAGATGCCCTGGAACCAGCAACAGCTGCAGGGTTTCGCTGACGATTTCGCGGCGGTGTCCACCCTGAACGTCCTTCGTGGCTTCCCCGAAGGGTCGGAGAAGGGCACCACACGGGCCAAGCCGGGCATCTGGAGCAACCAGGACGACTTCGCCAGCAAACTCGATGACATGAAAGCGGCAGCCGCCACCCTGCAGACCACCGTTACCGGTGGCGACCGCGCCGCGATCGCCCAGCAGGTCGGCGCCGTGGGCCAGGCCTGCAAGGCCTGCCACGACGAGTACAAGTCGAAAGACTACCTCTACTGAGGACCCCGCGGGGCAGCGCCGGTGGCGGCCTGCCCTACCACATCCGCGGCGGCGGCGGCGCCAGCTGCAGCAACCACCAGCCCAGCCCGACCACGGCCGCCAACAGCAGCAGCGCCAGCCACCAGGGCGCGGGGGCGCCGGTTCCCGACTTGCCCTCCGCCCTGCCCCTGAGCATGGCCTGCACCAGTTGCTCCCGGCGCCGGAACTGGTGCCAGGCCACCGCCAGAAGATGCAAGGCGATCATGGCCAGCAAGGCATCGAAGGCCCACTCGTGCACCACGCCCAGCAGGTCCCGGGTGTCGCTGCTGACCGCGTAGTAGAACGGCCCGTTGAACAGGATCCTGTCGCTGTTGAACAGCCCGCTGCCCGCCTGCACCAGCAGCAGGGTCAACAGCACCACCACGGACCAACCGCCCAGCGGGTTGTGTCCTGCCCCGGCCGCGACGCGCCCCCTGGCATAGCCCAGCACGGTGACCGGCCCCTTGAGGAAATCGCGAAAGCGGGAGTGCGGGCTGCCAACGAATCCCCAGCAGATGCGGAACACCACCAGCACAATGACCGCATAGCCGATCCGTTGGTGCCACTGCATCTGCCCCTCCTCTGCCGTCCACCAGGCCAGCGGCACCAGCATTACCAGGGACCAGTGGAACAGCCGCGTCGGCCAGTCCCAGAGCGGGTGGGGTGCATTCGCGGTGGGGGGAGCAGTATCCTGGGTCATCGCGCAGATTCTCGCAGGTGCTTTCAGGGGCCAACAAGGCAGGGAAATTCAGGCGCCACGTTTTCGTATTCATAATGCCAGCAGCCGTCGCGCAGGGTCGCCCGGTGGCGGGCGCCTGGCACCGAACCGTCACCACTGTCGTAGCCGGCATCGCCGCGAAACATCACGAATACAGTGCCATCGACACGACAAAAGCGCGGCAGCACCTCGGGGGCAGGCCGCTCGCGCTCACGCGCCAGCAACTCGGCAACGGTCCGGTAGTGGGCGACATGGCACAGGGTAATGAAGGTAGGGGGCAGCACGCCCAGTGCGCCCGCATTGTGCTCCGCAACCGCGTTGGCCACATTGACCCAGCGCGCGTCGTGAATTTCACTGCCGTCGATTGCGACCTCGGTGCCGCTGTGCACCGGCGCCGCATAAATCCAGGTGGAGAAGCGCTTGGGCTCGTTGACCGGTGTGGTCCAGTGGCTGATCAGCTCCATGGCGTCGGGATCGGGCTTCAACCCCGCCTCCTCGCCCGCTTCGCGGGCCGCAGCGAGCCGGGTGGCGCGTGCTTCATCACCCCCGGCGAGTTCCCAGTCACCGGGTTCCAGGGCACCCCCTGGGAAGACCCAGTAGCCTCCGGCGAACAACAGCGCCTTGTTGCGCCGCAGCAACAGGGTCTCCAGGCCCCCTGGCGAATCCCTAAGCAGCACCACGGTGCTGGCGGGGCGCGCCTCCACGTTGCCGGCAGGCTGGCCGTCCGGGCGCTGGAACAGGGTTTCACGATTCACGGCGCAGGAGCCTGCAGCAGCGCTTGCAGGGCCACCACGGTCGCCTCCACCCCAAGGGTGACGGCGGGCTCCGGGACCACCCTGAACAGCGGCGAATGGTGGGACGGCACTGGAGCCCCGCCCTCGGCGGCGCGGGCGATGTCCTCTGCCGGCGTACCACCGACGGCGAAATAGGTGCTGGGGATATAGGGGTCGGTGGTGAAAAAGCCGAAGTCCTCCGCGCCCATGCCCTTGCGCTTGCCTTCCTTGAATATCTGCTCGCCGAAGTGGGCACCCCACAGCTCCCGCAGCTGGCCGGTCAGCGGGGCGTCGTTCACCGTCGGCGGCACCGATTCGCGATCCGAGACCATTACCTCCGGGAGCTTGTCCTCCGGCAGTCCCGCTACCCGGCCCATGTTCTCCGCCACGCGCCGGATGCCCGCGAGGAGCAACTCGCGATTTTGCAGGTCGTCAAAACGCACCGTGAGCTGCAGATGGGCGCGATCGGAAATGATGTTGTGCTTGCTGCCGGCATGGAATGCACCCACGGTGATCACCCCGGCATCCCGGGGCGCCAGCTCCCGCGACACCACAGTCTGCAATGCCAGCACAATCTGGCTGCCCAGCACCACCGGATCAACGCCCATATGGGGACTGGCCCCATGCGCGCCGATGCCGTGAACAATGATATCGACCGTGTCCGCCCCGGAGTATGGCGACTCCTGGGTGACCGAAAGTTGGCCCGCAGGCAGCTCGGAGGAAACATGGAATGCCAGGGCATAGTCGGGTTGGCCGAAGCGTTGCCAGAGATTGTCCTCCATCATGTTGCGGGCGCCGACGATGCGTTCCTCTGCGGGCTGGCCGATCAACATCAGGGTACCGGACCACTGTTCCCGCTGGGCCGCCATCAGGCGCGCCGTGCCTACCAGGCTGGTGATATGCACGTCGTGGCCACAGGCGTGCATGACAAACACCTCCTGCCCTGACTCATCCACCTGCCTCGCCCGGGAGGCATAGGGCAAGCCGGACTTTTCCTCCAGCGGCAGCCCGTCCATGTCCGCGCGCATCATCACCAGCGGACCGGGGCCGTTGCGCAACAGCGCCACCACCCCGGTTCCACCCACGCCTTCGGTTACCTCGAAACCGGCGTCGCGCAGTTCAGCCGCAAGGCGTGCGGCCGTCCTGTGCTCCATGCCGGACAACTCCGGATTCTGGTGGAAATGGGTAAACAGCGCACCGAGATGGCGCTCGTAGTCAGCGGCCACCAGGCGGGCGAGTTCGCCTGCAGTAACGGGGCCCGCAAGGAAAGCAATGCTCAACAGCAGGGAGGCGGCCAATCGGGGGGAATAACGCATGAATACATCCAGTCAATGGGGCAGCCGGATAGGCTACCCAGCGCTGGTGCGATTGGCAACCTCAGCGCTGCCCCAGCATGGAAAGATCGTAG
Source organism: Haliea sp. (assembly GCA_041583655.1). Taxonomy (GTDB): domain Bacteria; phylum Pseudomonadota; class Gammaproteobacteria; order Pseudomonadales; family Halieaceae; genus Haliea. The sequence continues at coordinate 3,123 of JBFHFJ010000198.1, read as the reverse complement.
CCGAGGCGGCGCGCCTGCTGCAGGGCTTCAGGCAGGTCTTCCGCGGAGCGGGTCGCGAGCCATAGATTGATGGACCGGGTACCGCTGCGGCAAAACGCCAGCACGGGCCCCTCGGCACGGTCGAACGCTCCGGCGAGCTGTTTGAGGTCGGGGCCCGGGAAGTTCATGCCGGTCACCGGGTAGTAGATGTAGGTCATGCCGTGCTGCTCGGCCGCAGCGGCGAAGTCGGCAGAGGACGGTTGCCCCGGAGCCTCGCCATCGGGACGGTTGTTGATCAGAACCCGGTATCCTGCGGCAGCGATGGCCGCCACGTCGGCGGGGGTTATTTGCTCCGACACGGCGATGTCGGGGGTTATCCTGACGATGTTCACTGGCAGTTCCTTATAGCACTGTGAAGTTGAGAATCCGGCTGCGGGAGCCGGAATAGCCGAACACTAGGCCCCGCGCACACGGTCCAGGCTGTCCCGAAGCAGGTCCGCCCAGCGCCGCAGTATGCGCTCGAACTCGACACGGTTGGTCACGCTGCTGGTCCACTGCAGCTGGCTGTGCTCGATACCGCGGCGCCGGTCCACAACCCGCCCCTGCACCTCGCCGGTAATCGCATCCACCAGTTCCAGGTTCAGCGTCATCTCACCGGCCGAGGTGGTGTAGGCGCGAGTGCGCACGGCGCTCCGGACATCGGGAGCGTGAATATCCAGGTTGACAATCGCCGGCCGCAATAACAGGACATCCTCGCCATTGGGCGCTTCCTCGACCAGGTCATAGGCCGGGTCGCGTTTCAGCGCCGCGCGGAAATACTCATTGCAGGCCGTGGCAATGCGGCGCCGGATACGGTCCGCGTCTTCCTGGCGAATACGATCGGACACGCTCCTGCTATCGCGCTGCTGGTCGCGCAGCCAGTTCTTGCGAAAGGCCACCTCGCAGCCGGTCAGGGACAGGTGGCGATAGTGAGCCAGATCCGCACCGGGACGCAGGTAAACCTCGGCAAACCTGTGCCCGCCCGCCCGCTCCAACCCGTCGTGGGTAAGCTCCGGCTGGGTAGGGGCGCTGGTACCGGTGCAGCCAGCCAGGGCCAGGCCGACGGTTACGACAAGACTGGCAACCAGGGAACGATTCATGGCGTAACCTCCACAGACTAGCCTTCGATAAGGTCACTATAGGCAAAGGCAAGCCTCAACACCACTGCCGGCAGGGGGTGGCGCCCGATTTCAGCGCAGCAGGGCAAACTCGCCACCGAGGATGTCGATGATTTCCTGGCGGGGGTCGTCCGGGAGCGCAAGGGGACGGCCGATGATCTTCTCTGCAAGACCAACGTAGGTGGCGGACACCTCCATCAGCACCGATGCGGGCAGCTCATTGTCCCGGGCCAGGGCCACGCGCTCCGGCATCCGATCCTTGTTCAACAGGATGTCGGGGTCGGGAAAGTAGTTCAGCAGCAGTTGCCGGAAGCTTTCCTTGGAGTTCTCCACCACGCGCCCGTCACGCCAGGCCGGGCCGTCCCAGATTCGCGACGAGTCAGGCGTGCCCACCTCGTCCATGTAGATCAGCTGTTCTTCGCCGGCGGCGTTGCGGACATAGCCAAACTCGAATTTGGTGTCGACGAAGATCTGGTCCAGCCGGGCGAGTTCCCCGCTGATAACCTCAAAGCCCTCCCGCAGCAGCGTCTCGTAGCGGTCCACATCCGCAGGGGAGAGGAAGTTGAAAGCAGCGTAGTTGTTGAGGAGATCGTCGCGGCACACGTTGACGTCATCCTGCGCAGGCACCCCGGGAATCCCCCGCAGGATCCCCTTGGTAGAGGGCGTTATCAGCAGCTCCGGCAGCTTCTGGTCTTTCTGCAGCCCGTCGGGAAGACGAATGCCGCAGAACTCGCGCTCACCCCGGGCATAGGCCCGCCACATGGAGCCGGTAATATACTGCCGGGCAATCGCCTCGATCATGACCGGGCGGGCTTTCTGCACAACCCAGACCAGGGGGTGCGGGATTTCCAGGATGTGGCTGTCCGCCAAGCCCTGCTCCCGGAACAGCCGGAACCAGTGGTTGGAAATCGCGTTCAGCGCCGCACCCTTGCCGGGAACCCCGGCCAGGCCGCCTGCACCGCGCCAGATACATTCGAAAGCGGAAATGCGGTCACTGATCACCATGATCGCCAGCGTCGCATCCGCGGCCACCGGGTAGCCGCGTTCACTGATCAGGCGGGCGCTGTCGGCAGCGTCCAGCCAGTAAACGGATCTCACCTTGCCGGAGTGGACCGGGGCCCCGGTGCGGATCGGCAGGTCGTCATTGACTGCCAACACCTTGTTTGCAAGATTCATTGCGGGTTCCTGTAGTGTGCCCAGCGAGCGGACGAACGGGCGCCTGGACGGGCGCTGGCGCCGGGAGAGGGCCGATTCTAGCAGAGTGCGATGGCACGGGGCACCCGCGGCGCCCGGGGAACGGCTGTTCGTCGGTCACAGGCTCGGCTAGACTGGCAGGCCACGATTTTTCCGGACACCGCCCGCACCATGAAAGCACGACTTTGGGCCCAGGCCCTGCTGTGGACAATCCTGGGTAATGCACTCCCGGCACACGCCAGCACACTGGCGGCCTGCGCCGCGGTGGCAGACAAGCTGCAGCGCCTGGCCTGCTACGACCGGCTGGCGGAAGCCAGTGCACAGCCGGCTGTTGTGGAAAGCACTGCCGTGGAGCCGGCAACCGCGGGCACCGCGGCACCCGGGGAAGCCGCCCTGCCAGAGCCCGTTGACCCCGCGACCGGGCCGGTGAACCTGATCAACGAGGAACTGCTGCTGGGCCAGCGACTGGCAGAGGAGACCACGCTGTCCGGCAACGCCTGGGTCATTACTCCGCACCAGCGCAACTACCTGCTGCCGGTCACCCACAATGACAACCTCAACCGGGATGCCTGGGCCGCACTGGAACCGGACGACCCCATGCAGCGCATTGAGGCCAAGTTCCAGCTCAGCCTGAAAACCATCGCCTGGACGGATATCCTGGGGGAAGGCAGCAATCTCTGGGTTGCCTATACCCAGCGCAACTGGTGGCAGCTGTACAACGACTCCTCACCCTTCCGGGAGACCAACTACCAACCCGAGGTTTTCCTGACTTTCGCCAATGACTGGCGTTTCT
>JBFHFJ010000197.1:0-6523 GCA_041583655.1 Haliea sp. | reverse complement strand
ACATCGCCATCGACACGGATCATGGGCGGCAAACCCGCTGACAGGTGCAGGTCTGAGGCGCCCTGCTTCGCGCTGAACGCAAGAAGTTCTGTAATGTCCACCGAATCGCTCCCCTGGGCCAGACCGGCATCACCGCCGGTTCCGGCTGCCGGCGCGGGCTCACGCGGCAGCCACTTTTTTTTCAACTCGCCTGCCGCGGCCGGAATCCGCTACCATCTAGCGCATGGATGACGACAGGCTCAGGCAGAATATCGACAGGCTGCTCGAAAGAGTACGACTCAGCGCGGAAAAAAGCCAGCGCAAGCCGGACAGCGTGCGGGTTCTTGCCGTGAGCAAGACCCGGCCGGCGGACGATGTCCGTGCCGCTGCGGCACTGGGCTTGCGTGAATTTGGCGAGAATTACCTGCAGGAGGCGCTGGACAAGATAGCCGCACTGGCGGACCTGGACCTGTGCTGGCACTTCATCGGGCCCATCCAGTCGAACAAGACCCGGGCCATCGCCACCCACTTCCAGTGGGTGCACAGCGTCGACCGGCTCAAGGTGGCCAGACGCCTGAGCGAACAACGACCACCAGAACTGCCGGACCTGCAGGTCTGCCTGCAGGTCAATATCTCGGGCGAGGCGAGTAAATCCGGTGTCAGCCCGGCAGACCTCCCGGCCCTGGCGCGAGAAGTCGCGCTGCTGCCCCGCTTGCGCCTGCGCGGATTGATGGCCATTCCCGCGGCCACGACGGACCCGGCGCAGCAGCGCAGACCATTTGCCGCCCTGCGAGAGGCGCTGGCCGACCTGCAGCGGGAGAACCCGGACCTGGACACACTCTCCATGGGGATGTCCGGTGACCTGGAAGCTGCCGTGGCCGAGGGGGCCACTATTGTCCGCGTTGGTACCGACATTTTCGGCCCGCGGAGCGCGCCCGCAGGCGGGTGATTTTGGCGTCCCCGGGCGTGTATACTGCGCCCCTGCCCTGCTCTCCAGCCAACGGGAAATTGTCTTTTGAATACAGCAGTTATCAGCTTTATCGGCGCCGGCAACATGGCTTCCAGCATTATCGGTGGCCTGCTGGAAAGTGGTCATCCGGCGTCCGCACTGCGCGCTTCCGACCCCACCGCCGCCAGTCTGCAGAAACTGCGCCAACTGGGCGCGATAGAAACATTCCAGGACAACGCTGCCGCCTGTGCTGACGCAGACGTGGTGATCCTTGCGGTAAAACCCCAGATCATCGCCGAGGCCATGACCAGCATCGCCGCACCGGTCGCGGAACGGGGCGCGCTGGTCATTTCCATTGCCGCGGGCACCACCATTGCCGCCCTGGAGGCGGGCCTGGGCAGCAACACGGCGGTTGTACGCTGCATGCCCAATACACCCGCACTGCTCGGTGTGGGCGCCACAGCGCTGTATGCCAACCATAACGTCACCACCGTGCAGCGGGACCTGGCCAGCACGATCCTGGGCGCCGTCGGACTGATCGAGTGGGTGCCCCAGGAAAGCCAGCTCGACACCATCACCGCCCTGTCCGGCAGCGGCCCCGCCTACTTTTTCCTGTTTATGGAGGCCATGATCAGTGCCGGCTGCGCCATGGGCCTGTCCCGGGAGTGTGCAACCGCCATGACCACCCAGACCGCCCTGGGTGCGGCGCGCATGGCCACCGAAAGCGATGTCGACCTCGTCGAGCTGCGCCGCCGCGTGACCAGCCCCGGCGGCACCACGGAACGCGCGGTGCAGTGCTTCGAGCACGAGGGCCTGCGGGACCTGGTGGCGCACGCCATGACAGCAGCCCAGCACCGGGCGGCGGAAATGGGGGCGAGCCCGGAGGGCCAGAAATCATGAACGCCATTACCGAGATTCTCGCCTACCTGGCCCAGACCCTGCTGACCCTGGCACTGCTGGCCATGGTGCTGCGCCTTCTGCTGCAGCTGGTACGCGCTGACTTCTATAATCCACTCAGCCAGTTCCTTGCCCGCCTGACCAACCCGCTGGTGTTGCCGCTGCGCCGGGTGGTGCCCAGCCTCGGGGGGCTGGATCTGGCCTCACTGCTGCTGGCACTGGCACTGCAAATGACAGCCATCGTGGTCCTGTTGGCGCTAAACGGCGTCGGGCCGCCGAATGTCCTCCTGCTGTTGGTCTGGGCAGTGCTCGGGGTGGTGGGACTGGTGGTCAATATCTACTTCTTCGCCCTGTTGGCGATGATTATTCTCAGCTGGGTCGCGCCCGCGAGCAGGCACCCGGCCCTGCTGCTGCTGTTCCAGCTCACGGAACCGGTGATGGCGCCTTTTCGCAGGATGTTGCCCAACATGGGCGGACTCGACTTTTCCCCCATCCTGGTCTTCATTCTGATCAATATTGTCCAGATTGCGCTGCGTCACATGGCGGCAGGCGTTGGCCTGCATCCGGCGCTGGTGATTGGACTTTGACCCTGACACCGTGAACCCTGCCAGCGTCGGAATCGTTGCGCCGCAGCGCGCGCAGTTCACGGAGCCGCTGACCCTGGCTTGCGGCCGGGTTCTCACGGACTATGAACTCGTGTACGAGACCTATGGCGAGTTGAACGCCCGCCGTTCCAACGCCGTACTCGTATGCCACGCCCTGTCCGGCCACCATCACGCCGCGGGCTACCACAGTGCCGAAGATCGCAAACCGGGCTGGTGGGACGAGTGTATCGGCCCGGGCAAACCGATAGATACCAATCACTTCTTCGTCGTCAGCCTGAACAACCTGGGCGGCTGCCACGGCTCTACCGGTCCGGTCACGCTGAACCCGGAGACCGGTCAGCCCTGGGGGCCGGATTTCCCTTCCCTGCGAGTGCGAGACTGGGTACACAGTCAGGCCCGGCTGGCAGACTACCTGGGCATCGACTGCTGGGCCGCCGTGGTGGGCGGCAGCCTGGGCGGCATGCAGGCCATGCGCTGGGCGCTGCTCTACCCCCAGCGCCTGCGCCACAGCGTGGTCATCGCTTCCGCCTTGCGCCTGAGCGCCCAGAACATCGCCTTCAACGAAATTGCCCGGCAGGCGATACAGGCAGACCCGGGCTTCGCCCGCGGCCACTATCTGGCGCAGAACACCCTGCCGGCACAGGGACTGGCACTCGCGCGCATGGTCGGGCATATCACCTACCTGTCGGACGATGCCATGGCCAACAAGTTTGGCCGCGACCTGCGCTCCGGTAGCCTGGAGCTGGGGGACGAGACAGGCGCCGAGTTCCAGGTACAGAGCTATCTGCGCTACCAGGGTAGCCAGTTCTCCGGCAGCTTCGACGCCAATACCTATATCCTGATGACCCGCGCCCTGGATTATTTCGATCTGGCTCGGGAGTACGGTGACGACCCGGTGCAGGCATTTCGCCAGGCGCAGTGCAGCTTCCTGGTACTGTCCTTCTCCACGGACTGGCGCTTCTCGCCACAGCGCTCGCGGGAAATCGTCGACGCCCTGATCGCCGCGGACCGGCCGGTGACCTACGCGGAAATCGAGGCCGAGGAGGGTCACGATGCATTCCTGATGCCCATACCCCGTTACCTGCAGGTGTTCGGCGCCTATATGCAACGCGTGCGGGACGCCAGCTGATGCGCCTTGACCTTACCCACATCCAGCGCTGGATCGAGCCCGGATCAAAAGTACTGGACCTGGGCTGCGGCGACGGCGAATTCCTGCAACGGCTGCAGCAGGAGCGCGACGTCCGCGGCCTGGGGCTGGAAATCGATCCGGAGAAAATCACCGCGGCAGTAGCCAGAGGCCTGAATATCGTAGAACAGAACATGGACGCGGGGCTGGATAATTTCCCCGACCAGAGCTTCGACACGGTAGTCATGGCCCATGCCCTGCAGGCGGTGCATTATCCGGACCGGGTGCTGGAGGAGATGCTGCGGATCGGCCGCCAGGGTATCGTCACCTTTCCCAACTTCGCCCACTGGAGCTGTCGCCTGTACCTCGGCACCCGCGGGCGCATGCCCGTCTCCCGCTTTATGCCCTATAGTTGGTATGACACGCCCAATATCCACTTTTGCACGGTGCGTGATTTCGAGGCACTCTGCGAAGAGCGGGGCATTCGTATTCTGGCCCGGGACATGGTCGGCAACACTGAACGCAAGCCGCTGCTGGCCAGCGCCTGGCCCAACCTGTTCGCCATCACCGCCATCTACCTGATCAGCCGTTGAGGTGACCATGATCCGCTACCTGCACTACATTTCGGCACTGTTTCTGTTCGTCGCTGGTGGCGCTGCGGCCCAGCAGTCCGAGCGCTTCGGACCCTATGAGCTGCATTACAGCGTGGTCAATACGACGTTCCTGGAACCGCGTGTTGCATCCACCTATGGCATTGTCCGGGGCAAGAACCGCGCAATACTGAACCTGGCGGTACGCGAGCACGTGGGCGACTCCACCCGGCCGCGCAGCATGCAGCTGCAGGGCAACACGCGGGACCTGATCACCGCACAGGCGCTGGAGTTCCAGGAGGTTCGGGAGGGCGAGGCCATCTACTACATCGCCGAGTTCCGCTTCATCAACGAGGAGTGGCGCTTCTTTACCGTGGACTTCCGGCCGGAGGGGGCAGAGGAAACCTTCCGCTTCGAGCTCAAGCACCAGCTGTACGAGAATTGATGGACATGATCGCGCCCCTGCAGACCGTGGTCCTTGCCAGCGGCAACCGCGGCAAGCTGGCCGAGCTGGCACGCATTCTGGAACCGCTGGGCCTGCAGCTACGGGCGCAGTCGGAGTTCGGCGTCCCGGAGGTCGAGGAAACCGGACTGACCTTTGTCGAGAACGCCATCCTCAAGGCCCGGGCTGCGGCAGAGCATACCGGGCTGCCCTCCGTGGCCGACGACTCGGGACTGGAGGTGGACTTCCTGCAGGGTGCCCCGGGAATCCGCTCCGCGCGCTATGCCGAGGGCGGCGATGAGGCCAACAACCGCAAGCTGCTCGCTGCCCTGGCCGGTGTCCCCAAGGCACAGCGCAGCGCGCGCTACCAGTGCGTCCTGGTGTTCATGCGCCACGCCCTGGATCCCACTCCGATCATCTGTCACGGCAGCTGGGAGGGCCATATTCTGGATGAACCCGCGGGCCACGGCGGCTTTGGCTACGATCCTCTGTTCCATGTTGCCGCCTTCAACTGCAGCGCCGCCGAACTGGCTCCGCGCACCAAGAACCGGGTCAGCCATCGGGCGATAGCCTGTGCCCAGCTGGAGCAGGCACTACTGGCCCTGCGCGGGCACGAAACCCAGGCCAGCTAATGCCTGAACTGCAACTACCCCCACTGGGGCTGTACATCCACTTGCCCTGGTGCGAACGCAAGTGCCCCTACTGCGATTTCAACTCCCACGAAGCCAATGCCATTCCTGAGCAGCGCTATATCGACAGTCTGCTGGCGGACCTGGAAGCAGATGCCCGCTACGCCCAGGGTCGCAGTGTAGCCACCCTGTTTATCGGAGGCGGCACCCCCAGCCTGTTCAGCGCCGCTGGTATCACCCGACTGCTGGGCGGAATCGCGGCGCGGGTACCCCTGGCGGCCAACCTGGAAGCAACCATGGAGGCCAATCCTGGCAGCGCCGAGGCGGCGAAGTTCGCAGCCTTCCGGGAGGCGGGCATCAACCGGCTGTCCATCGGCGTACAGTCCTTCCAGGACGCCCAGCTGCAGGCCCTGGGGCGAGTACACAACAGTGACCAGGCACACGCCGCAATCGCCGCCGCCCGGGAAGCCGGATTTCAGCGTATCAACCTCGACCTAATGCACGGCCTGCCGCAACAGGATGCAGGACTTGCGCTGGCGGATCTGGGCACCGCCACGGGTTATGGCCCCGGCCATCTCTCCTGGTACCAGCTCACCATCGAGCAAAACACCGTTTTCCACAAGCAGCCACCGCTGCTGCCGGTGGAGGACGCGCTGGCGGATATCCAGGATGCGGGCGAGAGGCTGTTGGCGGATACCGAGCTGCGTCAGTACGAAGTCTCGGCCTGGGCCGAACCCGGCCAGCAGTGCCGCCACAATCTCAATTACTGGGAATTCGGCGACTACCTGGGTATCGGTGCCGGCGCCCACGGCAAGGTGAGTTTTACCGATGGCCGCATCCTCCGCTATGCCAAGCGCCGCCAACCCGACGCCTATATGGCTGCAGCTCCCCGGGACCTGCCGGTACAACCGCTGTGGCTTGAGGCGCGCGACCTGCCGGGGGAATACATGCTCAACTCCCTGCGCCTGCACACGGGCTTCCAGCTGGCCGACTACACCGCGCGCACGGGCCTGGCAGCGGGTACACTGCAGCCCGCCCTGGACAGGCTGCTCGCGCGGGGCCTCCTGCGTCAGGAGCAGGGGCAGATATGCGCCACTGATCTGGGGCGGCGTTTTCTGGATTCGGTGATTGCGGAGTTTCTGGCCTAGCCGGCCGCACCTCGCCGGCCGCACCTTGCCGGCCGCACCTACATTCGGCGGAACAGCAGATCCCAGACGCCGTGGCCGAGACGCTCACCACGCTGCTCGAACTTGGTCAGCGGCCGGGACTCGGGCCTCGGCGCATAGTTGCCGGGACCTGCGGTATT
>JBFHFJ010000196.1:0-6565 GCA_041583655.1 Haliea sp. | reverse complement strand
GTGGAACTCCTTCACTCCGTCGACCAAGCGATGAGGGAGGGTCCAGCCATTCGGCGTGTGCACGGGTGTATAGCCCTGCGGATCGCGCTCGTGCGCTGTGGGCTCACCCTGGTTGTGGTGGACATGGCCGCTCTCCGCCATTGCCCGGGTGATAGCCAGTGCCGGCAGTACGCTGCCGCTGGCCAGCAGGAAATCTCTGCGCTTCATCAGTGGTGTCCCCCATGCTGGTGATGGTTCTGTGGTTGCGATTCCGGGCTGCGGCCCCTGATGGGTGCAATCGCCGATACATCCAGCAGGCCTTCGCCTGCGGGCGTGGCTGCACGCCCGGCGGTGGCGGCCAGCTCTACTTCCTGGTGCCAGTACTCGCCGAGCGTCGCGACGTGCTCGCGCCAGGCGTTGAGTTCCGACTGCTTGCTGGCGAGCAGGTTGAATATCCCGTCGAGCATGAAGTTGACCCGGTCCTGACGGGCCCTGACCTCATCGGCCAGCGCCGGCAACAGCGCCTGCTCGCGGACTTGCACGGCCATGCGCAGCCGCGCCAGCTCCGCCAGCTGCATCCGCAGCTGCCGCGGCAACTGGTCGCGCAGTTCCGCCTCGCGCGCATCGAGCAGCTCCAGCTCGGCGGACAGCGCCAGTCGGGTGCCCGCGTTGCGGTGCCAGAGCGGCAGGCGGAAGGCTAGCTCTGGCCCGGTGCCCCGCTCGTCTCCCGAGCGCTCGTGCTCGACAGCGACTTCGGCATCGTCCAGCCAGCTCTCCGTCCTCGCCTCGTCGCCGACGCTCAACAGGCGTGTGCGCTCCCAGGCCAGGGCCTGCAGCGCCGGATGGGTGTCGAGTACCCGGGCTATCAGCGGCTCGAGGTCGGGCAGCTCGGCGGCCGGAAGCGGCAGGGACCCGGGCACCGACCAGTCCTCGTGGGGCAGCGCCAGCTGCTGGTCGAGCATGATCCTCGCCCGGTCCCGCTGTCGCTCGGCTTCAAGCAGCGCAAGGCGGGCCTCGGCCGCACCCTTTGCCAGCTCAGCGCGCTCCAGCGGTGTGATATTGCCGGCAGCGGCAAAGCGGGTACCCAACTGGTCAGCCCAGATGGCGGTGTCGGAAGCACGGGCCTGTACCTGCAGCCCCTGCTCCGCCGCCACCAGTGCGAACCAGGCCGACTCGGTGGTCAGGGCGAGCTCCTGCAGGGTGTCCGCGAGGCCGAGGATCGCGAGCTCGTAGTCGGCAGCGGCTATTCGCTGGCGCGCCGGACGCAGCATCACGGCGGCCAGGCTCTGGGCCAGCCCCACGGTCAGCTCGTTGCTGCCGTCCCGGACATCCAGCCAGCTCAATGACAGGCTCGGGTTGAGCAGTTCACTGGCGCGCACGACATCTGCCGCAGCAATATTGAGCCGGGCATATTCTGCCCGGACAGAGGGATGGTGCAGCATGGCCGCCTGGACAGCCTGTCGTCTGGACAGGGTCCCGCGGAATGTTTCCTGTGTGTCAGGAGTATCCAGGCCGCGGGCCAGCAGGGCCGCCCGGGCCTGCTCCACGCCGTGGTCTGGTGGCTGACTGGCGCAAGCCGCCAGCATCGCCAGAAATAGCGCCAGCCCCGTACGGCGGGCGCAGTCTGAGTATTTCATCTGTAGGTTCTCCAGCTAAGAGAGAAGAACCCCTTGGCCACAAGGCCAGGGGCGCTCGCAATATCAGGCTGGAGCGGAGGCGGGTGGCCTGAGCAGGGGTAAGGGGTGTGGTTCGAGCAGCCCGGCCACGGCCGGGTCGTGAACGATGGGGTCATTGGGCGCGGATGCACCCTGGAAAACGGTCAGCGGCAGCGCCACCGCGGCACAGCTCACCTTACAGCCCAGGTCGCAGCTTGCACAGTCGTCTGCCGGCTGCACTGCAGCGGCCCGATCACCGTGCTCGCCGTGGCGCTCGTGCTGCCCTGCCCCGGCGGCGTGATGCCCGGGGGCACTGTGGTCCAGCGCAGCGGCGTCAGGCGCTGTCCCACAGTCCCGATGCTGCCCCGCCGAGAGGCCGGCAGGCAGAACCAGTAACAACGTGAGCAATAGTCGCAGTATCATGCGCCGATGCTAGCATGTTTATTGATAATCTCACAGCCAGCCTGGCGGCTGGCTCCGGTCGCCTAGCGCATGGGTTTGCTGGAGTCGCTGCTGCCCCCTGCCCTGGAGCCCGCTGCCGCCCTGTTGCTGGTCTTGATCTCGGTACTCACCTCGATGATCACCGCCAGTCTGGGAGCTGGCGGGGGCTTGCTTTTGCTGGTGTTGATGGCGCTCTGGCTGCCGCCGGCGGCCCTGATACCGGTACATGGCATTATCCAGCTCGGCTCCAATGGAGGCAGGGTCCTGCTCACCTGGCGCAGCATTGACTGGCGCCTTATCGCCGCCTTTGCGCCGGGTGTGATCGCCGGTGCGTTGCTCGCGGCCTGGCTGCTCGTGGAGCTTCCCGTCTGGCTGTGGCAGTTCACCATCGCGGCTTTTGTCCTCTACCTGTGCTGGGGCCCGCGCTTGCCCAACCTGGCCTTGGGGGTGCCGGGAACCTTTGTCGCCGCAATGCTGACCAGCTTCGCGAGCATGTTTGTGGGCGCCACTGGCCCCCTGGTGGCGGCTTTCGTCAAGCAGGTTCATCGCGACCGCTTTGTCACCGTGGCGACTTTCGCCGCAGCGATGACGCTGCAGCATGCGCCGAAAGCACTGGTGTTCGGTGTCGCGGGCTTTGTTTTCCGGGACTGGCTGGGCTTTATGGCGGCAATGATTGCCGCCGGGCTGGCGGGAACCTGGATCGGCGTGCACCTGTTGCGGCATATCAGTGATCACCGCTTCGCCGTTACCCTGAATATCGTGCTGACGCTACTGGCCCTGCGCCTGCTGTGGCAGGCGGCGGCGGAGTTGCTTGGGTGAGTTCACCCCGTTTCAGGTGTCTGCGGCGGTAAAGAGCAGCCTGGTCGCTCCGCTATCATCGAGCTGGTCGAAAACCGGACGCAGCGCCATGCCGATGCGCATGCTATCCGGGTCCACCCCGACCAGAGCGCTGTTCATGTTGAAGCCCTCAGCCAGGGTCACGATAGCGAGGTTTTGCGGTGCGGGCCGGGTAAACACCGGCAGCGTCGGGATGCGCGCGAGAGTGAAACTGCACAGGGTTGCCCGCCCCGAGACCCGCTCCCATGTCAGTGCCGTGGAGCAGCAGTGTGGGCAGTGCCGGCGCGGGTAAAAAATCCAGCGCGCACAGCGGTCGCAGCGCGGCACGACAATCCGCTGGTCCCGCAAACCATCCCAGAAGGGCTTGCTGATGCTGGTGGGGCGGGGTTTGGGTGTCTGCATGGTCAGGCTCCCGCCAGGACCAGGGCACCCTGTTCGCTCATGACCCCTCCGGTTCCAGAGACAAAGGCGGTGTCGTGTACGCGCAGTTGCCGCTCGCCGGCACGCCCGCGGATCTGGGTGACGGCCTCAATCAGCTGCGACATGCCCCCGGCCGCGCCAGACTGGCCAAATGACAGCTGCCCGCCGTGCGTATTGAGGGGGAAGTCGCCCCGCCAGGTCAGGTCGCGCTCACGCAGGAAGGCCATGCCCTCCCCCTTGGCGCAAAAACCCGCATCCTCCAGGCTCAGCAACACGGTGATGGTGTAGCAGTCATAGATCTGGGCCATATGCATGTCCGCGGGCTTCAGGCCAGACATGGCGAAGGCCCGCCGGGCCGCCGCCGCTATCGGCGTTACGGTCATATCCCGGGCATAGCTCGGGGACTTGAAATCCAGTTGCTCGCCGCAGCCGCGAATCATCACCGGGCGCCGGGGGCAGCTGCGGGCGAGGTCAGCGCTGGCGACGATAAAGGCCGCACCACCGGCCACCGGCATGACGATTTCCAGCAGGCGGAGAGGATCAGCCACCATTTTACTGGCCAGCACATCCTCGACGGTCAGTGGCTGGCCATGAAACAGCGCCTCGGGATTGGCCAGCGCGTTGCTGCGCTGGTCGACGACGATCCTGGCCATCGCAGCCGGGTCGTAGCCATAGCGATGGGCATATTGCTGAGCGATCATGGCGTAGCCGGTGTTCTGGCCCAGGTGTCCGTAGGGAATGTCGAACTCCGCCTCCGGGGCACCGTAACAGTTGCTGTGAGCGCCGTAGCCCATGTTGCCTGTGGCAGGCTCCGCGTCCGGGTCCGGCGGCGGCAGTCGCGCGGGAATGACACAGAGCACGGCGCGGCACAGGCCCAGCTCGATCGCCGCGGCGGCACGCCAGGCCATGGCCACCGCGCTGGTGCCCCCGAGATCGACCACTTCCGCAAAGCCGACCCGTATCCCCAGGTATTCCGCCACCACCGCGGGTACAAACGCCGAGGCCTCGTTGAAATGCGCGCCATTGACTGCGAGGCCGTCCAGGTCCTGCAACGCCAGGCCCGCATCGGCGAGTGCCCCGCCCGCAAGCTCGGCAACCTGCTCCAGATGGAACATGCGCGGCGCGTTGGCATACTTTTCCGGCTTGTACTGTGCACAGCCGACGATGGCTGCCTGACCTCTGAGACCCACTTGCTCTCCTGTGTGCCTTTGCCCCGGGGAGTCTGATAGTGCTGCAGAAACGTCTCGTTCTGAACCCCCGGCCCGTCGTGCAGGGCGCGAAATTGCAGAGAAGCCTGGCCGGGTAAACCACGGCTCCCTGAATCGCCCCCGGCTCTCCGGGATTGCGGATTTCCTTGATCTGGCGCAGGGCGGAAATGGCCGCCGGTGTTACTTCATGCTCTGGCGGTGAGCGACACTCCCGCGCCAGAAGCCACTATATCTGGTGTCTGTACGGTAAATGTACCCTCCTATATCGTTTTGGCTTGCCTGACCCGGTGACCTTCGCGCACACTACCCAGGGTTCGCAGGTCACAGGAGCAATAGTCATGGGGGAAGTCGTCAAGGCTTTGCACGCGGTAGTCGATATTGGCCTGCAGGATGCCTCGCTGGATATCTGGGACCGCAAATACCGTCTTCAGGATCGCAACGGCAAGCCGGTCGATCGCGATATCGCCGATACCCTGAAACGGGTGGCGCGGGCACTCTCGGATGTCGAGGAAAGCGATAGCGCCCGCCGACACTGGTACCAGCGCTTTCTCTGGGCTCTGCAGAATGGCGCCCTGCCTGCGGGCCGGATCATCTCCAACGCCGGTGCCGGCGCCTACAAGCCCTCGACCTCGACGATCAACTGCACGGTATCGGGAACCATTACCGATTCCATGGATGACATCCTGCAGAAGAATCACGAGGCCGGCATGACCCTCAAGGCCGGCTGCGGCATTGGCTACGAATTCTCCACCCTGCGGCCACGGGGGGCGTATGTCAGCGGCGCCGGGGCCTACACTTCCGGCCCGCTTTCGTTCATGGATATCTACGACAAGATGTGCTTTACCGTCTCCTCTGCCGGTGGTCGCCGCGGCGCGCAGATGGGAACCTTCGATATTCACCATCCCGATGTAATGGACTTCATCCGCGCCAAGCGGGAGGACGGCCGGCTTCGGCAGTTCAACCTGAGCCTGCTGATCACCGACGAATTTATCGAGGCCGTGAAGGCCGACGCGGACTGGTCGCTGAGCTTTCCGGTGACGGCGAGGGAAGCGAAGGAGTCGGGCATGGACCTGGCCAGTGATCCGCTGGTGCTGTGGCGCCGGTTCCCGGTCACCCGGGGCTATGTCAGCAATGATCGCGGCGAGGTTGCCTGCCGGATCTACAAGACCGTTCCGGCGCGCAGGCTGTGGGATATGATCATGGCTTCCACCTATGACTTTGCCGAGCCGGGTTTTATCCTGATCGACCGGGTCAACCAGATGAACAACAACTGGTGGCTGGAGAACATCCGTGCGACGAATCCGTGCGGCGAACAACCCCTCCCCCCTTACGGCAGCTGCCTGCTGGGCTCCATCAATCTCACCCGCCTGGTGCTGGACCCCTTCACCGACAAGGCCCGCTTTGACTGGGATCGCTATCGCGATGTGGTCGCGGTATTCACCCGCATGCTGGACAACGTGGTGGAGATCAACGGCCTGCCCCTGGAGCAGCAGCGCAATGAAATCAATTACAAGCGCCGCCACGGCATGGGCTTCCTCGGCCTCGGTTCAACCATCACCATGCTGGGGATGTCCTATGGCGACGCGGCCTCGGTACAGTTCACCGAGGAGGTTTCCCGGGAGATGGCCCTGGTGGGTTGGCAACAGGGTATAGCGCTGGCCCAGGAGAAGGGTCCGGCGCCGATCATGGAGGATATGTTCGAGGTCACGCCTGAACTGCTGGCCGTGCGCCCGGAAATGGCGCGAGACGGGATTGTTGCCGGCGACCGGCTGCCCGGCAAGGTGTTGCACGCGCGCTACAGCCGCTACATGCAGCGGGTGGCAGAGGTGGCGCCGGAGCTGGTGGATGAGCTGGCGGAGAAGGGGTCGCGCTTTACCCACCACTCGTCCATCGCGCCCACCGGCACCATTTCCCTGTCGCTGGCCAACAATGCCAGCAATGGCATCGAGCCCAGCTTCGCCCATCATTACGCGCGTAACGTGATTCGCGAAGGCCGCAAGAGCAAGGAAAAGGTCGATGTGTTTT
>JBFHFJ010000195.1:0-6603 GCA_041583655.1 Haliea sp. | reverse complement strand
GAGACCGAGGCGACGGTAACCTACCGGATCGTTGGCGAGGACGAAGCGGACGTCAAGAACAACCTGATTTCCGTCGGGTCGCCCATCGCCCGGGCCCTGATCGGTAAGGAAGAGGGCGATGTCGTGGTGGTCCGCGCGCCCGCCGGCGACATCGAATACGAGATTGACCAGGTTCGGCACATCTAGCCGCTGCCCCTGGCAATTGCGCACCTTTTCGGCGGTCAGCCACCACCTCTGTTTCGCTCACCTGGTCGCGCTGTGCGTGGTCGTACTGCTCCCTGGCTTCCCGCCAGCACTGGCTGAACCAGCCGGAATACCCGCCACCGAAGACCCGGCCGTACCCGGCTGGGCTGGCCAGGAGCTCGCCCTGCAGTTGTCGGAGCAGGGCACGCTTGCCCTGCGCCTGCCCTGCCCGCCATCCGACCAGATGCTGCGCTTGCGAATCACAGGTGCCGCGGCTGTTGGTGTGGTGTCGCTGGAGCGATTGCCCGCAACGGCTGGCCGGGAACCGCCGACCTGGCTGACGGGGCCTTTCCGGGACGGCGTGATCCGGCTGCCGCTGGTGGAGGCGGCTGGCGCGTCGGCAGCGGATACCCGGTGTCGACTCATGCTGCGAGGACTGCCTGCTGCGGAAGTCACTCTGGTTCCGCTCGACTGGCGCCCGGTGACGCTGCTGACGCGTATCAGGGGCATGTGGGACGACTGGATCGCCTTTCGCCCCTGGGGCCTGGCGTCCATCAACCTCCACACTGCGGTAGTCCAGGCCTGGCATGGTCTCTCGCCGAATGTTCTTCTTGGCCTGCTGTTCGTGTCTGTCGGGGCAGTTGGCTACTGGCGCTGGCGCAGTCGTTTCCTGTTGATCTGGATGCTGGCCTGCTGGCTGGTGCTGGACCTGCCCTGGCAGTGGCGGCTGGCTGGCCAGGTGGAAGCCACCCGGGCCAGGTTTGCCGGTGTGCCAGCAGAGGAGCGGCCCGGCCTTACCGAAGATGCGGCGCTGTGGGCCTTTGCCGAACGCGCCAGGACCCTGTTGCCCGCAGGGTCACGGGTGTTTGTTGCCAGTAGCAGTGACTACGCCGGGATGCGCATGGCGTACTACCTGTATCCACTGAATGTGTACTGGCGCCGGGGCGGCCCGGAACTACCCGGCTCTTCCCGCGTTCGCGCTGGTGACTACATTGTTGTGGTGCAGCCTACCCAGGTGCGGGGCGCACCCGAAGCCGGGCAGCTGGTACTGGCAAGCGGGCGTTGGAACGCACGCCCGTTGCTCGAGGCGGACGGCCTCGTGATGTTCGAGGTGCGCTGAATGGAGTGGTTGCGACTCGTTCTCGCGCTGGCCCTGCCGGCCCTGCTGGGTCTGCAGTTGGCTGCGCGGCATGTTCCCGCCACGCCCGCCAGGGGCTGGCTGATTGCGGGCTACGGGCTGCTGGCAGGGTTGGTGCTCTGGCCCCTGCTTCTGCGTCTGTGGGCGGCGTGTGGTCTCCCGCTGGGCTTCTGGCCTCCGCTGGGTCTTGCTGTCCTGCTGCTCCTGGCTCTGCGCTGCTGGCCTGGCAGGCACGCCGCCTCGGCAACGTCAGGGGGGGCGCCCGTGTCCGTGCCACCGGCAGGTCGGGTGACTCGTCTGCTCTGTATTGTGTTGCTGGCGCTGCTGTCCCTGCGCCTGCTGTCTCTTGCGCTTGAGGTATTCTGGCGGCCACTGTTTCCCTGGGATGCGACCATGCACTGGGCGACCAAGGCGCGGGTCTGGTTCGAGTGGCAGCGGTTCGTGCCTTTCGTATCCAATGACGAGTGGCTTGGCCTGGCCGGGCAGGCGGTGTTTACTGATCACCATCCGTATTACCCGGTCACCGTGCCTGTCTGGCAGTACTGGCTGGCGACGGCGCTTGGCCGCTGGGACCCGGCGCTTATCAACCTGCCGTGGCTGTTGTGCTACTGCAGCCTGGGGGCGGCGTTCTATGGGCAAGCCAGGGCGACGGGCGCGCCGCCGATGGAGGTGCTCGTTTTCACGTTCTTCCTGCTGACCTTGCCCCTGCTGAACACCCACGTGGCCCTGGCCGGCTACGCCGACCTGTTTCTCGCAACGGCTTTTGGCCTTACCCTGATGGCTCTGCACAACGCCAGTCGGGACGGACAGCCCTGGCAATGGCGGCTGGCGCTGTTCTGTGCGTTGAGCTGTCTGCTGATCAAGAACGAAGGATTTTTCTGGATGCTTACGGTACTGCCCGGCCTGTGGGTGGCCAGGCGGCGCGATGCGCGGAGCGTACTGTTGGCCATCGCGGGGATCGCTGTCGGCGTGGCGTTGGTGTTGTGGCTGTTCCCCGCGGATGTGGCGGTGGCCGGGCACTCGCTGCGCAGCCTGGATCTGGGGTACCGACCCGGCGCCCTGTCCGGTATCCTGAGGAGCCTGCTGGTGCTGGGGAACTGGCATATGGCCATTTGGTACCTGGTATTTCTGATCGCGTTGGTTATATGGCGACGACCGGGCATCCTGCCGGTTGCCGGGCCCTTGATCGCCGCGCTGTCCTCTGCCCTCATTCTGTTCCTGTGCCTGTTCACGGTAACCGAGTACGCCGTGGGAGCCATCCGGCAGACCGCGGTGGGGCGCATCGGGTTGCACCTGATGCCGGGCGTGGTTTTCCTGCTGTTCCTGCTCCACGGCCAATTGCGCCGGATGGAATCGCGGCCAGCGTCCGCTGGCTGGGCGGGACGGACATGACGCAAGGGCAGCGCGGCTGGCGCCTGGTCTGGCTGCTGTTGGGTGTAGTTTGCCTTGTGCCCGCCTGTCTTCCCCTGTCCTCGCTGCCCCTGCTGAACGACTGGCTGCCCGCGCTTGCGCACCATGTAATACCGGAGAAAGCGCGTTATTCGCCACTCAGTTACTGGCTGCTGCTGACCCTGGTCTGGGTGCTGCAGCGCCGCTGGCCGGTGACCCCCGGCCCGTTCTTCTCAGTGGCTTTTCGCCAGGACCTGCTCTGGTATGTCGCCAGCATGGGGCTGCGCCTGCTGTTCCTGGGCGCCTGGGCGCATGCGGTTGTGGCTTTGTACACCCAATATCTTGGCTTTCTGACCCTGCCGGGGGTTGCGCAGTGGCACCCGGCGGTACAGTTCGTCACCGGGGTGCTGCTGGCCGACTTCGCGCGCTGGCTCAGCCACCTGATTCGCCACAAGGTGCCCCTGTTCTGGGCGTTTCACTCAGTCCACCATGCCCAGCGTGACCTCAATCTGTTCACCGACGCCCGGGTCCACCCGGTGGACCGCATGGTTTCCTCACTGGTCACCAGCCTGGCCTTGCTCGTTACCGGTAATGGCGTTCCTGCGGTGATCCTGTGGATGGTGATTGAGACGCTGTATCCAAAGTTCTACCACGCCAATGTGCGAATGGACTTCGGCCCGCTGCGCTACCTGCTGGTCACCCCGCAGTCTCATCGTGTGCACCACGGGGTGGAGCGCGAATACCACGACTGCAACTTCGGTTTTATGTTTTCCCTTTGGGACCGTCTGTTTGGTACCCAGCATCCGGATCATCGCATCTGGCCTGTGACCGGTATCCCCGACGCCGATTTCCCGCTGGAACGCGACAGTAGCCCGCTTGGCCTGGTGAGTACCCTGTACCGTCAGCTTGTCTATCCGTTTCTGGCCCTTCGTCGTCGGGCATGAAGATCGGGTTCCTGATCCAGCACTATCCACCCTACCTCGGGGGTGCAGAATGCCAGGCACGGGACCTGGCGGAAGCGCTGGTGCGGCGCGGCCATGAGGTCGAAGTGGCCACCACTCGCTGGGACTCCGCGCAAGCGGTCCAGGAAACGCGGGAGGGTGTGGTAATCCGTCGCCGGATGACCCCGGGTTGCCGCTGGCTCAAGTTGCCCTGGAACCTGCTGGCCGGTTTCGCCTCGGGCTGGCGCCTGGGCGGTCACTGCGAGGTGCTGCACGGACACTGTCTGTCGCCGTTTGTGCTGGGAGGACTGCTTGCCGCCCGCTGCCGTCGACGGCCGATGCTGGTCAAGATCTGCTCCCTGGGGCCCGCGGGGGACATAGAGCGTATCCGGCGTCGCTGGATGCTGGGCCTGGCCTGGCGAATTGCGTGCTCGGCGTCCGGGTTCCTGGTGCCAACCCGGGCGGTGGGAGATGAACTGCGGGATGCCGGGATCCGCCCCGACGCCATCCATCGCCTGCAGTCCCTGTTTCCGCAGGCCGCCGGGGCCGCTGTTGAGCCGTTGCCCGGCCCTGCAACCAAAGCGGCAGTGGTCCTGTTCGTCGGCAGGCTGCATCCGGACAAGGGGCTGCGCACACTGATGGCAGCCTGGCCAGCGCTGGCCGGGAGGGCGCCCTGGCAATGGGTCATTGTTGGCGACGGGCCGATGCGCCAGGAAATCCATGACTGGGTGGTGCGCGAGGGATTGCAAGCCTCGGTAAGCCTGGTTGGGTACCAGGCAGACCCCGGCCCCTGGTTTCAGCGTGCGGCGCTGTTTGTTTTTCCCTCGCACTCGGAGTCATTCGGCAACGTACTGGTGGAAGCCCTGTTGCACGGCTGCCAGGTGTTGACCACCGAGGTAGGCATTGTGCGCGACTGGCCGGACCATGCTCCGGTGGTACGCCTTCCAGGGGAGGACCCTGGTGCCTGGCAGCGCGCCGTGCTGGACTGGATGGAGCTGCCGCTGGAGCAGCGCGCGCGCCGGTCCGAGTCTGCGCGGTCGTTCGCCCTGGAGCAGCACCACCCGGATGCCGTGATAAACCGGCTTGAACAACTTTACGCTGAGCTGCCCGGGCGGGCGGCCGCGCACGTCCGGTCTGGAGGTGTTGAATGATCACTGCCCGCCGTCTGCGGCGCCTCTGGTGGCAGCTGCGCTTCCTGCGACCCTTGCAGGTGGTGCAAAGGCTGCACCTGCGGTTGCGCCCGCCCGGCCGTCTGGCGCAGGTGACGCCTCCCGCCTGGCGGGCACCTTCAAGGCCCTGGGTGGAGCCCGCGCCGCTGCCGGCCAGCTGGCGGGAAGAGGGCGTATTTTCCCTTCTGGGTAGCGATGTGCCGTGGTCGGCAGGAACCGTGTGGGGGGATCGGGCCCTCGGCAAGAAAAGCCTGATGGAGCTGAACACGTTCAACTGGTTGTGGAGCGCGGAGCCAGCTTGGGGTTCCCGGCTGATGGAGGACTGGGCGTCGAGCCAGCCACTACCTGACGGGCCAGGATGGCACCCCTACATGACATCGCAGCGCATCGTGAACTGGATCAAGTGGGGGCTGGCCGGTGAGGGTCTCGGCGAGTCCCTGCGCCTGAGCCTGGCCCAGCAAATGCGGTACCTGGAGCCGAGGCTGGGATTCGACGAATGCGATCACAAGCTGATCAACAACGCCAAGGCCCTGCTGTTTGCGGGACTTTGCCTGGCTGACCCCCGCGCGGCGCGCTGGCGTGCTCGCGGCCTGCGATTGCTGTCGGCCTATCTTCCCGGTCTGGTGCACGCTGACGGGGGTTATGTCGGGCGCAGCCCGATGTATCACAATGCACTGCTGCTCGACTTGCTGGATATCGTGAATCTGCTGCAGGCCTTTGGCGAACCCCTGCCAGCGCTGCTGCAAACCCGGGCTGTCGCCGCCCTCCGCTGGTCACTGGCCCTGTGTCACGCTGACCAGGAGCCCGCCCTGTTCAACGATGCGGCGCTGGATGTTGTCCCCGACACCCGGGTCCTGACAGCCTATGCCGACCGGCTCGGGTTGCTGGAAGAGACTGGTGGTGGGGAGGTCGGCAACTGCTGGCTGCCCGATTCAGGGTTTGGCCGGCTGTGCGCCGGTGCGGCGCTGCTGCTGGCCGATGTCGGCCCTCTTGGGCCGGATCATGCGGCCAGTCACGGGCACGCCGGGACCCTGGGATTCGAGTTTTCCCTGGCGCACCAGCGGGTGTTCGTGGACACCGGTCTCTCCACCTATGAGGATCTGCGCCACCGTCTCCACGAGCGCGGCACTGCCGCACACAACACAGTGGTGGTGGACGGAGAAAATTCCTCCGATGTCTGGGGCCTGTTCAAACTGGGGCGTCGAGCGCGCATTGTGGACAGCGGTTATACGCAGCAATCCGAGAGTGTGGGCCTGTATGCGGCGCACGATGGTTATTCACGCCCCGGAGCGCCCCTGGTGCACCGGCGTGAATGGCACCTCGACGCAGCGGGCCTGGTGCTGCAGGACGGGCTGGAGGGTAGCGGGGAACATGCCATAGCCGTGTATTTCCACCTGCACCCGGCGCTGTCAGTGGAACTGGCCAGCCCCCGGCACGCGCGCATCAGGCTGCCGGATGGCCAGCATCTGGAGCTGGCCGTGGATCCCCGCTTGTCCCTGGCGCTGGAGGATGGCTACCGCGCAACCCGGTTTGGCGAGAGGGAGCCCGGCAGTGTGCTGTGTGCCGGGGCGCGACTGACCCTGCCCGTCAGCCTGCGGTGCGAGCTCACGGGTTGGTCTGCTGCGGCCACCGGCTAGGGTAGCAGGGAGCTGCCGCCGCCGACGGTGCGGGCCCCGCCGCTGGCGTGGCTCAGGGTCGCGGCAATATCAAGGACGCTGGCGTCAGCGGGCAGCGTGCCGCCCGGTGTCACCCGGCCGGACCGGGTCTCGCGGAGGATCAGCAT
>JBFHFJ010000194.1:0-6665 GCA_041583655.1 Haliea sp. | reverse complement strand
TAATTCCTGGCGCCTGTCGCTGATTGCAGTGCTGGTGTGCGTCTGCTCCACCGGTCTCAGTCTGCTGTCGCTGGCGATCTTCCAATATCCCTTCGGCATCCAGGCCCTGATCGGGGTCATCGGGTCCATTGGCGTCTCCATCAACGCGGCGATCATCATCATGACCGCGCTGCAACTGGAACCCGGCGCCATGAACGGCGGGATCTACGCGATCCGCAGCGTGGTGATGGATTCCAGCCGCCATATCGTCTCCACCACCATCACCACTTTCGGCGGTTTCCTCCCCCTGATACTTGAGGGCAGCCAGTTCTGGCCGCCCTTCGCCATGGCGATTGCCGGCGGCGTGCTGCTGTCCACGGTCGTGTCCTTTTTCCTGGTCCCGCAACTGTTCCTGCTGCTGCGGCGATGGCCACACCTGCGGCGGGCGCCGGAACCGCCAGCGGCCGGCACTGTTGGAGCCCAGCGATGACCGGAAAACGCAAGCTGCAGCCCCGCGGCTACCACCACGGCGACCTGCGCAACGCCCTGATTATCGCCGCCGCGGAGCTGATCGAGGAGAGCGGCAGCGTGGAGTTCGCCATGATCGATGCCGCGCGCCGGGCCGGCGTCAGCAGCGCTGCGCCCTACCGCCACTTCAAGGACAAGGCCGCGCTGCTGGATGCAGTGCTGGAGTTCGCGCTCTTTGTCCTCGGCCAGGAGATGGAGGCGGTCACTCGCGAACATGAGGCGGGCAGCGTTGCCGCCATCGTCGCCCTGGGGCAGGCCTACATCCGCTTTGTGACCGGCCACCCGCAGTTCTACGACCTGATGTGGGGCGACCGCGACCAGCGGGCAAACCGGGACCCCGAGCACGGACTCAAGAGTTCCGGATTCTACCTGCTGGTGGACACGGTGCGTGCCTGGTGCGAGCGCGTCGGTCGCGGCGACGAGGACGCCCTCACCGTGTCGATCAAGCTCTGGGCCATGGCCCATGGACTCAGCGGCATCGCCATGCATGGTCACGTTGAGCGGTTTCTGCCGCAGGCGGATGTATATTCCCTGCTGGAAAGCAGCACCTACACCTTTCTTGAAGGTGTGCGACAGGGAGCGTGATAGGCCGGAGGGATTCGCCTACTGCCCTGGACGCGCCACACGCAACAGCACAAAGGCCAGGATGATGGCCGGCAACCCGGTAGCGGCGGTGATAAAGAAAAACGGCACCCAACCCACCTGCTCTGCCAGCACGCCGGTAAAGCCGGCCAGCAGCTGCCCGGGCAGGGTCATCAGGGAACTGAACAGCGCGTACTGGGTGGCCGTGTAGGCGGTGTTGGTCAGGCTGGACAGGTAGGCGATGAACACCGAGATTGCCAGTCCTCCGGACATGTTGTCAGCGACAATTGCCAGCACCAGGCCATAGGTTTCCGGGCCGATAAAGGCCAGCCAGGCAAAGGCCAGATTGGTCGCGGGCGCCATAAAGGCGGTTAGCAGCAGAATTCTTGCGATGCCGAAGCGGGCCACCAGCAGCCCCCCCACTACCGCCCCCAGCAGCGTCATGGCCAGGCCGAAGGCGGCCGCAATATTGGCGATCTGCGCCTTGCTGAACCCCAGGTCCAGGTAAAACGGGTTCGCCATGACCCCCATGAAAATATCGGTGAGGCGGAAGGTGCCGATAAAGGCAAGAATGAGCAGCGATACCCGGCCGTAGCGCTGGAAAAACTCCGCGAAAGGGCATACCACGGCGCCAATCAACCAGGCCTGCAGCTCCCGCCGCCAACCCCGGTGGGTGGTACTGGAGAGGTAGTCGGTCACCCGCTGCTCGAACTGTACCGTGCTCTGGCTGACGGTCACCGCGGGCTCGGCAATCACCAGCGTGGTGACGATCCCGACCCCCATCAGCAGGCCCATGACGGCGTAGGCCATGGACCAGCTGTCCAGGTTGGCCAGGTGCAGTGCCCCTGCCCCGGCCGCCAGGATCGCCACCCGGTAGCCGGTCACATAGGTGGCTGCCATGGCTCCCTGGCGGTGCTTTGCTTCCGCCTCCACCCGGTAGGCGTCAATGGCGACATCCTGGCTGGCGGAACCGAACGCGGCCAGCACCGCCCACAGGGCCACCAGCCCCAGTTGTTCCCGCGGGTCGGTAAACGCCATCCCCAGCAGGGCTGTGGCAATGACCAGCTGCGCCAGCAGCATCCAGGCCCGGCGGCGCCCAAGCAGGCGGCTCAACAAGGGCAGCTGCGCGCGGTCGATCAGCGGCGCCCACAGCACCTTGATGGAGTGGGCCATGCCGACCCAGCTGAGAAAGCCTATTGCCGCCAGCTCGACCCCCAGATCCCGCAGCCAAGCACTGAAGGTGCCACCCACCAGCAGAAGCGGCAGCCCGGCGGAAAAGCCCAGGAACAGCATGCCGATAACCCGCGGATTGAGATAGACCCGCAGGCCCTCGGCGTTTGTCGAGCTGGTGGCGGCGTTCCTCACGGGGTGGCAGCGCTGTCGGGAGCCAGCTTCGCCGGCACCGCAGTGCACGCCACCCGGCCCCCGGGCGCCTGCACAAAGGGGTACTCAATGCCGAGCAGGCGGTCAGGTCGACTGTTCATTTGGTTCTGTTTTTCCGCGGTTCCGGGGCGCCCCATCATAGCCGTTGCGATGCCTGGCGCAAGCACCCTGGCATAACGTATTCTGGCCACAAAGCCCGCAGCAGCCGCAGCCCAAACCCATTTGAGAGCATTCCGTGAACGAGTCATACAACCCCTCGAACCCAACCCGCGCCGAGATCGACGCCCTGCCCGGCCTCGTACTGTTGAACTTCGGCACTGACTGGTGTGGGCACTGCCAGGCGGCGCGGACCGTCATCGCCGAGGCTGTCGCGGAACACCCCGACCTGCGCCACCTCAAGCTGGAGGACGGCAAGGGCCGCCCCCTGGGGCGCACCTTTGGGGTCAAGCTGTGGCCGACACTGGTGTGCCTGCGCGACGGCGCCGAGGTGGGGAGGCTGGTGCGTCCGACCGACACCTTGGCTGTAAGGCAGTTGCTGGATCAGGCCGCCAGTTCTTCGCTACCGTGACGCATCAACCCGTTCTCCCCGGGGAAGTAATTCTCCGCAAAGTCTTCGCGACATTAAATACGAATAATTATCATTTGTATTTACACGGCCATACCCGCGCCCTAGAATGCCGACTCGAATCCAAAGAGGACCTATGGGGGGCACTTCTATGTCAGCACCAAAAAACGATCAACCCGGCCGTTCACGCCTGCTGGGGTCCAGCGCCCTGATGATGGCGCTGTCGCTCGCAACGCATGCTCAGCCGGAGGCCACGAACACCTGCGTCGACGCAGCGGGTAAACCAGAGCCCTGCCCCCCGGCCAGCAGCGCGGCGGCAGCCAGCAAGGAAATCGAGGTCGTGGAAGTCTGGGGTGTATCCGGCACGCGGTATCTCGCTGGGCGCTCCGGGGACCATCGCCGCACAGCGGACCTCGCTGGCACACCGGCCACCCTGAGCATCCTGACCCAGTCACAGATCCTCGACTCCGGAAAATCCGACCTCAAGGAAATTCTCAGCAGCCAGGCTGGCGTAACGCTGGGAACGGGAGAAAACGGCAATGCATTCGGCGACCGCTACATTATTCGTGGCCACGAAGCGCGAAGCGATGTGTTCGTTGACGGGCTGCGCGACCCAGGAATGACCACACGGGAAAGTTTTGCCACAGAACAGGTGGAAATCGCCAAGGGCCCCAGCGCCACGTTCGCCGGCCGCGGTACCTCCGGCGGCGCCGTGAACAGCATCACCAAGGGCGCGCTGCTGGACGAGTCCTTCAACATCCTGGACGCCGGCTCGGGAACAGATGACCACTACCGCGTCACCCTTGACAGCAATCTCAACGCCAGCACGGACACCGCGTTGCGCCTGAACCTCCTGAGCGCGGCGGAAACTGTGCCGGACCGCGATGGAGCCGAGCGCGAGCGCCAGGGTGCCCTGCTCGCCGTCAACCATGCGCCTGGCGAGCGCTGGCGAATCGCTGCCGATGCATACTGGCTGGACGCCAGCGATGTGCCAGACCTGGGGAGTTACTTCGACAATACTGCGCGCAAACCGGTGGAGGAGATCCCGGTGTATGCCCAGGACGAGGACTTCCTCGACAGCGAAGCGCTGTCGGTAACACTGCGCAGCGAGTACACCTTCAACCCCCGGACACGCGTCTACGCGGCCCTGCGGCTTGGCGAAACCGAAAACGGCTACCTGGCCACCGGTGCCCGCGGGACAACGCGCGATCCCGGTGATCCCGAGGCCCCCGGCGCGGGGACCATCTCCCTCAGCACACACCAGGGATGGCAGGACGTAGAGTACACTGCGGCCCAGCTGAATCTGTTCCGCGATATCGAAACCGCAGGCATACGCCAGAGATGGGTATTCGGCGTCGACTATATTGAGGAAGAGGTCGTCAACGGCGTGTTTGACCTCGACACGCTTGGCAGCCCCAATTGCCTGGTGTCCGGCAGGACCGGCGTGAGTGAGGGTTACTGCATTACCGACGGCAACGGCGCGTTGTACACCAACGCAAACCGTCTGCTGCAGCGCACCTACCAGCGCGGCGCAAGCGATGCGAACATGGACATCCAGACCGTATCAGCCTACGCGATGAATACCATCACCTTCAGCGAAAAGTGGGAACTCTTCCTCGGTTTGCGCCAGGACTGGTTCGACTACTCGAATGCTGTTACCAGCCAGGGTGAATACTCCCTGTACGATTACTCGGACACCCTGACCAACGGGCACGCGGGGCTGGTGTATAACCTTTCAGAGCACGGTAACCTATACGCCACCTACAGCACGGCAAGCAACATCAATGGCGGCGAATCCGACCTCGGCGCCAACTGCGGCTACGGCGGACTCTGTGGCTCACCGGACCAGGTTGCCCAGTCTGATCCCGAGCACGTAGAGAATATCGAGTTCGGTACCAAGTGGCAGCTGTTCGATAACAAGTTGCTGGCCACCGCCGCGGTGTTCCAGATCACCAAGCGCGATGTCCATGAAAGCGTGGGCGATGCCTACTCCAACCTCGGCACGCTCAACACCGGCGAGAACGAAGTGCGGGGTCTCGAGGTATCACTCTCGGGCTCGATTACCGACGCGCTCAGCGTACAGCTCAGCGCCGCGCTGATGGAGTCGGAGGTCACCGCCTCGTTCGACCCCGACAACGTCGGCCTGGCACTGTCCAACTTTGCCGACGACAGCCTGTTCCTGCAGCTTCGCTATCAACCCCATGATTCACTCGCATTCGGCGCCAGCTACACCTTCAAGAGCGAAATGTACGGCGGCCAGCCGGATTCCGCCGCCGGCTACGATACGGAGAATGGCCGCTACAGCATCGTTGTGCCCTCCTACGGTGTGGTGGATCTCTTCGCCAACTGGTTCGTGACTGAAGACCTGAACCTGCGCCTGAATGTGGGTAATGCGACCAACGAAAAGTACTGGACGGCCGCCTACCGCTCCGGTGCATTCATGTACATCGGTGACGCCCGCACCGTGCGCGCCTCGGTGGTGTACGAATTCTGACAGGAGAACGGCATGATCATCATCCCGGGGATACTTGCCAGGGAAGAAGTCGCCAGGTTCAGGGAGCGGCTGCAGGCCGTGCCCTGGCTTGATGGCCGCACGACGGCCCTGGGCATGTCGGCGGAGGTCAAGCACAACCAGCAGGCCGAAGCCGGACACCCTGAGGTTCAGGCCCTGGCCAACACGCTGCTGGCACGTTTTGGGGAAACCCCGCTGCTGGTATCGGCGGCGCTTCCCCAGTGCATCTTCCCGCCCTGCTTCAACCGCTACGGTGTGGGTGAAACCTACGGGCTGCACGTCGACGGAGCCATCATGCGCATTCCCGGCACCAGCGAGGTAATGCGCAGTGACGTATCCATGACGCTGGCGCTGTCGGACCCGGATACCTACGAGGGCGGGGAGCTGGTGATCACCACAGAGTTCGGCGAGCAGCGCGTGCGGCCGAACGCCGGGGATGCCGTCATCTACTCTTCAGGCAGTCTGCACCAGGTGACGCCGGTCACCCGAGGGGAGCGTCTGGCTGCTATATGCTGGATACAGAGCCTGGTGGCTGACACGCAGCTGCGCCAGACACTCTTTACGCTCGACCAGTCCATTCAGGAACTGGTCGGCAGCGAGGGGGTGTCGAGGCGACAGCTCGATAGCCTGCACAACGTCTATCACAACCTGGTCAGGCAATTTGCGGTCGTCTGAGCGCACTCGCCGCCCGCGACGCCAACGAGGTGACTGTGCTCTGATGTCGCGGTGGGATCGCAGGCAGGCAGGGGCAGCAACTGCAGCGCCTCGTGGATTTCCGATATGCTTCGGGCCTTCCTGATGTCAATGATGCAAGGCTCACCATCGTGGTTGCACAAGGAACAGGCATTTCCGCGTTGATTGAGAATACTCACCGGGCAAACCCTGGGAATACGGGAAGTAGAAGAGATGATCTGGCTTGCCGGGAGGCCGGACCCCAGCTTCTCGGATTATGATCCAGGATTCTTTGATGAGGATGTAGGGCGGGTTGAACCCGCCACCAATCCTTTCGTACCGGAACTGTAAACCATGTGTCCGGTATAATCTGTAAAGGATGTCTCCGGTACAGACCCCGTTACTTAGTGGCGGGGGCAGAAGGATTCGAACCCTCGACCTACG
>JBFHFJ010000193.1:0-6671 GCA_041583655.1 Haliea sp. | reverse complement strand
CGGGGCTTTCACCGCCATCGGGTCCGACAGGTCCGAGCCCGAGCGGTGGCCCTCGTAGATCATGTCCTGCCACTGCCGGACCATGCCCAGCCACTGGTTATTGATGACCACCACCTTGACCCCGATACCGTAGCGGTGACAGGTCGCCAGTTCGTGGATGGTCATGTTAAGGGAGCCGTCGCCATCGATATCGATCACCTGGCGCCCGGGACAGGCGATCTTGGCGCCGATGGCCGCGGGCAGGCCGTAGCCCATGGTGCCAAAACCGGAGCTGCTGAGGAATGAGCGCGGCTGGCGCGGCTGATAGTGCTGCATGGCCCACATCTGGTGCTGTCCGACGCCGAGGCTTACCACCGCGTTGCCAGCGGTCATGTCATTGAGCAGGCGGATCGCGGATTGCGGGCTTATCGACTCGCCCTCCGGCACGGCGTAGGGAAAGTCCTGCTTCAAAACTGCAAGGTAGTCCAGCCAGTCCGTGGACCCGCCGCCTTCAGCATGGTCACAAAGTTGTTGCAGGGCACGCCCGATATCCGCGCAAATTGGCAGGGTCACAGTTTTATTCTTGTTCAGCTCGTCTCGGTCGATATCAATGTGAATGATCTTGCCCGCGGCGATAAAGGCATCCACCTTGCCGGTGACGCGGTCGTCGAAGCGCACCCCGGCGGCTATGACCAGGTCCGCTTCATTCACGGCGACATTGGCATATTTGGACCCGTGCATGCCCAGGGTATGCAGCGCCAGCGCATGCCCGGGTGGAAACGCGCCGTGACCCATCAGGGTGGTGGTCACCGGGCAACGCAGCTTTTCCGCCAGCCGCAACAGCAGGTCAGCGCAGTTGGCGGAGATGATGCCACCGCCGGCGTAGATCACCGGGCGCCGCGCTTCCCCGATCAGGCGGCAGGCCTCCTCCAGCTGGTTGGCGGTCAGGCCGCCGATCTCCGGCTCCGGACGTTCTACCACTGCCGGGATCCGCGGCGGCACATGATTGCCGTCCGCATCGCGGGGGTATTGCTGCTGGATGTCCTTGGGAATGTCGATCAGAACCGGCCCGGGGCGGTTGCCCCCGGCCAGGGCGAAGGCCTCCCGCACCACCTCGGGAATCTCGGTCACCTTTTTCACCAGGGTGCTGCGCTTGGTGACCGGCCGGGTGATGCTGACAATATCCACCTCCTGGAACGCATTCCTGCCCAGCAGGTGGGAGGGCACATTGCCGGTGATGGCGACAATGGGCGTGGAGTCGCTGTTGGCATCGGCGATGCCGGTGACCAGGTTGGTGGCACCCGGCCCGGAGGTGGCCAGGCACACGCCAACGCGGCCGCTGGCGCGGGCATAACCCTGGGCCGCATGCACCGCGCCCTGCTCGTGCTCGGTGCGCACACAGTGGATACCGTAGTCCCGCAGAACGTCAAAGATTTCCAGGTTGGCGCCGCCAGGATAGCCAAACAGCACCTCCACTCCCTCCGCCTGCAGAGCCTTCGCCAGCAGCTGGGCGCCGCGCAGGGCGCCCTTGCGCTGCTCCGGCAGGATCTCGGCCAGGGTGCCACCGGTGACGGTGGAGGTGTTGGCGTAGGTGACGTTGTCTGAACTCATGTCCGCAGCTTCCTGTCAGTGAGTTGTCGAAATTGCGCGGCCAGCGGTGCCACCCGCAACAGGGAGACCCTACCGCAGGCCACCGTGCGGAGAGACATGTTGCAGCGGTCTGGCCCCGATTGCGGGTGTAATGCGCCTGCTGGCTACCTGTCTGAGGAGACCCACGATACCCGGAGGCGGCGGTAAAAGCTCATCACAATGAACCCAGTAAAGGCGAAATGACGCATAAATCATTCGCGAGCTCTCATGAATAAAAAACAATTATTCCACTGGCACCGGAACTGAGCTTACAGGCGAGTGGCTGACAGGGGAGCCCCGGCCAACACAACGGTAGCGGAACCGAGAAGAGCTGGCTCTATTGCCTGAAAACCGGACAACATCGCCGGCGCAGTGCCGGTTTAGCAGTCCCGGCTCGCCGCCCTGAACCACTCCAGCAGGTACACCGCCAGCGAACGGCAGGCAACAAGCAACACCTCATCCGCCTCTGCCAACAGCAACACCGGCACGCCGGCGAAACGGGTGAGCGCGCAGTGCTGATGGCCAAACTGCTGCGGGTGCAGGTCGAGCGTCGTGCCGCGGGCGAGGACGTCGCGTACCCGCGCACCACCCAGCCGGAGCATTACCCGGCTGTCGCTGCTTGCGGTGGCAACCGCGAGCAATTCCCCTGCAGCGGCCTGCAGAGTCGCCAACTCGGCGGCGCCGGTGCCGGCCGGCACCGCCACCAGCCAATCGCCGGGAGCACACCACAGCCAGCACTGGGCGCCCTGCCGGTGCGCGACCCCGGGACCCGGCAGCGCCGTACTCAATGCCGCTGCCAGCGCCTGGACCTGGCCCTCGCTGCGATGAAATGTCTGCAGGCGGATCAGTTCACAGCCCGTTTCTTCCCGCAGGCGGAACGTGGACCTGGCAATGCCACTGTCACCGGCCAGAGGGCTGCGAAGCGTCAGGATTGGCGGGATATGCGAGGGTATGGCCTCACGGGGTCCGGACGACCGGGGTGCGGCCATTGGCGGCGCGGTATCGTCCACGAGCAGCCGCGCGCCCTCGGGATCCAGCTGGCAGGGCGCCACCAGACGCGCCGGCTGGGTCTGACCCTCGTAGTATACCGACACCGTCTCGCCCAGCCGCGCCCGGGCGCCAGCGACAATCCCCAGCGCCACGGTGCGGCCCAGGCTCGGGCTGAAACAGGCCGAGGTGACATAGCCTGCGCTGCCACGCCCATCTGCTGTCAGCACATGGGCTCCACTCACTGTTGTCGCAGTTTCATCCAGCAGCTCGATACCGGTAAATTGCAGGCGATCCGGATCCTGCCCCACTTCCAGCGCCAGGGAGCGGCGGCCGACAAAGTCGGTAGCTTTTTTCGCCATGGCCCCACCCCAGCCGAGGTCCTGGGGCATGGTATTTCCGTCTGTGTCGGAACCGACGTGCAGGTAACCTTTCTCGGTGCGCAACACCATCAGTGATTCAATGCCAAACGGCGTGATGCCCTGTGCCGCGCCCGCGTTCATCAGGGCTTCCCACAGGGACTGGCCGTAGGCCGCCGGGACGCTGATCTCAAAGGACAGCTCGCCAGTAAAACTGGCGCGGAGTATTCGCGCCGGCGCGCCGCACAGCTCACCGGACCGGAATTGCATGTGCGGAAAGGCTTCTCGACCGCAGTCGATGTCACCGGGCAGATGCGCCAGTACCGCACGGGCACGCGGCCCGCTGAGCATGAATGTCGCCCACTGCGTGGTGACATTGGTCACCAGCACCTGCAGCCCCACCCATTCGCATTGCAGCCACTCTTCCAGGGCCCGGTGCACCGCGCTGGCACCGCCGCTCGTGGTGTGCAGCAGGAAGTGGTCCTCGGCCAGGCACACCACCACCCCGTCATCGACCACGATGCCCCGCTCGTTCAGCATTATGCCGTAGCGGGCAGCGCCCACCGCCAGGGTAAACATGTTGTTGAGGTACATGCGGTTGAGAAACTCCCGGGCGTCCGGGCCGCGCACTTCCAGCTTGCCGAGGGGCGAGTAATCAAGCAGGCCCACGGCATTGCGCACCGCCAGTACTTCCCGGGCAATGGCCTGCTCTTCGCCCTCCCCCGCCCGCGGGTAGCATTCGGGACGCTGCCAGCCTCCCATGTCCGCCATCTGCGCACCCAGCGCCAGATGGCAGGCATGCGCGGGGAGGCGCTGGAACGGCTGGTACAGCGCGCCCAGCTCGATTCCGGCCCAGGCGCCGACGGTGACGGGATGCCAGGGCGGTCGAAAGCGGGTGGTGCCAACCTCGGGAATGCTGCGCCCGGTTGCCAGCGCCAGGATACCGAGGCCATTGACGTTGCTGGTCTTGCCCTGGTCGATGGCCATGCCATTGGTGGTGTAGCGCTTGACGTGCTCCACCGAGACATAGTTTTCCCGCGCCGCCAGCTGGATGTCGGCAGCGGTGACGTCGTACTGGAAGTCCACCCACTGGCAGTCGGTTGCCACGCGCGGCGTGAGCCAGTGGGCCTGCGTGTGCAGTGGCCGGGCGAAGTCGCCATTGGCGCGGCCGACCGCGGTCACCGCCTGGCTCGCAGTGCCGGGCACGAAGCAGCTGTCCTCCTCCCGCCAGGCAAGCTTGCCGCCGGACTGGGAATACAGGTGCAGGGTCGGCGTCCAGCCTCCGGACATGGCGAGCAGATCACAGTCGAGTATTTCCCGGGGTCCCTGCAGGCCATCATCGGAGCCGCTGCCCAGGCGCTGTATCAGCACCTGCCGCAGGGCCCGGCGGCCCCGGGTGTGGACAACGCCATAGCCCAGCCTGTCCGCAATGCCAGCCGCCGCGGCCTGCCGCAGCAGCTCCGCTGCAACCCGGGGCCGGACATCGACGATAGCCACCACCGGGACACCGCAGGCCACCAGCTCGAGCGCGGTATGCCAGGCGGAGTCGTTATTGGTAAAAAACACGATGCGCTCGCCCAGGGTCAGGCCGTAGCGATGGGTATACTCCCGCACCGCGCCGGCGAGCATGATTCCCGGCCGGTCGTTGTGGGGAAACACCAGCGGCCGCTCCAGGGCGCCGGTCGCCAGCACCACGCGCCCGGCACAGATGCGCCAGAAGATTTCCCGCGGCGCGGCAGGGTCCGCCTGCGGGCCCAGGTGATTGCCGACCCGCTGCAGGGCCGCCAGCATGTTGTGCTCGTAGTAACCGTTGACTGAGGTCCGGGACATCAGGGTCAGGTTCGGGCACCGGGCGATGCGCTCCAGCATACTGGCCAGCCAGGCCCGGTCCGCCGGATCCGGGCTCGCCAGCAGGGCGCCGCCGGGTTCCTCCTGCTCATCCAGCAGCAGCACCCGGCAGGCGGGATCCCGCGCCGCCGCCAGCGCTGCCTCCAGGCCGGCGCGACCGGCGCCTACGACCACCACCTCCGCGTGCACGGTCTGCTTCAGGTAGTACTGCGGATCCGGCGCGGCCGGCGCCCGCCCCAGCCCCGCCAGGCGCCGCACCAGGCCCTCCCAGTATTTCCAGTTGGGCCAGATGAATGTCTTGTAGTAGAAGCCTGCCGGAAGCACTTTTTTCAGCAGACCAAGCGTTGCCAGCAGATCCCAGGTCGGCGAGGGCCATGCGTTCTGGCCCTTCGCTGCCAGACCCTCATACAGTGGCGTCAGCGTGGCCCGCGCATTCGGCTCGGTCCAGGCGCCGTGCTCCAGCTGCACCAGCGCATTGGCGTCCTCCCTGCCGGCGGCGAAGACGCCCCGCGGCCGGTGCAGCTTGAAGCTGCGCCCGACGATGCTGACACCGTTGGCCAGTAGTGCCGACGCCAGCGTATCCCCCGCGTACCCACGCAGGGTCTCGCCCTCGAACTGAAAAGTCAGGGGTTGCCCGGTATCCACCCGCGCGTGGGGCAGGCGCTGGCGGCTGCGCTTCATGCCGCGCCCTCGCCCGCGTCCGGCAATTCCGGTTTGGGGGCAGTCATGGGATAAACGGCGACAATGTCGTGACTGACAGTGTCCCGCGCCACATTGAACCACTGGCCGCAGCCAAAGCGATGCAACCAGCGCTCATGGTGCAGTCCCCTGGGATTGTCGCGCTGGTACAGGTAAGCCGCCCACTCCCCATCGCTGGCGGTAGCGGGGTCCGGCCTGGCGATGTGGGACTGGCCGCCACAGAGGAACTCATCTTCGCTGCGGCTGCCGCACCAGGGGCATTCGATTCGCATCATGGCAGGGCCACCCTAGTGCGCCACACCCGCCGCGGCGCCTTCGTCGATCAGGCGGCCGCGGGCAAAGCGGTCCAGGGAGAACGGCTCCACCAGCGGATGTGGTGCGTCGTGGGCAATCGTGTGGGCCAGGGTCTCGCCGCCGGCGGGTATGGCCTTGTAGCCGCCCGTACCCCAGCCGGTGCTGATATAGAAACCGGTAACCGGCGTTTTCGACACGATGGGGCTCGCGTCCGGGGCAATATCGACGATACCGCCCCACTGCCGCATCAGCTTCATCCGGCTCAACATCGGGTACAGCTCCACCGCCGCGTTGAGTACCGCTTCCGTGGACTGCAGGCTGCCGCGCTGGCCGTAAGAGGGGTGGGTATCGGCGCCGCCGCCGATGACGATCTCGCCGCGGTCGGACTGGGAGATGTAGCAGTGCACCATGGGCGACATGACCACGTGGTCCAGGCAGGGCTTGACCGGCTCGCTGACCATCGCCTGCAGGGTCTGGCTGATGATCGGCAGCTTCACCCCCGCCATCGCCGCGACCACGGTACTGTGCCCCGCCACCGCCATCCCCAGCTTGTCGGTGCGCACACTCCCCAGGCTGGTCCTGATTCCGCGCACTGCGCCGTCGCTTACCTCGATGCCGGTGACTTCGCAGTTCTGGATAATATCCACCCCCAGGCTGCTGGCCGCGCGGGCGTAGCCCCAGGCCACCGCATCGTGGCGGGAGATACCGCCGCGGCGCTGGATAAAACCGCCGAGTACGGGATAGCGGGCGCTGGCGCTCATGTTCAGCATGGGCACCATGGCGGCGATCTGCTCCCGGCTCAGCACCTCGGAGTCCACGCCCTGCACCTGTATGGCAGTGGCCCAGCGGCGGAAAATCTCCAGCTCGTGACGGCTG
>JBFHFJ010000192.1:0-6674 GCA_041583655.1 Haliea sp. | reverse complement strand
GGTAGGTCAGCCAGTCAAGAAAAGTGGTCAACAGTGCCGGCTTGTCGACCCCGGCGACGATGCGCCGGGTTACCTGCTCCCCGAGAAGGTCCAGGGTGTGGCGCAATTCGGTGGAATCGTTCATGTAGCGGATGTCGCTGCAGCGCAGCTCCGCACTGTCGACAATACCGAGAAGGCCGCTCAGGGTCGTATAGTGATACAGGGTTTCCCGGGGCGGAGTGGCGAACAGGCGCTGTGAAATGACATCGAACATGCCACTATTGTTGCCGCTGTCGATGACAGGCACAAGCGCAACAGCTTCATAATAGACCGGCGAAAAAAAACCCGCGCAAAGCGCGGGTTCGAAGACAGTGCCAGCGCAGCTAGTCGGCTTCCACCGAAATCACCGTGTTGGCGATCTCACCGGCGCCGTTCTGGTGGGAAAGCACGCCGAGATACCTGAGGCCTGCCGCCAGACCCGACCAGTCAACGGTTACATTGCCGGAAGTGCCGGAAACGGCCGCTGCTGGCGCGGTCACCGTCATGTTGCCCTCATCGTCCACAACTGACCAGCTGAACAGCGTGTAGTTTGCATCCGGACCGTCAGTTTCCCAGCCGTGGACAACCACGATGTACAACTCCGCCTCCGGATCGACGATGTCCACCTGTTCGGCGCTGGTGCCCGAGCCGCTGCCACCGGCAAAAGAGCCGTCGGCGTTGAACACATACAGGTCCAGATCATCATTGCCGTCAGTCTCGGCATCGAACAGGGCAAAGCGGTGCAGGGCTGCGCCGGCCGGGACCTCAACGAAGTGAAAAGTTACCCCTGCCCCTGCCCCCAGAGCAACATTGATATCATTGGCGGGGTCGTCCACTACCTTGCCAGGGATTTCCGTTGCCGCACGCAGGCCCAGCGGCAGCACCGAGTAAGCCCCGTCATAGCCGAAGGCAACGTCAAAGGTCACATCACCCTCGATGCCACCCCCACTCACCTCCGCGGGAGCGTCGATCTCCAGGGGACGCGCCACTATCGGGCTACGCACAGAGTTGCCATTGCCGTCGGTCCAGGTGATGGCGCCGCTGGCGTAGGTCTTGAGCGGTGCGCTGCTGTTGCTCAGGGTCACGGTGTAGGTGCCTTGTGCCCCCGCGGCAAGGGTCAGGCTGGCCGGCTCAACAAGAACGTCGATACCGTCAAGACCAGTGACGGACGCGGTGTAGGTAGCCCCCTCACCGACATTGGTCACCGTACGGGTCACGGTTTGCGATCCCACCAGCGCACCCAGTGCAATCGAGGGATAGTTCAGGTCGCTGGGATCAATGGCGATACCGGGACAGTAGCCGGCCTGCAACTCACCGGTACCGCAGAGGAAAGCGAGCCAGTCATTGAATCCGGCATCGTAGACCAGTCCAGGGTTGGCAGCCCGGTTGGGCACAACGAAACCCGCGCCATAATCGAAGGCGCCGCCGGCAATTGGATTGCCCTGGTTGGTGTCCTGGGTCGCGCTGGTCATGAAGGCAGACTTGATCGCCGCCGGGGACCAGTCCGGATGCAGCTGCTTCATCAGCGCGCCCAGGCCAGCCATGTGGGGGCTGGACATGGAGGTGCCGCTGAGGGCATCAAAGTTGTTACCGTTAGAGCCCGCGGGAGAAACCGCGGCAATGACGTCCACTCCCGGTGCCATGATGTCGGGCTTGAGGATGTCGCCATTGCCGGCAAGCGCCGGACCGCGGGAGGAGAAGCCCGCGACCTCGGAAGCCTCCACAGTGGCGGGAACTCCCGCATCGATCGTTGCCTTGGGTTCACCGGCATTTGCGATATAGCCCAGCAACGCTGCACCAGCTACCTCATCCACATGAATCGAGGGGACGCTGTGAAAATCCGCGTTGAGGGATGCACCCGCGCTCGTGTTTGCCAGAACCATGCCAGCCCCGCCTGCCCGGGCCACCGCGACGCTCTTGTCTGTCCGGGCAATAACGCCACGCAGACAGAGTACGATCTTGCCCGTGACAACAGCAGGATCCAGAGTTCCCGGATAGCACAATTCACCCGCGGCCGGGTCGGCATCCGCCAGGGTGACGTCCCCGGCAAAGACCAGAGGCAGCGACCCGGTACCGGCACCGGACGTAATCCCCGGGAATGCGTCACCTTCGCCGGTTGTGACAAATGCCGGCTCGAAGCCACGGTCGTGGCTGCCCGCGGCAACGGTAGTCAGCCAGGGGCTGTTGTGGGCCACCGTGCTGGCATCGGGACCGGAATTGCCGGCAGAAGCCGCGACAAATACCCCGGCGTCAGCCGCGAACAGGAAAGCCACTTCAACCGGATCCAGGAAGCTGCTCTGGGAGCCGCTGATGGAAAAATTGATGACATCCACTCCGTCGATGACCGCCTGGTCAATGGCGGCGACGCTGTCGCTGACGGCGCAGCCACCTTCGCCGCCGCGGCCCCAACAGGTCTTGTAGACCGCGACTCTCGCCCGCGGCGCCATGCCGCTGGCAAAGCCCAGGTCGTTCCCGCCGATCGCTACCGGCACATTGGCGTTGCCCGCCGCCGTCGAGGCGGTGTGCGTACCGTGACCGTCGGCATCCCGGGCAGAGGCGTACTCGTAGGGATACTCCGCCAGCACCGCCGCATCGCCACCAAAGCCGGCATTGAACCACTGGGCACCGATCAATTTCTGGTTACACAGGGACGCCGGGAAACTGTCACCGGGGGTACACTTGCCGTGCCAGCCCGGTATCTGCTGGTAGCCGAGCTTGCCGTCCTTGCCCTTCTTGTTGCTACCTGTACGATCCGAGAAGCTCCGGCTTTCCGGCCAGACCCCGGAATCAATGATGCCCACGATAATGCCTTCGCCGGCATTTTCGCGGCCGCCCAGCTCGCTCCAGAGACCCGCATCCAGCTCCAGCATGTCGCTGGTGCTGACAGTGTCGCGCTGCAGGATGGTGTCCGGCGTGACCGAGACCACGCCCGGCAGGCTGCGCAATGAATCAACCTGGCCGGGGCTCAGCTTCGCAGCGAAGCCGTTGTAGCTGTACTTGTAACTATAGAGCTTCTTGCCGCCGACCCGCTGGACCGCCTCATCGTGGCGCGCTGTCAGGTAATCGGAATAGGCAATAACTGCCGGGTCACGTGGGTTCAGCTTTTTGTTCTTGCCGGGCTTGGTGGCACGCAGTCCACGAACACCGCCCTGGTAGGCGGCGACGGGGTTATCCGCCATCCGCACGATGTAAACCCCCTGCTTCTTGACAAGATTTTCGGGCAGTGCCGCCGCCAGGGCGGCACCGTCCGGATCCTGCGTTTGAGCAAATACTGCTGAGCCGGCAACAAGAGCCACGCCCAGCGGTAGAAACGCCAGTTTCTTTATCAGCTTCATAGATTGATGTCCCAGTAATGAATTCAGATAGCGACTACGGGCCACCCCTGTTGCCAACCGCCCGCGCGCTCCCCGATTCTGAATATAGCGGCACAGTCCCGGATGGCAAGTGCCAATGTTTACATTCCCAACATTTCTGCCGGTGTGGGGCAGACCGGAGCGAAATCCGGAACAGTCGGCCCTGGCATCCCGGCGCCCGGGTGGGACATGCACGGCGCAGGTGGGCCCCGGTCAACCGGGGCAAGCCGCCCGCATTACACCGTGCGCCAGAGATCGGTCATCGGTGCCAGGCCCGATCCGGACAATGCTCTGTCAGAGCAGGGCCTCAAAATGATCGGTGAGCACACAGTCACGGCGGCGTGCGTCGTACTCGCGCAGGGGCTCCACGTCCTCACTGCGAATCAGCTGCCTGTCTACCGCCGCCTGCAGCGCCTCATCCAGGGTCTCGGCGTCCAGTTCACCCTTGTTCCAGGCGCGCTGCAGGGCGACAAACGGTTCATCGACCTCCAGCAGCATCTGGTAGGTGGACTCCACCCGGCCGACCGCGTCCTCCGGGTCCTCGCTCAGGTACACGTGCATCGCCAGCATGGCGCGCACGGCATTGGGCTCCAGTATCAATGCGCCGAGCTCGCGAATCTGGCGATCATCAGGCGCGCGGAACACCCTGCCCAGGGGCAGGCACAGGGCCCGCATGACCAGGCCCAGGGCGCGGGGCTGGAAGTTATCGCAGTAGGCCACCAGGGCTTCCTGGGCGGCGTGCAGCGCGCGCTGCAGAGCGTAGGCGGCGTGGGCATCGCCCTCCTCGCTGCGCGGTTGGGTGGCGTGGAACTTCAGCAGGCTGCTGGCGATGAACAACTGGCTGTGGACATCACCCAGGCGAGCTGACAGCAGTTCCCGGCGCTTGAGATCACCCCCCAGCACTCCCAGGGCGACATCGGCGCAGGTCGCCAGCGCTGCGCTCAGGTGGTTGATGCGCTGGTACCAGCGGCGGCTGAAATCATCGGCACCCGCAGGCGCCGGGCTGAAGCGGGCGCCGCTGACACCCAGCACCACCAGCCGCGCCACGTTGTTGGTAATATGGCCCAGATGCTGCAGGAACAGGGGTTCGAAGTCACGCAGGCCCTCGTGGGTTTCCTCGGTCTCCAGGGTCTGCATCTCGTCCAGCAGATAGGGGTGGCAGCGCATGGCGCCCTGGCCAAAAATCATCAGCGAACGGGTGAGTATGTTGGCGCCCTCGACGGTGATCGCCACCGGCAGGGCATGGTAACCGGCAGCGAGAAAATTGCGCGGACCGAGCTGGATGCCGCGGCCGCCCACAACGTCCATACCGTGGTTGACCAGCGTGCGCATCAACTCGGTGGCGTGGTACTTCGCCATGGCGGTCATGACCGAGGGCGTACCGTCCTCGAGACCGCGGGTTACCATCTGGCGCATGGCCTCCAGCGTATACGCACCGGCGGCAATCTCGGCGGTGGCTTCCTGCACGCCCTCGAACTTGCCTACTTCCATGTTGAACTGGCGCCGGATGCGGGCGTAGGCGCCCACCATCAGGTAACACATCTCACCGCTGGCGGTGGACAGGGCCGGCAGGGATACGCCCCGGCCTGCGCCCAGGCATTCAATCAGCATACGCCAGCCCTTGCCCGCCATCTCCGGCCCGCCGATGATCCAGTCCACCGGAATGAACACGTTCTCGCCCATGATGGGGCCATTCATGAAGGGGGCGCCCGGGTTGTGGCGACGGCCGATCTCGATGCCCGGGTGATCCGCCGGCAACAGCGCACAGGTGATGCCGTAGTCAACCTTGTCCGGGTCTCCCAGCAACCCTTCAGGGTCACGCAACTGGAAGGCCAGCCCCACCACCGTCGCCACCGGGGCCAGGGTGATCCAGCGCTTGTGGAAGTTGAGGCGCAGGCCAATGACTTCCTCGCCCTCGAATTCTCCCTTGCAGACCACCCCGAGGTCGGGAATGGCACCCGCATCAGAGCCCACCTCGGGGCCGGTGAGGCCAAAGCAGGGCAATTCGGTGCCAGCCGCCAGGCCCGGGAGCCAGCGCTGCTTCTGCTCCTCAGTACCGTATTTCACCAACAGCTCGCCCGGGCCCAGGGAGTTGGGGACCATGGCGGTGACTGCCGCGGTGATGGAGCGGCTGGCAATCTTGCTCATGATCCGGCTCTGGGCGTAGGGACTGAAATCCCTTCCGCCAAAGGACTCCGGGATAATCAGGCCGAAAAACCCTTTCTGGCGCAGGAAATCCCAGACCTCCGGCGGCAGGTCCTGGCGCTGGTGTACGTCCCACTCGTCAATCATCCCGCAGAGCTCATTGGTCTCGTTGTCGAGGAACGCCTGCTCCTTCTCCGTCAGCGCGGGCAGCTGAATCGCCGTGAAGCGATGCCAGTCGGGCTTGCCGCTGAACAGGTCCTTTTCCCACCAGGTGGTGCCCGCCTCCAGGGCCTCCCGCTCGGTACTGCTCATGGGCGGCATGGCTTTGCGCAGCATGGCGTAGACAGGTGATACCAGATACCGGCGACGCCACTCCGCGACATTGAGCAGGGCAATGACCCCGACGACCGGCAGCAGCACCAACCACATTCCCCCGTGCAACTGGGTGAGCACCAGCGTGCCGACACCCACGATGCCGGAGCCTACCGCCAGCGGCGGGCGATACCAGAACACGGTAACTAGCAGAGCCAGAAAGAGCAGAATGGACAGCAACATGGCAGATGTACCTCTCTGTGGGGGCGCCCCAAAGGCGCATCCCTGATTCAATCAGTAGCCACAACCTTAGTCCATTATTACGGGCGCGCACAATGCGGTATACTGCGCGCCTTCGCTGGACCTCCAACCATAATAGCGTCGGCCACCGGAATCGCGCGCCGACGACGCAAAAGTATCAGTCTGGACGATTGCCAACCCACTTATCCTGAGTTTTCGGAGGAATACCATGGCTTTTCAACTTCCCGCCCTGCCCTACTCTCGCGATGCCCTGGCACCGCATATCTCCGCGGAAACCATCGACTACCACTACGGCAAGCACCACAACACCTACGTCGAGAAGCTGAACGGCCTGGTTCCCGGCACGGAATTCGAGGGCAAGACACTTGAAGACATTATCCGTACCTCCTCCGGCGGCGTGTTCAACAATGCCGCCCAGATCTGGAACCACAGTTTCTACTGGGAGTGCCTGAGCCCCAATGGTGGCGGCGCCGCCACTGGTGCCGTGGCTGCGGCCATCGACAAGGCGTTCGGCTCTTTTGCTGACTTCAAGCAGGCTTTCACCGAGGCCGCTGTCGGCAATTTCGGCTCCGGCTGGACCTGGCT
>JBFHFJ010000191.1:0-6699 GCA_041583655.1 Haliea sp. | reverse complement strand
GGGTCGCCAGGTGACGATCGATACAGTTGACGCTGACGTTGAGCCTGGCGCCGGCGAACCAGCTGGCCCGGCCCTCGCGGAAATCGTAGTCGAC
This sequence comes from Haliea sp., assembly GCA_041583655.1. Taxonomy (GTDB): domain Bacteria; phylum Pseudomonadota; class Gammaproteobacteria; order Pseudomonadales; family Halieaceae; genus Haliea. Next base: position 6,605 of record JBFHFJ010000191.1, on the reverse strand, counting down.
TACGGTATGCCAGGGCTGGTCCCAGCTCAGAAACTCCAGGGCCTTCTCGCCCCAGAAGCCGGCGGGATCGTCCACCGAGCGCTGGTACATGTCACGATAACGCTCAGGGGTGATATGGGCGTCGCGGAAACTCTCGGGGACCGGGTGCACTGGAAAATTAGACATCTTGTGGGACCGCTATTGGTGAACTGGAGCCCCGATGATACTGACAGTTTGGCGCGGTGCAACCGGCAGGCGCCTGGAAGCGTCCAGAGCTGCCCCTGCTATTGGTGGCCTAACCCAGCCACTCCCAGCGCTGCCCTGCATCCGCTTGCCTGGCACGGCCCTCCGCGGCCAGCTTGATCAGGTGCGCCGCCAGGGACAGCTTGGCCCATTCATGTCGCGCCGGGTCGACATCGTCGTAAACAACCTTGACCAGCGCGTCCATATCCGCCTGCCCCAGCCCGGACAGGCCCGCAACCACTTTGCGCTCCCGCGCCAGGCGATGCTCCACCAGGCCGGCGACCTCCTCACGGGGTGCATGGATGAGGTCGCCGTGGCCGGGGGCGATACTGCGCAGCGGGTAGTCGAGGAGCAGACGCAGGGACTCGATATAGGCTTTCATGTCGCCGCCCGGCGGCACGATCACCACGGTGGATCCGTTCATGATGTGGTCGCCGGCAAACAGCATGCCGTCTTCCTCGAGCAGGAAGCAGTAGTGGTTGTTGACGTGGCCGGGAGTGTGCAGCGCGCGCAGGGTGAACTCCGGCGCCCGCAGCACCCAGTCATGGGACAGCTCCAGGGTCGGCTGGAAGGTGTCATCCTGGAAACGGTCGTCCGCCGGCAGCGCGCCAATCACCTCGGCGCCGGTGGCTTCCGCCACCGCCTGCCAGGCGGGGGAATGGTCCGGGTGGGTGTGGGTGCAGGCAATCCAGCGGATCCTGCCCTGCGCCGCCGCCAGGATGGCGTCGACATGGGCGGGAATGGCCGGGCCCGGATCCAGGACCGCGACCTGTTCGTGGCCCAGGAGGTAGGTATTGGTACCCGGACCGGTCATCATTCCGGGATTCGGCGCGACCAGGCGGCGAACGCGGTCGTTGAGAGTGAAGGGTATACCGTGCTCGAACATGCAGTCAGACCATGTCGCGTATGGGAACCAGCGGATCGACATCCGCGTCATAGTCGACCCCGTCGACCTCGAAGCCGAACAACTGCAGGAACTCCCGGCGATAGCCCTCAAAGTCCGACAGCTGGTGCAGGTTGGCGGTTGCGATCTGTCCCCACAGCTCTGCCACTTCTGCCTGCACCGCCGGGTCCAGCTCCTTGCCATCGGCCCGCAAGCGGCCCTCGGCGTCCAGTTGCGGAGCGGGATTGTAGAGGGAGTCACGGAACAGGCCATCGATCTGCTCGATACAGCCCTCGTGGCTGCCCCGGGCCTTCATCACCTTGAACAGGATGGCGAGGTAGATGGGCATGGCGGGAATCGCCGCGCTGGCCTGGGTGACCACGGCCTTCAGTACCGACACCCTTGCGTCACCGCCCTTCGCCGCCAGCCGCTCACGGATACCGACAACCCGCCGATCCAGGTCCTGCTTGGCGGCGCCGATGGTGCCGTGCCAGTAGATGTCCCAGGTCATCTTCTCACCGATATAGGTGTAGGCGGTGGTTTTTGCGCCCTCGGCCAGCACCCCAGCCTCGTCCAGGGCCTCGATCCACATCTGCCAGTCTTCTCCGCCCATGACCGCAACGGTGTTGTCGATTTCCTCCTGGGTGGCGGGCTCCAGGTGGAAGTCCTGCACTTCCTGCTTGTCTGTGTTGACCCCCTTTTGCACAGCAGGCTTGCCAATGGGCTTGAGGGTGGAATTGTGGATCACGCCGGTCACCGGGTGCTGGCGCCGTGGCGCCGCCAGGCTGTAGACAACCAGGTCCACCTGGCCCAGGTCCTCGCGAATGGTGGCAATGGCTTTCTGTTTGATCTCGTCGCTGAAGGCATCACCGTTGATACTTTTCGCGTAGAGACCCTCGGCTTCGGCCGCAGCGTGGAAGGCGGCACTGTTGTACCAGCCGGCGGTGCCTGGCTTGGACTCCGTCCCTTCCTTCTCGAAGAAAATACCCAGCGTTGCAGCGCCGGCGCCAAAGGCGGCGGTAATGCGCGACGCCAGGCCATAGCCCGTCGAAGCGCCGATCACCAGGACCTTTTTCGGGCCGTTTTCAATTGGGCCGTGTGACTTTACGTGGGCGATCTGGTGGCGGACGTTGGCGGCACAACCGACAGGGTGGGTGGTGGTACAGAGAAAGCCGCGTACGCGGGGTTTGATGATCATGATTGGTATTGTTCCCGATGTATGGTGGCACGGCACACCCCCCGGAGCGCCGTTCTGGAGCGAGCGATTGTAGCACAGGGACATCGCGGTTCGACCCCGCCCGCAATCACCCCGCGCAGCTCAGCCGTGGTCGGGAAGGCTGGTGATCCACAGGGTCTGGTAAGGCTGCAGCAGCAGCTGCTGATCCCTGCTGGAATAGCGCTCGCCGCTGATCAGGTCGCCCCAGCCGTGGTCGTCAATCAGGTTGATATCCAGCAGGTTCAACGGCTGCGGCTGATCGGTGATGTTGCTGATGCAGAAGATGCTCTGCCGGCGGTCCATGCTCTGGCGCCAGAAGCCAAACAGCCCGGTGCCCAGCTGCAGGGTGAACTGGGTGGCATTCGGGTGGAAGGCGGGCTGCGCCCCGCGCAGGCGCAGCAGGGCGATAAGCCGCGTCATTACCCGGAAATGGTCGCTGGCCGGGTCGGCCAGCTGCGCCTCCAGCGCGGCCAGTGACCACTGGTGGCGGTTGATGGCGCGACTCTGGCCGCTGTGCTCCAGCCGATGGTAATCATTGCGGGTGCCCAGCAGGCTGTGGATATCCAGGCCGGGAATACCCTCCAGGGCGAACATGATGGCATGGGCACAGACAAAGCGCTCAAGTCCCCAGGTGTCGGCGCCGCGAACCGTGCCACGGAGCGCGTCGTACAGGGCGATGTTGACCTCGTAGGGGCGCCGCTCGTCGCCCTCCAGGGCGCGCCAGGACACCCGTCCGCCAAAACCCTCCAGGGTGGTGATCAGTGTCGAGAGTTCCTCTTCACTGAGCAGGCCCTCCGCCGGCCGCAAGCCGATCCCGTCATGGGAGGCGATGAAGTTGAAGTAGGTGGTGCCATTCTGCGCCGGCGGCATGCTCATCAGCCACTGCCGCAGGTAGGTGCAGTCGCCGCTGAGCAGCGTGTTGATGAGCAGCGGGGGCAGCGAGAAGTTGTAGACGCAATGGGCCTCGTTGGCATTGCCGAAATAGGACAGGTTCTCGCGATTGGGGATGTTGGTCTCGGTGATCAACATCGCGTCCGGGCGGGCGTGCTCAAGAAGGGTCCGCAGCAGGCGCACCACCTCGTGTGTCTGTTCCAGGTTCAGGCAGCTGGTGCCGGGGATCTTCCACAGGAAGGCGATGGCATCGAGACGGAAAATGCGCACTCCGCGATCCAGGTACAGGCGCAGGATGGTGACAAACTGCAACAGCACCTCGGGATTGCGGAAATCGAGGTCAACCTGGTCGTGGCTGAAAGTACACCATACGTGCTGCGTACCGCGCACCGTTTCCACCTCGCGCAGCAGGGGCGATGTGCGGGGGCGGACCACTGCGGAGAGATCGGTGTCTGGCGGTACAGTAAAAAAGTAGTTGCGCCCGGGCGCTTCGTCGCGGAGAAAATTCTCGAACCAGGGGCTGCGACTGGAACAGTGGTTGATGACCAGGTCCGCCATCAGGTCGAAGTCGGCAGCGATGGCGCTGATATCCTCCCAGCTCCCCAGGGCCTCGTTGACGCTGGAATAGTCCAGCACCGCGAAGCCGTCATCCGACGTCCAGGGATAGAAGGGCAGGACGTGCACACCGCTGAGCACCCCAGCCACATGCAGGTCGAGGAACCGCTTCAGGGTGTGCAGCGGCTTTTCCCCCGGGGCCACCACACTGTCACCGTAGGTTATCAGCAGCGCATCGCGCTCGCTCCAGTGATTCGCATGGGGCCGGGGCGGCTCGACCCCTGGCCCCAGCCCCATGGCCTGCAGCAGCTGCTCCGCCATGGTCGCGTCCGGACACACCGCCGGCACGCCGTCATAGATCATCAGCAGGTGCTGGTGCACCCTTTCCCGCAGCCGCAGCAGGGGGTCGTCCGCGCTGCTATCCAACATTGCTTCCGAACTCCGCATGGTCCTCCTCAACCGCATCCCGCAGCCGGTCCAGAATATCCGGAACAGCACTCATGACACGGTTCCAGCTGGGGATGAAAGGCCGCTCCATCGGGTACTCAAGGAACGCTTCCCCGGCCTTCATGATGTTTTCCGCAAACATCTCCACCGCGACTTCCTCATTGTGGATGTCCAGGGTGAGGCCGTTCATCACCGCATCGTTGTGGTAGGTCTCGACGAAATCCAGGGCAATCCGGTAATAGGTCGCCTTCAGGGAACGGAATGTCTCGCTGTTGAAGGTCACACCGCGGGTGGCCAGCTTGCGGAACAGGGCCTTGGCGATGTCGATGGACATCTTCGACAGGCCCCGGCTGGAGTCTTCGCGGGACATCTCCTGGTGCTTGTGGTCGTAGACCTCGGCGATGTCCACCTGGCACAGGCGATTGTTGGCGTAGTTGCGGTACACCTCAGACAGCACGCCGATTTCCAGGCCCCAGTCGCTGGGGATGCGGATGTCGGTCAGCACATCGCGACGGAAGGAGAACTCCCCCGCCAGCGGGTAGCGGAAACTGTCCATGTAATCCAGGTATTCCATGTCACCGAGCGTCTTCATCAGGGCCCGCAGCAGGGGGGTTACCAGCAGGCGGCTTACCCGGCCATTGATCTTGCCGTCAGCGACCCTGGCGTAATAACCCTTGCAGAACTCGTAGTTGAATTGGGGGTTGGCGACGGGGTAGATCAGTCGCGCCAGCAGGCTGCGATCATAGGTGAGGATGTCGCAGTCGTGCAGGGCCACGGACTCGGCGCGTCCGGATGCCAGGGTGTACCCCATGCAGTACCAGACATTGCGGCCCTTGCCGAGCTCCCGGGGCGCCAGGTCCCGGGCCTGCAGCTCTGCGTCCAGCGCCTTGAGCCGGGGCCCGTCGTTCCACAGCACCCGATGGCGCTGGGGCAGCTGGCCGAAGAATTCCAGCGCGTGCCGATACTGGGCCTCGTCGGCACGGTCCAGCCCAATCACGATCTCCGCCAGGTACGGCACCGCCTGCAGCTCCTGGACAATATGCGGCAGGGCCTCACCTTCCAGCTCGGAAAACAGGGAGGGCAGGATCAGGCCCAGCGGGCGAGTGCGGGAGAAGCGCAACAATTCCTGCTCCATGTCCTCCACGGAGCGGTGGGACAGTTTGTGCAGGGTAGTGATAATGCCGTTCTGATAGAAATCGCCCATGGCGGTCACTCCTGTGAATAGGGGTCCAGGTGTTGCAGCCAATCGAGCACGCCCTGCGCCCACCCCCGCGAACCGAATGCCTCGCTATAGCGGGTATTCTCCTGCCGCTGCAACGGCGGAAAACCGTGCGCCGGCGAGCGGATGACGAGGGCATGTCGCGCACTTTCGAGCATCGCACTGTCGTTGGCGCTGTCACCTATAGCCAGGTCATGCACATCCCGTGCCGGATTTTCCCGCTGGTAGCAATTACGTAACCAGCGCAGTGCCGCCCCCTTGTCGCAATCGCCCGCAATACTGAGGAAACGCCCCCCCTGCAGCACCGTCGCCCCGGCCGCGGAGAGGGCCGAAATAAAGGCTTCACGGCCATCATCACTACCTTCCCAGCGCACCGGCTCACTGTAGTCCCGCTGCAGCGCGCGAATGGCGGCCTCCCTCGGCAGACCGGTGGCCGCCATGACCCCGTCAAGGCCCATGGCGTCGAAATGGGTGAACTGCGCGCCGAACTCCGGCTTGAGACGCGCCAGCTCCAGCAACCAGCGCTGCCGGGGAGGGGCGAACTCGCGGACCCAGCCGTCACCATCAGGACGGCAGTCGGGCGGAGCCTGGCTGAGGCTTCCAGCGGGAATAAACACCGCTGCGCCGTTTTCCACAATGAAAGGATCGCGATTGTCCAGCTGCGTGCGCAGTGGCTCTATCTCGGCGCGGGTCTTGCTGCTACAAAGGATAAGCGGTATGCCGCGCTCGCGCAGGGCATCCACAGCGGGCAGGGCTGCCTGAAAGCTGTAATCGTGGTGGTCCAGAAGCGACCCGTCCAGGTCGCTGAACACCAACGGTAACGGGCTCACCGCGGCACCTGCGGGCCGTGCCAGGTTCCGATCACGCGCTCGCGGTCCAGCTCCCAGACCACGTCCATGCGCGGCGGCAGGGTGGCCAGGCAGTGCCGTGTCAGGCGCTCATAATGCTGTACGAAGCGGGCCAGGGCCGCCTCGTCCATGACCCGGGTACCGGCCGCGGGCCCCTGCCCCGCTGCGAGTTTGCGTTCCTGCTCCGTCCGCCAGCGCAACACCTCATCGAAGGAAGGTGCCCGCAACATCAGCCAGACATCAACTCGCTGGTGCAGCCGGGCGTAGTCACCGGCGAGCCAGGCGTTGGCGTGGCGGCGCCAGCGGCCCTCGCTATCCTCGTCG
>JBFHFJ010000190.1:0-6702 GCA_041583655.1 Haliea sp. | reverse complement strand
GGGCTGTGCCTGCGGCAGCTTCTTCTCTATAATTCCCGCTCTTCCGTTGCGGGCCCATAGCTCAGTTGGTTAGAGCATCCGACTCATAATCGGCAGGTCGAAGGTTCAAGTCCTTCTGGGCCCATTACCCCACCCTACTCCATCCCAAAATCCGGCCGCTGCCTGCAAGCCCGCGACTGCGTTGGTACGCTGCACAGGCTACCAGCAAACGGCGGCGACGCTCGCCACCATGGTCTATGCTTTGATCACGCCGCAACCGAAAAGCCGGGAGCATTTATCGTGGGCATGACATTGACTATCAACGACCAGGCTGTCGAGGCCGACGTCCCGAAGGATACACCTCTGCTGTGGGTGATTCGTGATGAACTCGGCCTGAAAGGCACCAAGTTCGGCTGTGGTATAGGCCTGTGCGGTGCCTGCACCGTACATATCGACGGCGTCGCCGTGCGATCCTGCGTCACACCGGCGTCCGCAGCGGTGGGCAAGGCAATCACCACCATCGAGGGCCTGGACCACCCTTTGCAGCAGGCCTGGATCGACGCCCAGGCACCCCAGTGCGGCTACTGCCAGTCAGGGCAGATCATGCAGGCCGCGAGCCTGCTGGCGCGCAATCCCAATCCCGGCGACGAGGAAATCCGCCAGGCGATGAACGGCAACCTCTGTCGCTGCATGGCATACCTGCGAATCCACAAGGCAATCAGACAGACCGCAGACCAGTTGGCCTATAACGCCATGGAGGAACGCCAGCATGGGTAAGTTACAGTATCTGATGGAGAAAACCGGGAGCGTGCAAACAAGGGGGATTACGCGCCGCGGCTTTATGATCGGCGCCAGCGCAGCGGGCTTCACCCTGGCTTTCGTGCCCGCCGGCTTCATGTACAGCTCGCCCGCTGCGGCGGTCAACGAAGGTCAGTTCGAGCCCAGTGTGTGGTACAGCATGGATCGCGACGGCATTGTCACCGTCAATGTGGCGGAGGCGGAGATGGGCCAGCACGTCGGCTCGGCGCTGGCACGTATTGTCGCGGATGAGCTGGAAGCCGACTGGGATAAGGTCCGCCTGCGCCATGTCGACAGCGAAGACACCTGGGGCTACCGGGTAACCGGGGGCAGCTGGTCGGTTTTCCAGAATTTCGACCTGCTTTCCCGTGCCGGGGCCGCCGGGCGTACCGCGTTAATAGAGGAAGGCGCCCGACTGCTCGGCAAGCCCGCCGCCGACTGCCGCGCCGAGTCAAGCCGGGTACTGTGTGGCAATGCCGCAATTACTTATGCGGAAATCATCCGGCGCGGTGACCTAACCCGGCGCTACAGCGCGGACGAACTCGCCGCCATGCCGATCAAGCCGGCAGACCAGCGCCGTCTCATCGGCGGCCGGTTTGACGCCCTGGACATTCCGGAGAAGACTCGCGGGGAAGCCGTCTACGGCATTGATGCCGCCGTCGAGGGGATGGTTTACGCTGCACCGATACTGCCCCCCACGCGCAACGGCGCCCGCGTCAGGCGAATTGACGACAGCAAGGCGACATCCATTACCGGCTACCGCCAGAGCCTGGCGCTGGACGACCCCTCCGGCCACGCCAGCGGCTGGGTAGTCGTGGTCGCCGACTCTTTTCACGCGGCACTGCGCGCGGCAAAAGTCGTAGAGGTCGAATTCGAGGCCGGGGATACCGCGGGAGTCAGCGAAGCCGATCTTCAGGAGCGGGCGCGCCAGCTGATTGACGGCGACACGGGCTCTCTTGTGGTTGCCGACCCGGGGGTGGATGAGGCCTACACGAAGGCCGACCGTGTGGTAGAGCGGGAATACACCACCAGCACCGTTCTCCATTTCCAGATGGAGCCGGTGAACGCACTGGCACTGCAGCGCGAGGACGGCGTCTGGGAGCTGCACACTGGCAACCAGTGGCAGTCCCTCGCTCTGCCCTGGTACGCCAGGGCACTCGACGTCCCCGAAGATCGTATCCTGATGAAGACCTACCTGCTCGGCGGCGGCTTCGGCCGCCGTCTCAACGGCGACTACGGCGTACCGGCCCTGCTCGCCGCCAAGGCCCTGGGGCGTCCGGTAAAGCTGGTTCTCACCCGCGAGGACGACTCGCGCTTTGATTCCGTGCGCTCGCCCTCGGTACAGCGCGTCAGCATGGCGCTGGACAGCGAGAAACGTATTCTCGGCATGCAGCATCACGCCGCCGCAGGCTGGCCGACGGAGGTGATGGCGCCTTTCTTCATGGGGCCAGGCGAGAACGGCGTGAAGTTCGACTCCTTTTCCATCAGCGGCGCCAACCACTGGTACGAGGTCGGCGCCCACCGCGTTCGCGCCATCTCCAATGATCTGGCCAATCGCACCTTCCGCCCGGGCTGGCTGCGCTCCGTCGGGCCCGGCTGGACCAACTGGGCGCTGGAGTCCTTCATCGACGAGATAGCGCGGGAACTGGGTGTGGACCCAGTGGCGTTCCGCCTGCAGCTGCTTACCGGCAAGGGGCGCAATGCCGGTGAATCACCGAACTCTGTCGGTGGCGCGAAGCGCCTGGCCGCGGTCCTGGAACGCGTTGCGGCAAATGCCAATTGGGGCAGGAAACTGGCGAAGAACAGCGGCATGGGTGTCGCCACGACGTTTGGCCAGGAACGGGATATGCCGACCTGGACCGCTTGCGTGGCGACGGTCAGCGTGGATCCGGAGAGCGGCCAGGTGACCCTGAACAAGCTGGACCTGGTTCTGGACGCCGGCACCATCGTCCATCCCGACGGCGCCCTGGCGCAGACCGAGGGCGCGGCGCTATGGGGTGCCAGCATGGCCCTGCACGAAGGCACGGAATTTGTCGACGGGCAGGTAAAAGACCGCAACCTGAACAGCTACACGCCGATGCGCATGATGGATGTTCCAGAGATATCCATCGAGTTCATGGACAGCACCGAGCAGGCCGTGGGACTGGGTGAACCCGGCACGACAGTCGTGGCACCGGCGATCGGGAATGCGATCTTCGCTGCGGTGGGCGCCCGCCTGCGGCACCTGCCGATCAGGGCCAACGATGTACTGCAGGCCCTGCAGGCCAGGGCCAACACCGTAGCGTGACCCCTGGGCATTCGCAGTCATTGGGCTCCCGCGGCCCGACAACCGCACTGAACCCGCACCACAGGCGTCCGGCTCGGCTCAAGCCGGCTGACGCCACAAACCCGTCGCGGCAACCTCCCTGGCGTAGTCACGGAAGTCTTTGGGCTCCCTCCCCAGGGCCCGCTGCACACCATCCCCAAGCGAGCTGTTGCGCCCGTCCAGAACCGTGACGAAGAGGTAATCCAGCATCCAGACCACTTCCTTCGGTGCGCCGGACTCGCGGATGGCCTGGAGGAAGGCGTCGTGGGGAATGTCGGCGAAGCTGATCTGCCGACCCGTCGCCGCGGCGATATCTTCCGCGATGTCACTGAATGTCATCAGGCGGGGACCCGTTGTCTCGTAGATTTCGCCACCATGCCCGGCCTGGGTGAGCGCGACCGTCGCCACCTCGGCAATATCATCCACGTCGACAAACGGTTCAGGTACGTCCCCCGCCGGCAGGGTGATCTCACCGGCCAATACCAGGTCCAGGAACGCGCCCTCGGAAAAGTTCTGGTTAAACCAGCTCGCCCGCACGACCGTCCACTCCAGGCCGCTATCCATCACAATTTTTTCGCAAGCCTGGGCTTCTTCCTCGCCGCGCCCGGACAGCAGCACAAGTTTCCTTACCCCGCTCCTTGCCGCGCAATCGACAAAGGCCTGAATCGTATCCACCGCTCCGGGCATGGCCAGGTCAGGCGCATAGCTGATATAAACAGCCTCCACGTCATCGAGGCAGGCGCCCCAGGTGGACTCATGATTCCAGTCGAATGACGGCGAGGCAGACCGGGCGCCAACCCGGACGGGAACGCCCTTCGCCTGCAACCTGTCAACGACACGCCGTCCCGTCTTGCCCGTGCCGCCCGTTACCAGGGTGAATTTTCTCTGCGCGTGGTTCATCGTGCTCTCCTCTGTCATCTCCGCCTGGGTGAACTGCATGGAGGAAAGCATAGTGAAATCAGGGACTGCACTATTGGCACAGGAGGTCAATTTTTTGGCCGATCCCGCCAGATTCAGCAGCGCCTAGCGCGGCCGGGCAGACAGCCGGAAGGATCGGGGAGTTTGCCCTGCCCAGCGCTTGAAAGCGCGATTGAATGAGCTTTGTTCGGAGAACCCGGTAAGAAAGGCGATGTCGGCAAGGGAATGGGCACTGTGTGCCAGCAGCCGTTCCGCCAGTTCCCGCCGGGCCTCATCCACCAGTGACTGAAAGGAATAGCCGTGCTCGGCAAGCTTGCGCTGCAACGTGCGGCCGCTCATTGCGAGCTGGCCGGCAACATCGGAAATGGTAGGGACACCTTCGCTGAGCGAGCTGGACAGCTGGTTCTTTACGCGCCTGCCCAGAGCACTCTCATCGCTCAATTGCCCGAGCTCGGCATCGAGATGGGAATCGAAGAAGCTGACGATTCCCGGGTCGCCCAGTTTGTTGGGGACCTCAAGAGAATCCCTGGAAAAGAGCAGAGCGTCCCGATCCGACTGAAAATATACCGGGCAGGCAAAGTAAGTCTCGTGGTCTTCAGTCAGTGCGGGGCCAGGATGCCTGAAATGAACCTCCAGCGGGTTCAGTGGCCGGGTGGCGACTTCCCTGCCGATCGCCAACATGCTGGCGAGCGAGGCTTCATTCGAGAGGCGCAATCCAAGGCTGCGCTCACCCTGCCGGTGCAGGTGCGCGAACACGCCACCGGCAACAGGCTCCGCCGAGTACGACGTGACGCTGGTGAGCACGCGGGAATAGCGCTCGGCCCTGGAGATCGAGCCCAGCAGATTCAGCGCCGACTTCCAGGCGAGGCCGAAAGCCCCGTAGTCATCACAGCACATCGCAGCGCCAACCCGCAAAGGCAAGGTATGGCCTTGCCGCTCGGCTCTGGCGATAGACTCCAGAAATGCATAGTAGTCGCTGTCCGTAATCATCTGTGACGGATCAACCGGACCAGTCGGGTCGAGACCCAAACGGCCCAGCAGCAACGCAATATCTACGCCCGGCTCAACAATACCTGAGACTTTGTGGGCGAACAGTGAAGTAATCTGCCCCATGGCTCACTTTCTGCGCCTGGCCGCAACAACAGCCAACCGAGCGCATTCCGGGAATGGCGAACGACACCTCAAGTCTAGCCAATCATGCGCGGTAGAACACGCGTTTTGCCCATGAGCCACCTGACTGCCAGACGCGAACGGTGCTCAGGACCGGGCACCGGCCTGCCGTATGCTCCCGACGCACCCGCAACGTGGGAGGAGGAAGAACCCGGCCTCACCACATGAGGTCGTCGGGTACCTCGTAGTCCTTGTACCACTCCTGCTCTTCTGCAGTGAGGCCCGGGTCCCCGGCCTCACTGCAGACAATCACCCGGCTGCTGTCGCGCTCGGCGATCTTGGCGGCAATGGGCCAGGGCAAAAGCTCATACTGGTCCCCCTGCTTGACGATGGCCAGGTTCCCGGCGGCAAGCTGCTTCTGCTCCACCGGCAACACGTAGAGCTTCTTGACCTTTTTGCCATCGGTGAAGTTGAAGCCAACCTCACCGCGCCCCCGGGGCAGCTTATGATTGTCAATCAGCTGCTTGATCTGGGCGTTGATCGCCTTGCGCAGGGCCTCGGCGTTGCGGGCCTCGTTCAGCTCGCGGTCGCGCCGGACCTTCTCCGCCAGAGCTTCCCGAACCGCAGCTTTGGTTTCACCCCCGATCTCCTCACCGGAGCGCCTGGCGACCTTGGCCTGCTTGCGCTTTTCCTTCGCCAGTTTCTTCGCCTTGTCGGTGTCCGCCAACCCCGCCTTGAGCAACTGGTCCTGCAGTGAGCCCGCCATACCTGCTACCTCTCGAAATCGCTGGCCGAGTGCCGCTCGGGCAGATGCTCTTCGTCCGGGCCCCAGATGCGGTTGACCCGGCGCCCACGCTGCACCGCGGGGCGCGCCTGGATTTCACGTGCCCAGCGGTTGAGATGCTGGTAGGAACCCACGTCGAGGAACTCCTGGGCATCGTAAAGCGTGTCCAGTACCAGGCCGCCATACCAGGGCCAGACCGCCATGTCGGCGATCGTGTAGTCCTCGCCACACAGGTAGCGCCGGTCCGCCAGATTGCGGTCCAGGACGTCCAGCTGGCGCTTGACCTCCATGGTGAAGCGATTGATCGGGTACTCCCACTTTTCCGGCGCGTAGGCGTAGAAGTGGCCGAAGCCACCGCCCAGGTAGGGCGTGCTGCCCATCTGCCAGAAGAGCCAGGACAGGCACTCGGCGCGCGCCGAAGGCTCGGTGGGCAGGAATGCAGCAAACTTTTCCGCCAGGTACATCAGGATCGCGCCGGACTCGAACAGCCGGGTGGGCGGCGAGGTGCTGTGATCCAGCAGGGCGGGAATCTTGGAGTTGGGATTGATGGCGACAAAATCGGAGCCGAACTGCTCGCCTTCCAGGATATTGATTGGCCAGGCGTCATATTCAGCATCGGCAATGCCCAGCGCCAGCAGCTCCTCCAGCAGTACGGTGACCTTGACCCCGTTGGGCGTCGCCAGCGAGTACAGCTGCAGCGAGTGTTTGCCCACCGGCAGTGTCTTGTCATGGGTCGCACCGGCCACCGGGCGATTGATACTGGCAAAACGGCCGCCAGTCTCGGTGTCCGGGTTCCAGACCCTCGGTG
>JBFHFJ010000189.1:0-6705 GCA_041583655.1 Haliea sp. | reverse complement strand
GTGACGATGGTCAACAGGCGACGATGATGCTGATGCATGCTCAGCCTCCTCCGAAAATGGCATAGGCATGGCGAGTCAGCCAATGGTACAACGGGATTCCCAGAACGACATTGAACGGGAACGTCACACCCAGCGACGCCGCCAGTGACAGCGCGGGATTGGCCTCGGGCAGGGATATGCGCATCGCCGCCGGCACCGCGATATAGGAGGCGCTGGCAGCCAGGGTTGCCAGCACCACGGCACCACCGACAGAGAGCCCCAGCAGCCAGGCCAGCGTCAAGCCAATGACGGCGGACACCACCGGTGCCATCACGCCAAAGCCAAGGAGAAACAGGCCGTAACGCCGCAGTGTTCCCAGCTGACTGGCGGTGACCAGCCCCATTTCAAGCAAAAACAGCGCCAGCAGCCCCTGGAATGGACTGAAGAACAGAGGCGCCAGGCTTTTCAGGCCTTCTTCTCCTGCGGCCCAGCCGATCAACAGACCGCCCACCAGCAGCACAATACTCTTGCCCAGCAGAACCTCGTGTGCGGAGCGACGCAGACTGGCGCCGCTGCCCAGTCCCTTGGCGAGCACGATCCCCACCAGGATCGCCGGAATTTCCAGCAGCACCACAAACACCGGCATATAGGCTTCGTAGGGAATCTCGCGCGATGCCAGGTAGGCCACGACCACGGCGAAGGTTCCCACGCTGACGGAACCATAGTGGGCAGCCACGGCAGCGGCGTCGGTCCGCGGCAGGCGCCCCAGGTACAACAGTACCGGGTACGCCAGCAGCGGCAGGGCAAAGCCCATGGTGATCACCGCCAGCATCTGCGGCAGCAGGCTCAGGAAGGGCTGCCGCGCCAGCTCCATACCACCTTTCATGCCGATGGCCAGCAGCAGCAGGATACTCAGTAATTCGTACACCTGTACCGGCAGGCGCAGCTCGGAGCGCAGCACACCGGCGACGATGCCGAGCAGGAAAAACATGACGACTGGATCAAGCAACCCCTTGTTCCTCTTTCCCGGCCTGTGCGAGATGCAACAGCGTCTTCAGGCCCGGCTCCAGCAGGCCAGGACTTGCGGCGCACAGTGTCGCGTGGCCCAGTTTGCGCCCGGGAAGGGGACGCTTGCCATAGACGTGCAGGTGGGCATCGATAACAGCGAGCACTTCGCTCGCCTGCGGGACATGGCCGACAAAATTGACCATGGCGGCGGCACAGCGTGCGCTCGTCGCGCCCAGCGGCAGGCCGGCAACCGCGCGCAGGTGATTCTCGAACTGGGAGGTCACCGCGCCCTCTATGGTCCAGTGACCGCTATTGTGTACCCGGGGAGCATACTCATTGGCGAGCAGGCTGCTGCCGACCTGGAACAGCTCAAGCGCCAGCACCCCGACATAGTCCAGCGCCTCCAGCAGGCGCCGGCAGTGCTGCTCCGCGAGCGCTTGCAGAGGGTCTTCCAGAAGCGCCCGGGACACGCTGAGAATGCCATTGTGGTGCAGGTTTTCGGTCAGCGGCCAGAACCGGCATTCACCGTCCTGGCTGCGCACCGCGATGACCGACACCTCGCGGTCAAAGGGAACCATGGCTTCCAGCAGGCACGGCACTTCGCCCACAGCACTCCAGGCCGCCTCGGCGGCGGATGCTTCGCGGAGTACAACCTGCCCCTTGCCGTCGTACCCCATACGGCGCGTTTTCAGCACTGCGGGCAGGCCGACCGTCTGCATTGCGGTGACCAGATCCTCCAGGGAATCCACCGGGACGAATTGAGCGGTGGGCAATTCCAGGTCGTGGAACAGGGTTTTTTCCAGCAGTCGATCCTGGGCCACGGCGATCGACCTGCGGCCGGGCGCCAGCCTGCGGTGTTTTGCCACGTAATCCAGCGCAGCCAGAGGCACATGCTCCACCTCGGTCGTCACCACATCGACACCTGCCGCAAACTCCGCCAGGACGTCCTCAGCGGTAAAGGCTCCGGTGATCACCTTGCCCACCTGGGCCGCACAGGCCTCAGCCGCGGGCTCCACGGAAATACACTGCAGACCCAGTGGATGCCCGGCCAGGGACAGCATCCGCGCCAGCTGGCCGCCGCCCAGAATACCTATCTTCATGCCGACTGCAGCCTCGGGTCCGGGTGCTCAAGCACGAGCTCCGACTGCTGCGCCCGATACTGCCGCAGGCGCTCGCGCAAATCCGGATCAGTGCCGGAAAGAATGGCCGCGGCCAGCAGCGCCGCATTGACCGCGCCTGCACTGCCAATGGCCAGGGTCCCCACGGGAATCCCCGCCGGCATCTGCACAATGGAAAGCAGTGAATCCAGTCCATTCAGGGCGCGCGACTGCACCGGCACTCCCAGCACGGGCAAGAGGGTCTTGGCAGCCATCATCCCCGGCAGATGGGCCGCGCCGCCGGCTCCCGCGATGATCACCCTGAGGCCCCGCTGTTCAGCCGTTTCGGCATAGGAGAACAGCTTGTCGGGGGTGCGATGGGCGGATACCACCTCCACTTCGTGAGGTATCTGCAGCGCCGTCAGTGCATCCGCCGCACCCTGCATTGTTTCCCAGTCAGAGCGCGAGCCCATGGTAATCCCCACCAGCGGGAGCGTCACAGCTTGCGCCCCGCTACGGCTCGTGCCAGAGGGGGTTTACGGGCATGGAACAGGGGCATGGCTCTCCTCACGTCAGGACAAGTTGGGAGCATAATGATCGGCGCGCAAGATACAGAAAGCAATAGCTATGATATATTCGAAGTCTTTGCGTATTAAAATCGAAAAAACCTGAATGACTCCGCTCAACTATAACCACCTGTACTATTTCTTCCACGTCGCCACGGACGGCAGCATCACCCGCGCCAGCGAGCGCCTGAACCTGACCCCGCAAACCATCAGCGGGCAGATCGCCGCGTTCGAGGAGCAGCTGGGGACCAAACTGTTCCGGCGCGAGGGGCGCCGGCTGCGCCTGTCGGCAAAAGGCAGGCAAATCTACAGTCATGCAGAGACGATTTTCCTGCTCGGGAGCGAGATCCGCCAGATGCTGCAGACCGATAGTGGCGCCAGTGAGATATTCCGCGTGGGGATCACCGATGTCATACCGAAGATTCTCGCCAACCGCCTGCTGCAACCCATTCTGCAGCGACCGGGCCAGATGCGGCTGCTCTGCCACGAAGGCGACCAGCAAACCCTGCTCGCGGAGCTCGCGGTGAACCGGCTGGACTGCATCATTACCGACCAGCCACTGGACTCCGGCAGCCATATCAAGGCCTGGAACTACAGGATACTGGACAGCGGCTTTACCTTTTTCGCGGTGCCGGAGCTGGCTGCCAGCTGCAGCGGGCAGTTCCCCGGCAGCCTGTCAGGGCAACCCTTCCTGGTCCCGGGCCGCAAGGCCAGCATGCGATCATTCCTGATGGCCTGGCTGGAAAAGCACGGTGTCACGCCGAACATCATTGCCGAGTTCGATGACAGCGCCCTGCTCAAGTCCTTCGGCCAGGCTGGAGTCGGTATTTTCGCTGCCCCCACTACTGTTGAGGACTACGTGATGTCCCAGTACGGGGTGGCGGTGATCGGGCGCACACGGGAGTTCGTCGACACCTACTACCTGATCTCCCCGGAGCGGCGCCTGCAGCACCCCGCCACCCTGGAAATCGTCAACACCCCGCTGGCGGCGCACTGAGGAGCGCTGCCCCTAGCGGCCGAGGTCACGCCGGAAAGGTGGCAGTGAATCGAGGATAGCCTGGCCGTAGCGCCGGGTGAGGAGGCGGCGATCCAGCAGGGTCACCCGGCCCGAGTCCTGCTCGGTACGCAGCAGGCGGCCACTGGCCTGGACCAGTTTCAGCGCGGCATCCGGCACGCTGATTTCCATAAAGGCGTTGCGGCCCTGGGCCTCGACCCATTCCGCCAGCGCGGCCTCTATAGGACTGTCGGGCACCGCGAAGGGAATCTTGGCTATCACCACATGGCGACAATAGGCGCCGGGGAGGTCCACCCCCTCGGCAAAGCTAGCCAGGCCAAAGATAACGCTGCCCCGCCCCGCGTCCACGGCCTCCCGGTGCTGGCGCAGGATCTCCTGCTTGCTGCCATCACCCTGCAACAGGATCAGCTCCCCAAGGGAGTCGCGCACGCCCTCATAGACATCCTGCATTTGCCGGCGCGAGGAGAACAGCACCAGGCTGGCTTCAGCGCGGTCCAGCAGGGCGGGCAGCTGTGCCACCAGGGCCGCGGTATGGGCCTCGGCATCGCCGGGGTCGCAGTCCATCGCCGGCACGTGCAGGGTGGCGCGGGAGTAATCGAACGGGCTGGTCACCACTTTGAACCTGGCCTCACGGGGTACACCGGAGTGCAGGATGAACCGCTCGAAGGAGCGCAGCGCGGTGATCGTCGCGGAGGTCACCACCACCCCGGCCGCGCGGGACCACAGGTACTCCTCCAGGATATCCGCAGCGAGAATCGGGCTGCAGCGCAGGTCAAAACCGAACTGGCCGCCGGAGTCGAGCAGGGTGATCCAGCGAGCCCTGGGCGGGACCTCGCCCTCACCGCTCACTGCGTACTCCTGCCACAGGGCCAGGGTGGACTCAGCCCGCCCCAGCAGGGCGCCCAGAGTCAGGTGCCAGGTTTCAATCTCGCCCTTGTCCAGCCCGGAGTCGTCCTCTTCCAGGGCTTCCTCCAGCCGGTTCTCGATCCTGGCCAGGCCGCTGGCGAGTTGCTGGAACTGATTCACCAGAGCGGCAGCGAGGGGCTGCAGGACTTCCGGAACGCGACCGTGGGGAAAGCGCAGCTGCTGTTCGTCACCGCGGCCATTGCCCGGGGGGCGCTCGGCAAACAGGGTCGCCACCGCCTGCTCGGCAACCTGCAGCCCCGCGTGGGCCTCATCCATCACCGAGGGCAGGGTCTGCAGCGGGCGCTGCAGGTCGGTAAACGGCGCCAGCACCGACGCTGCCTGGACGAGCAGTTTGCGGCTTTCCTGCAGCCACTGGCCAGTGGTGTGCAAGCGACAGAAACTGGAGAAGTGCGCCAGGGCCTTGTCCGGCAAATGGTGACCCTCGTCGAAAATGTAGATGCTGTCCTCCGGGGCGGAGAGGATCGCGCCGCCGCCCAGGGCGAGGTCGGCCAGCACCAGGTCGTGATTGGCGACAATGACATCGGCGTACTGCAGCTGGTCCCTGGCCCGGAAAAAGCTGCACTGGCCGATGTTCGGGCAGCGGCGACCACTGCACTGGCTGTGGTCGGTGGTGGCGCCGAACCAGACTGCTTCCGGCACCTGGCCGGGCCAGTTGTCCCTGTCACCGTCCCAGTCACCGCGCCCCAGGGCCTCGATCATCGCGCTGTACACCGGCAGGGCCTCGGCTGACTCGGGCGCCTGGAACTCGTCGGGGTAAAGCGGCAGCACATCCCCAGCACCGCTGCCGGCAAGCTGCCGGTCCAGCTTGGACAGGCAGACATAGCGGCGCCTGCCCTTGGCCAGGGTATAGCTGAACTCCAGCCCGCTGTGGTGCCGAATATCCGGCAGGTCCTTGTTGACGAACTGTTCCTGCAGAGCCACGGTGGCCGTGGTAACCACCAGGCGCTTGCCCAGGGCCTGGGCCAGGGGAATCGCCGTAACGGCATAGGCGATGGTCTTGCCGGTGCCGGTACCGGCCTCGATCACGCATACCGCGGGGGATTCCGGATCGGCGCGGCCAGTTGCGGGGACGATACGCGCCAGGGCATTGGCGATCTCCGCGATCATCTGCCGCTGGCCCCAGCGCGGGCTCAGGCCCTTGCCCGCCATGATCGCGGCATACGCCTCGCGGATCTGGTCCTTGAGGGCGTCGTTCAGCAAAGGGGAACGCGGTCCCCGGCATCGGCCAGGGCAAGCTTGCTGGCGACTGCGTTGCCGTAGATGGCGAGGGCAAAGGGCCTGTGCTCTGCGGGCAGTGCCTCCATCCTGGCCCGGAATTCCGCCTCGGAGCAGCTTCCCCCTTCGAGAGTGAGGTTGTCCGGAATCCGGGCGCTGTCGCCATGCAGCATGCGGTAGGCATGCAGGTTAGTCGGATGCAGGCAGTACAGCGACACTACCTGGCGATCAATTTCCTCCGCCACCTGGTCCGCATCGGCGAACTCTCCGCTCAACGGGGTACCGAAGGCAACATGGACCCGACCCTTGCTCCCGGAGATGCCGCGGGCGATTGAAGCCACATCCTCCTGCTCCGCTTTGGCGTAACTTCCCGTGGTGCTGCGCAAATAGAGCTCCCGCGCCTTGAGTCCATCGCAGGGGTCCAGCTCGTAGGAAATCGACACCGGCACGATGCCCAGCGCATTGACCACCTCACTGAAGCTTTCGGTCTGCTTGTCCCGGCTCATGGCCAGCATCTTGATCACCGCCGGCTCGGTGCGGTCGACACCATCCTTGGCCCGGCCTTCGCGCTGGGCGATCCACACGGGCGCCAGCTCCTCCTGCAGCGACATGCGGATATAGTTGGCCAGGTGGCGGGAAGCCGCAAGCAACGCGCGACCGCTGCCGGGAGAGCGCCTGACAATGAAACTCTTGTTCAGGCGCATGAGGTCGGAGACCCAGGGCTTGGTCAGCAGGTTGTCGCCGATCGCGATACGCACCGTCTGGTGCCCGCCCCGATGCAGGGCATAATTGGTAAACGCCGGATCCATTACGATATCGCGGTGGTTACTCATGAACAGCCACGGCCGCCCGGGATCCAGTGACTCCAGGCCGGAGACGGAGAATCCCGCCGTGGTGT
>JBFHFJ010000188.1:0-6728 GCA_041583655.1 Haliea sp. | reverse complement strand
CTGCAGCGAGTGTTTGCCCACCGGCAGTGTCTTGTCATGGGTCGCACCGGCCACCGGGCGATTGATACTGGCAAAGCGGCCGCCAGTCTCGGTGTCCGGGTTCCAGACCCGCGGTGGTGTGTAGTTGTTGCTGTCATTCATATACTGCTGTCCTCCGTGACTGCCGATACCCGACTTCGGGACCAGGCAGGTTTGTTGTCATGGGCCAGGGCCCGTTATCTGCTCTACCAGCACAGCCAACTCGTGCACGTGCGGGTCGTGGGCATCAAGTTTCCCCAAGGCTTTTGCCAGCCGCAACAGGTACTCGCGATTGCTGCCACTGGGCCCTGAGGCGGCGGCAATATGCGCGGCGATCTCGGCCGCAGGCGCCGGCCCCAGGAATGCGTGATTGTCCTCGTCGGCAACGTATAGCACGCCGGTCACGCTGTCGCCTCGCCCGGCAAGGGCAATCTCCACTTCGTGGCGCCGGTACCCGTTCTTCTCCCGGTGGTCCAGATGCTCGAACACCGACTCGTCAATCAGGTAGGCCACCCCCTTGCAGACCGTGCCGGGCGAAGGAACCAGGGTCACCACCCGCCCGGGAGCCTCCGCCGTACCCCGGTGATCATGGGAGCCCTGCCAGAAACGGCGCTCCCAACCGGTTACCGCCGCGACCTCCCGCTGCAGGAACGGAAAGTCGACTTTATAGATCAGCGAACCGTAGCCGAAAACCCAGTGGGCACCCTCGACCGCCGCACATGCATCAGCCACCGGGCCGCCTAATCGACGCGCAGCGGGCGCTCATACACGCCCGCGTTGCCGGTGCTCAGCTGATACGCATAGACCAGCATGTCGAAATCGCCGGGGCCGGGCAGGTCCAGTTTTCCGGCGAATTCGTTGTCGGTGCCGGTAAACGCCAGAGGCGCCTCCGCAAGCAGTTCGCCTGCGCGGTACAGCTGCACTGCCACCCGGAAGTCGGCGGCGCGCCACAGGCCATCCTCGCTGACAGGGCAGCCGCAGATCATGGTAACACTGGCGGTAAGCGCCAGGCTGCGCTGATCGACACTGAGGCCCGACACGTCGGTAATGAGCCCGGGCAGGTGGAGTATGACCGGGTGTTCCACCCGATCCTGCCCCGGGATCAACCACAGGCTGGTGGAGGTGGCCTGTATGCTCTGGGGGACAGCCAGCGGGCCGGTGACGCTGACTTCGATACGGGTGGGGCGCGCTATGGCGAGTTCTGCCTGGAAGCTGGCTGGATCGCCCACGGTCGCGGAGCGACCCCGGGTCTGCGGGGTCTGCATCAGCGCTTCCGTAGCCCCCGTGAGCCCGGTGATGGCGCCCTGGGCCAGCAGCTCGCCTGTTGCGGTATCGCGGACCAGGATATTCAGGCCGCCGACCCCGCTGCCGATAAACTTGGCATCATCTGCCCGCACCAGCACCTTCAGCCCGGTGCTGGGAACGGGCTCCTGCGCCAGGCTCGCCGGCGCAAGCAGTACGGCACCCAGGGCAAGTGCTGCGGCCAGCACTACCTCACGCCACGTCCATGCTCGTAAAGACATACGGGTCTCCCTCTTCAATAGTCCCCCGGGCGCGCGTTCGGGCGCGCAGGGCTCACCGCGAAAACAATACCACAACGGCTCCCCACCATCCCGCGCTGGCGCCCCGGGCAAGCATCCGGCAAGGCCTTTGACTTGTCAGCCCCCGGGGGGTGGGCCCTATAATGCCCGGCTGTGTTGCAACCGGGAAACTCTCATGGGCCGCGCCTACCAGAATCGCAAGGAATCCATCGCCAAGACCTCCGACGCCAAGGCCAGGGTCTACAGCAAATATGCTCGGGAGATCTACGTCACGGGCAAGGCGGGCGGCACCGACCCGGACGCCAACCTGGCCCTGCGCAGCCTGCTGGAGCGCGCCCGCAAGGACCAGGTACCGGCCCACGTTATCGAGAAAGCCATCGACAAGGCCAGGGGCGGCGGTGGCGAGGACTTCGCTGTGGCGCGCTATGAAGGGTTCGGCCCCGGCGGGAGCATGGTTATCGTCGAGTGCCTGACCGACAACCCCAATCGCACCTTCGGCGATGTGCGCCACTGCTTCACCAAGACCAAATGCAAACTGGGCACCCCGGGCAGTGTCAGTCACCTGTTCGACCACAGCGCCATCCTGGTGTTTCCCGGCGATGACGAGGATGCTGCCCTGGAAGCCATGATGGAGGCGGATGTCGACGTTACGGACATCGAAAGCGAGAACGGGAACATCAGCGCTTTCGTGCCCCACACCGACCATTTCAAGGCCCGCCAGGCCCTGCTGGACGCGTTCGGCGACATCGAGTTCGAGGTCGATGAAGTCCAGTTTGTGCCGCAGACCTCAGTGAGCCTGGAGGAGGAAGACGCCCAGGTCATGGAAAAGCTGCTGGACATGCTCAACTACCTTGACGACGTGCAGAACGTTTACCACAACGCCGCGCTCTGAGGCGCGGTCATCCGCCGCAGCGGAACAGCCCGGGATTGCGTACCTGCATGCTGCCATTGGCCTGGTGCAGGAAACCGACGCTCATGCGAGTCGCCGTCGAGGGCACCGTAAACGGAATACTCACCGCCACCCAGTCTGTCGTGCCCAGGCGCGGTTCGTGCTCCAGACTGCTGGAGAATACCAGCCTGTCACCGCCCATTACCGGGTCGGGGTCGCCCCAGACAGAGACCTGCAGCCCGCCGCCATGCGTAAAGCGGTGGGCCAGGTTTTCCGCGTTCAGGTCCAGACGGATCTCGGCGCGAAACACCAGCGACTCACCGCGCAAGCTGCGGGCCTGGGGTGTCTGGGAGAGGAAATACCAGGGCTGGGTGCCGATTTTCTCAATGGTCAGCTCCCCATTACTGACGTGGGTGCGAAACGACGTTTCCCCCGCATGCTGGGCGCCACGCCATGGGCTGAGGCCGGCAGCGGGGTCGCTGCTGCCAAAGTCCGTATTGGCCAGCAGGTTGTCGCTGCCGCTGCACTGCGCGACGGGCGCCGAATCATTCGCTGCCACCTGGCAACCAGCCAGCAGCCCTGCCAGTATCAGTACAACCAGTCTCATGAGTCGTGGAATCCTTGTGTTGCCTGGCCAGCAGCCAGGATCAATGCCGAACGGGGACGCGGGCCCCGGGCCTGTGTATTTCCTCCGGGAGTATATACAGTGCAGGGGGCAAAGTTCATCCCCGATCCGCCTCTCTCGCTGCGGCCAGCGCAGTTTTGATCTAAGCTGTCCGTAGCCGACAGCCGCGGCCGCATACCAATAACACGCCAGGACACCTGCCATGACTGCATTGCGAATGATCTGCCTCTCCCTGCTGCTCCTGCTCCCATTGCCTGCGCTCAGCGCCGGGGATGACAGCAGCTGGTTCCCGTCGCGCCACGGCGCGGACGACACGCTCGGCGCCATTAACTATCTGTCGCCGGAGAAGGTTCTGCAGGCGGCTCGGCTGGTCAAGACCGGCAAGACCTATGCCCTGGGGGTGAAGACCGGGCCGGATTCACCCGCCTATGGGCCGCGCAGCTATGCCCTTACCGTCCTGCAACTGGACGATGGCGTCGGCGCGCCACTGGCCGCCAACCAGCTCACGTCCAATGATGACCTGTTGCAGACCTGGATGGGGATTGGCAGCCAGATTGACGGTCTCGGCCATCTCGGCATCAACCACCGCTACTACAACGGCAAGCACGCCAGCGAGTTTGTCACCGTCACCGGACTGACCAGCTTCGGCATCGACACCCTGCCGCCGATCGTGACCCGCGGGGTTCTGGTGAATATGGCCCGCCACTTC
Organism: Haliea sp.; assembly: GCA_041583655.1. Taxonomy (GTDB): domain Bacteria; phylum Pseudomonadota; class Gammaproteobacteria; order Pseudomonadales; family Halieaceae; genus Haliea. Next base: position 2,946 of record JBFHFJ010000188.1, on the reverse strand, counting down.
GGCAAGGATATTCTGGAAGCGGGCACCGTCTTCGGCAGCGCAGAGATCAAGGCGGCCGCAGCGGCACAGGGAGTCAACATCGAACAGGGGGATGTCGTCCTGCTCCATACCGGCTGGCTCGCGATCGCGGAGACAGATTCCGCCCGGTTCATGGCCGGCGAGCCTGGCCTCAGCCAGGAGGGAGCCCGCTACCTGGCGGAGCTGGGCGTGGTAGCGGTCGGCGCGGATACCTGGGGTCTGGACGCACTGCCGGGGCAGCGCGCCGATGAAATGTTTCCTGCCCACCAGGAGCTGCTGGCACGCAACGGGGTGTATATCCTGGAAAACATGGATACCCGTGAGCTGGCCGCGGACGCAGCGACCGAGTTCCTGTTCGTCCTCGGCCAGCCCCGCTTCGTCGGCGCGGTCCAGGCAATCATCAATCCGGTAGCCATCCGCTGACCGGTAGCGGCACCCCTAGGACTGCGAGCTGACCTTCACCACCAGCTTGCCCACATTGTCGCCATCGAACAACAGGTTCACTGCCTCGGGCGCGGACTCCAGGCCCTCGATCACGGTTTCCTCGTGCTTGAGCTTGCCCTCCAGGTACCAGGTCGCCAGCTCCATGGTGGCCTCGGCGAAGCGCTCCATGAAATCGGAAACGATAAAGCCCCGCACCTCGATCCGGCGCATGAGTATTGGCGAGAAATCCGCGCGCATGGGCTCGCCGCTGTTATAGCCGGAGATCATCCCGCACAGGGGCATGCGCCCGAACAGGTTCATTCGCGCCATGACCGCTTCCATGATTTCGCCGCCGACATTCTCGAAGTTCACGTCGATGCCGTCTGGCGTGGCGGCGGCAAGCTGCTCGCGCCAGTCGCTCGCCTTGTAGTCCACCGCCGCGTCAAACCCCAGGTCATCCACGATATGCCGGCACTTCCCGGCACCGCCGGCGATGCCGACGACCCGGCAGCCCTTGATCTTCGCGATCTGCCCGACCACGGAACCGACCGCGCCTGCGGCCGCCGACACCAGCACCGTCTCCCCGGGCTCTGGCCGGCCGATTTCCAGCAGGCCGAAGTAGGCTGTAACCCCGGTCATGCCACAGGCGCCGAGCATGGTGGACAGCGGGATGGGCAGATCCGCGGGCAGCACCGACATGGCGTTGGCACCTTCATCCGCGAGACAGTAGTCCTGCCAGCCGGTCAGGCCTGCCACGTGGGCTCCGGGCTCGTAGCGGGGTGAATTGGACTTCACCACCACGCCGATACCACCACCGCGCATGACTTCGCCAATCGCCACCGGGGGCATGTACTGGTCCATGTCGCTCATCCAGATCCGGTTGGTGGGGTCCAGGCTCAGGTAGAGCACCCGCACCAGCGCTTCGCCGGGGCCGGGCTCCGGCACGGGCGACTCAACGAAATCGAAATGATCGCGCTCGATACGGCCTGCAGGCCGGGCGCGCAGAAGGAACTGGCGGTTGGCGTTGGTACTCATGTGCTCTCCAGAGACAATGACTAGGGCCTGTATTGTTACCCGCGACAGCCTGAAAAAACCACTGTGGAAGTGGCCGAAAGCAGTGACCCTACACGTCACCGGCGGCGTCTGCTACCCTGCAGACCCAGCGGGACCGGTCAGCGGCCGCCCCGATAATGCCCCGGATCGAGGAATCCAATCCATGAGCCAGGCAACATCTGCCGCCGAATCCACCTCCACTGTTCTCGTTCCCGTGTTCGTTCCAGCGGTGGTGGTGATACTGCTGCTGGTCGTCGGCACGATCAGCAATCCGGAACTGGCCGGCGAGGTATTCAGCTCCACCCTCGCCTACATCACCTCGACCTTCGGCTGGTTCTACATGCTGTCCGTGGCTTTCTTTCTGGTTTTCATCGTCAGCGTGGCTTTCACCAGCTGGGGCCACATCAAGCTTGGCCCCGACCACGCCGACCCCCAGTACAGCTTCCCGGCCTGGTTTGCGATGCTGTTTTCCGCGGGTTACGGCATCGCGCTGCTGTTTTTCGGGGTTGCGGAACCGGTGCTGCACTACGCCGCACCGCCAGCCGGCGCGCCGGAGACCGTCAACGCGGCGCGCCAGGCCATGCAGATCGCCTTTTTCCACTGGGGTTTCCACATTTGGGCCATCTACGGCCTGGTGGGACTGGTGCTGGCCTACTTCGCCTTCCGCCACGGTTTGCCGCTATCCATCCGCTCTGCGCTCTACCCACTGATCGGCGACAGAATCCACGGCCCCATCGGACACGCCGTCGACGTGTTCGCGATACTCGGCACCATGTTCGGCATCGCGACGACCCTGGGTCTGTCGGTGGCCCAGATCAACGCCGGTATCAACTACCTGTGGCCCGCGGTACCGGTCAGCGTTACCGTGCAGATCATCGCCATTGTCATCATAACCGGCCTCGCCATCCTGTCCGTGGTTGCTGGCCTGGACAAGGGCATCAAGCGCCTGTCCATACTCAACATGGCGCTGGCGGTAGCCCTGATGCTGTTCGTGTTCAGTGTTGGCCCCAGCATCCATATCCTGGAGAGCTTCCTGCAGAATACCGGCAGCTACCTCAACCACATCGTCGAGCGCACCTTCAACCTGCAGGCCTACTCACGCAGCGACTGGATCGGCAACTGGACCCTGTTCATCTTTGGCTGGACCATCGCCTGGGCGCCCTTCGTCGGGCTGTTCATCGCCAAGATCAGCCGTGGTCGGACCATCCGCCAGTTCGTGGTGGGAGTCATGCTGGTGCCCACCGTGTTCACCTTCCTCTGGTTCTCGATCTTTGGCGACACCGCCCTGCACCTGATCATGAACGAAGGCTACAACACCCTGATCGCCGACGTGCAAGCAGACCACGCTGTGGCCCTGTTCAAGCTGTACGAAGCGCTGCCCTTGTCCAGTGTCGTATCTTTCCTCACCGTCATTCTGATCGTCACTTTCTTCGTCACCTCGTCGGACTCCGG
>JBFHFJ010000187.1:0-6779 GCA_041583655.1 Haliea sp. | reverse complement strand
GTCAGGTCTCGCATTGTTGCGTTAGACCGAATGCAACAATGCGAGACCTGACCCCATCTGTTCCTGTAGTCAGCCGGGCAGCATAAAGCCCAGCGGCGCGCCCTGGGAGGGGCTGTAGAAGCGTCCCAGGTTGGGCAGTACCAGGTCGAGGTCGCTGTCCGCTACGCCGAACCAGCGGGCGAACTCGGCGAAGTAGAGATCGGTGGCGGTGGTGGGGATATAGATGCCGCGGCCGACGTCCAGCGGGTTGTCCGGGTGGATGTCCGGGTAGTCGCCGAAGAAGCGGCCGCCATTGACCGCGCCGCCCATGATGATGTGGTGGCCGCCCCAGCCGTGGTCGGAGCCCTTGCCATTGGACGTCAGGGTGCGGCCGAAGTCCGAAGAGGTAAAGGTGGTGACCATCGACAGGGCATTGATTTCTGCCAGTGCATCGCGAAAGGCCAGCAGGCCAGCGTCGATCATTGGCAGCATGGCCGCCTGGTTTTCCAGCAGACCGTCGTGGTGGTCCCAGCCTCCCACCGTCACAAAAAAGGTCTGTCGGCTCGCTCCCAGCTCTTCCCGCACGCTGACCAGGCGCGCGATCTGGCGCAGTGACCGGGAGAAGGGATCATTGGCAAACTCTGTGGCCAGAGGTGCAGCGGATGCCAGCGCCGAAGCCACGGTCTCCTGGGTCGCCAGGGCCTCGGCGAAGCGGGTGCGGTATTCACGGCGCAGCAGTTGAGGCTGCTCCCCCGCCAGCAGCGCATCCACCACCTGGCGGGTAAAGTCACCCGCTGGCGTGTCGTCGGTATAGCCGTTCAGGCTGACTGCGCCGGCGTCCGCGGTGGTGACGCTGTAGGGGGTATTGACCTGGCCGCTCTGGAACAGGTTGTTGCCTGACAGGGAGATGTTCATAGACAGGCCGTTCAGCGGTGAGGCACCCTGCACCAGATCCGCAATGCGCCCGCCCCAGCCCTGGGCGATACGCGCGTCTGATACCGCGGTCTGCCATTGCTGGATCTGGTCGGCGTGGGAAAACAGGCCCAGGGGCAGGGGCCAGTTGTCCCCGGCTGCCGCGGCATTGTCCAGCGGCGCGACCAGCGGGCCGACATTGTTCAGTAGCGCCGCGTCACCCGCCGCAAACAGCTGTTGCAGCCCTCGCATCCCGGGGTGCAGGGCGTAGCGCCGGCCGCTACTGTCACTGCCCGCGAGTGGCAGCAGACCGTCCCTGGGCAGGGCAAGGTCCGAGCGCATGGCCGCATAGTCCGCGTACGGTCCTGTATCCCAGGGCACCAGCATGTTGAAGGAGTCGTTGCCGCCGGCCAGCAGAATACACACCAGCGCCCGGTAGTCGCTGTAGGCTCCCTGGGCGGCGGCCCGGCGGGCAAAGCCCAGTTGCAGCAGGGGCGCCAGACCACTGGCGGCACCCAGCGCCAGGCCCCGTTGCAGAATGCGTCGACGTGTCAGCATGATCACAGCTCCACAGCGTAGTCGGGGGAAATCAGCAGCAGGTACAGGGCAACGCGGACCCTCAGCTCTGGGTCATCAATCAGGCCGGCGGCCTCCAGGATACTGTTGCGATTGTCATCGCCCAGGGTGCCATAGGTGAATACCGTGTCCAGCCTGTCCACCAGCGCCGGGGGATCATCTGCCAGCGCCAGATACTCGCTGAGGTCCAGGCTGGCGGGACTGAAGGGCGGTACCCGCAGGTCGTTGAGGAAATCTCCCAGTATCGCGGCCTGCAGCAGATTGGCGATAGCAATCACCGAGGTGCTGTTGGTGATCTGGAATTCCGGCGCCACCAGGCCGGCATCGGCAATCGCCCCCACCGGCTGGAATGCCGGCAGGAAGAAATTGAACACGCTGGGCGCCGACAGCGGGTGCTGCTGGATCTGCTCCTGCACGTATAGACCCGTGTTGGCGTAGAAGCCGTCGGGGCTGCTGGTGTTGAGCTGGCGCAGGGCGGCGACCAGCCGCAGCAGGGGTTCGCGCAGCTTGCCACCGGGGGCGTCCGGGTCCGGCAGTGCCAGCGCTTCCGGGTCCAGCAGAACCGCCCGCAGTACGCTGCGCATATCGCCGCGAACGCCGCCGTCCCCATTGAAGGCCGCGGTGACCCGTTCGACATAGGCCGGTGACGGGTTGGAGCTGACCAGTCGCTGGATCAGCTGGCGCCCGATGAACGGCCCGACATTGGGGTGCTGAAACAGGTTATCGATGGCGTCCTCGATATCCTGCATGCCGCCCTGGCCTGCGGCGAGGGTGGTGCCTCCCGGCAACTGTTTCTCGCCGCTGTCGTGGAACGCCTCGAACATGCGCATGGGCTCGCGGAATTCGGGCAGGCGGCCGGGGAACCGGTTGTTGGCGCCGCCGAAGGAAAGGCCGGTGAATACCCTGGCCATCTCGCCGATGTCCTTGTTGTCATACGTGGGGATCGGCTGGCCTGCCCCGTCGAGGCGTTCGCTGCCGTCGGGGCTCAGCTCAAACAGGCCGATGGAAAACAGTTGCATTACTTCCCGGGCGTAGTTCTCGTCGGGGAAGGTGTTGGCTTCGGGGTTGGCGCGGGCATTGTTGATGTGGCTCAGGTAGACACCCATGGTCGGGTGCAGCGTCACCGCCAGCAGCAGGTCGCGGAAATTCCCGAACGCGTGCTCCAGCAGGGTGTCGTAATAGTTGCTCATGGCATGGGGCGACCGGAAGAGCACGTCGACATTGTCCGACACCACAAAGATTTCGCTGAGGGCAAAGGCCACCCGCTGCCTTAGCTGGTCTTCGGCGGTCATGGTGCGGTGCCACCAGGCCATGCGGCTGAAGATGCCCGCCAGGTTGTCCGGGTTCTGGCTGATGTTCTCGAACTCACCATTTTCGGCGCGCACCAGCAAATCGGACACCACCGGGTCGTGGTAGCTGGGCGGGAGGGCAAACTGGTCTTCCAGCCAGGCGGCTTCGCCACGGTCGGCGATGGTATTGATCTTCGCCCAGGGCATGCCGAAAGTCGCCCGCGAAGCAAGCCTGGCCGCAGCGTCGATGCCGCGCAGGGGTTCGGGGGTGTCCGGATCGGCCGGAGCGGGGTCCCCGCCTCCCGGGGAGGGGGTCACCGTGGGCGCTGCGGCCGGGGCGTTACCATCGCCGCCACCGCCGCCGCATCCGGCGGCCAGTGCCAGTGCCCCGGAAATGAACAGGGTGGCCAGGAAGTGGCGTGCCATGGAAACCGCCTCAGTTGCCAGTACAGCGTTCAGTCTAGTGGCAACGCCTGCGGTTGTCGTGTGCGGGTTGGGGAAAAGTCCAGATTGGCCGGCCAGGCACAGCGCCCTTTACGGCGCGTTGGTTGCCCGGCGGAAGAAGGCTATCGCGACTGGCGGCGGTCGGGCAGGCGGCGCCGGTCCTCGGGAACCAGCTCGCCATTGACCGTGATGGGGAAAACCTGGGGGGGCGGTGACTGGCGGCGATCCTCGCGAGTGCGATGCAGGTGGTCGCGGCCGGTATCGGCAACCAGGGACATGTGGCTGGATTCGTCTTCGGAGACATAGCGGCGTGCGGCCAGGGTGAAGATGGCGACGGAGATCACCAGGGCACCAAGTCCCAGCACAGCGATAACAGTGAGTAGCATATCCATGCCTGCGCGCTCCCCGACCTTGTACGCTCTGCTTTACAGTAAAGGCAAGTTTTGTACCAAGCGCTGTACTTGCCCGGTTTTCAGGAGGTTACAGAAGCAGGGCGTTCGGCTCAAGCGGGAAGTCGCCTTGATCGTCAAAAAATCCGACACATGGCAGGCAGCCGCTCGCGCTGGCGAGCGGCGATTTCTGCTGCACTCAGCGGGAGCCCTTGCCGAACAGGACCACCTCGGCTGTCTGCAGCAGGATGAGGAAGTCCAGGAAGAGGCTGTGGTTCTTGACGTAATAGAGGTCGTACTCCAGCTTGTGCAGCGAATCCCGCTTGGACGCGCCATAGGGGTAGTTCAGCTGGGCCCAGCCGGTGATGCCCGGTTTCACGCAATGACGCTTGTCGAAGAAAGGAATCTCCGCGGCCAGCTGGCGCACGAATTCCGGACGTTCGGGGCGCGGCCCCACCAGGGACATGTCCCCCGCCAGCACATTGACCACCTGCGGCAGCTCGTCGATGCGCAGCTTGCGAATCCAGTGCCCCACCCGGGTGATGCGGGCGTCGTTGGTCTCGGCCCAGCGCGCCCTGCCATCGCCTTCGGCATCTGTTGCCATGCTGCGGAACTTGAGGACGTCGAACAGGCGCCCGTTCAGCCCTACCCGCTGCTGGCGGAATATAACGGGGGCATGGATGCCGTCTTCAAGCTTGATGGCGAGGATGGTCAGCAGCATCAGCGGCCAGGTCATGGCCAGCAGCACAAAGCTCGTGGCCAGATCCAGGGCGCGCTTGCCGCCGCTGTAGGTTTTGCTGCGACTGAAGCCGTCGGCAAAGATAAACCACTCCGGTGACGCCTCCTGGACCAGGACCTTGCTCGCCTCCTGCTCGAAAAAATCAAGAATGTTGAGCACCTCGATGCCACGTGTGCGGCACTGGATCAGGGCCTCGGCAGGCATGGCAGCAGAGTCATCAAGCGCCACGATAATCTGCTGTATGTCGTGTTTTTCCGCGTACTCCGCCAGCGGTACGTCCGGGGTGAAGACGTTGCCGCTGTCGACCAGGGTGGTATCGCCGGCCAGGCGCACATAGCCGGCAATGCGAAACCCCCGGCGGTCGCTCTTGCGCCGCATTCTGGCAACAATGGTGGCTGCACGCTGCCCCGAGCCCAGAACCAGCACCTTGCGCTTGAATTGCTCCAGCTCCAGGGTATTGCTGAATACCACACGGGTCAGCAGGCAGGAGGCAAATGCCAGCACCATGGAGTAGAAAAATACGCCCCGCCACAAATGCAGGGACGGCAGGAAGTAGAAGATCGCCGCCATCGCCACGGCAACCATCAGCAGGGCGCCACCCACCCGCAACAGGATACCGTTCGGGCCCTCGCGCAGGCGCGGCTGGTACAGGCCCATGGAGGTCAGGGCCAGCACAGTGATGGTGGCGAACAGCAGGGCCCGGGGCAGCAGGGTGTCGATGTGCGACTGCAGCTGGGCGGGCTCGGGCAGGAAGTAGATCCAGGTGGCCAGATAGCAGGCGCCGGTAAACAGCAGTGCATCAAGCAATGCCAGCCAGTAGTAGGCGACATGAACATGGTGCTTGAAAACGCGTCTTGTTCCCAAAAGGCTGCTCGCTGACATGACGGGTAACTCTCTTGACGGTTCGGCCTCGGAGGAAAGAGGTCGCTCGGATACCTGGACCTTTCAGTCTAGCAGCTGATTATTACAATTCCTGTCCAGTGTAAAATTTTGTGACAGAGGTCGCAGCCCCGGGGCGGCTAGAGGAAAAACTCCAGGGGCGGGGGGTGACTGAGGAACTGGTGAGGACTGGCAGTGTAGCCATAGGCGCCCGACTGGAACAGGACCACCAGGTCGCCGATAGCAGCGCGCGGCAGCGACATTCGCTCCCCGAGGATATCCAGGGGGGTGCACAGGGGGCCGACGATCGAAACCGGTTCCAGATCCTCACTGTGGACCCGGTTGCCGATGCAGACCGGGTAGTTCTTGCGAATCACCTGGCCGAAGTTGCCCGAGGCCGCCAGGTGGTGGTGCAGGCCCCCGTTGGTGATCAGGAAGACATGGCCTCGGGACTCCTTGCGGTCGCTGACCGTGCACACATAGATACCCGCCTCTGCCACCAGATAGCGCCCCAGTTCCATGACCAGTTCCACCCCGGGAAGTTGCACCAGGGCTTCGTCTACGCGCTGCTGCAGGTTGGCCACCACCGGGGCCAGGTCCAGGGGCTCCTCGCCGGGGAAGTAGGGCACACCGAAGCCGCCGCCGATATTGAGCCAGCGGAAGGGTTTGGGCGCATCCGCCGCGAGTCGCAGGGCGAGGGCAAAGGTCTTGTCGTGGGCCTCAATGAGGGCTTCCGGGCGCAGGTTCTGGGAGCCGCTGAAGATGTGCAGGCCCACCAGGTCCAGGGGCAGTGTCGCCAGCTGTTGCATGACTGCCGGAACCTTCTCTGCATCAATGCCGAAAGGCTTGGGACCGCCGCCCATTTTCATCCCCGAGGCCTTCAGTTCGAAGTCCGGGTTGACCCGGATGGCTACCGTTGGCGGCGCTGCGACGGTGTGCGCGAGCGCTGCCACCCGCAGCATTTCCGTGGTCGATTCCAGAATGATGATGACCCCGGCCTGCACCGCCGCCTCCAGGTCCGCCAGTGACTTGCCGGGGCCGGCAAAGCTGATGGTGGACGGGTCGATACCTGTGGCCAGGGCCGTTGCCAGTTCAGCCGCCGAGGCAACGTCGAGGCCGTCGGTGAGCCCGGCCATGTGCTGCACCACGGCGGGCATCGGGTTGGCCTTGATCGCATAGTGCAGGTGGATCGCGCCGGGCAGCTGGGCTCGCAAGGCCTCTGCGCGCCGGGTCATCACCGCGCTGTCGTAGGCATAAAAGGGGCGCCCGCCGGCCCGTTCCGCCAGGGCGGTCACTGGCTGGCCGCCGATCTGCAGGCAGTTGTCGACCACGGGGAAATGTTCCTGCGGCGCGTGTTGCGGGCGACTGCGCTCGGGTGGGGCGACGGGGTCGGTGCTGTTGGTCACGGCTGGGCCTCCTCAAACAGCTGTGCATACTCGGCGCCAAGTGCCCGCCGGTCAATCTTGCCATTCTGGTTGTGGGGCAGGGCGTCGTGTACCAGGATCCTTGCCGGTACCATGAAGTTGGGCAGTTCCCGCTGGCAGAAGGACAGCAACTTCGTCTCCAGGGTCG
>JBFHFJ010000186.1:0-6787 GCA_041583655.1 Haliea sp. | reverse complement strand
GTGTAACCAGCCGGGTCACCGCCGGCCTGAAACCAACCCCGGAAGGGCATGATGCAAGATAGTCCAATGGAGCTCCTGCGCAGGAGCTCGCATATTGCCGGTGGCAACGCCAGCTACGTGGAGGATTTGTACGAATCCTATCTTCTGGATCCAAACGGGGTTCCGGAACAGTGGCGGGATTATTTTGACAAGCTGCCGCGCGTGGATTCGCCGTCGGCGCTGATCCAGGATATTCCCCACTCCACGATTCGGGATCGCTTCGCCCAGATCAGCAAGATGCGGGTGCGTACGGAAGCGACAGTGGCTCACGACTCCCAGGCCACGGAGTACGAGCGCAAGCAGGTCAAGGTGGTGCAGCTGGTTTCGGCTTATCGCCAGCGCGGTCACCAGAAAGCCAGCCTGGACCCGTTGAGCCTGCATCTGCGTGACCCGGTGCCGGATCTGGATCTCGCGTTTCACCAGCTCTCTGTCGCCGACCTGGAAACCGTCTTCCAGACCGGCAGCATGTACATCGGCAAGACGGACGCTACGCTCGGCGAGATCGTCGAAGCCCTTGAGCGCACCTACTGCCACACTATCGGCGCCGAGTTCATGCACATCGTCGATACCGAGCAGCGGCACTGGATCATGCAGCGCATGGAGTCCGTGCGCTCCGCGCCCAACTATTCCCCCGATATCCGCAAGCAGCTGCTGCGGCGCCTGATCAAGGCCGAGGGTCTGGAGAAGTCGCTGGGCTCGAAGTATCCGGGCACCAAGCGCTTTGGCCTGGAGGGCGGCGAGTCACTGATCCCGATGCTGGCTGAGATGGTCCAGCGCAGCGGGTCCTACGGGGCCAAGGAAATCGTGATCGGCATGGCCCACCGCGGCCGCCTCAATGTGCTGGTGAACATTTTCGGCAAGAACCCTTCGGATCTGTTTGCCGAGTTCGAGGGCAGGGCGGTCTACGACAAGTCGGGAGATGTAAAGTACCATCAGGGCTTTTCCTCCAACGTCATGACCCCTGGCGGCGAGGTGCACCTGGCCCTGGCGTTCAACCCCTCCCACCTGGAGATCGTGTCACCAGTGGTTGAGGGGTCAGTGCGCGCCCGGCAGGATCGCCGCCAGGACCCGAAAGGCGACACCGTGGTGCCCATTGTGATCCACGGCGATGCCGCCTTTGCCGGCCAGGGCGTGGTGATGGAAACCTTCCAGATGTCCCAGACCCGGGGCTTCAAGACGGGCGGCACCCTGCACATCGTGCTGAACAACCAGGTCGGCTTCACTACCAGTGAGCGCGTGGATGCGCGGTCCACCGAATATTGCACCGATGTGGCAAAGATGGTGCAGGCGCCCATTTTCCACGTCAACGCGGACGATCCGGAAGCGGTACATTTCGTGACCCATCTGGCGGTGGACTTCCGCAACACCTTCAACCGCGATGTGGTCATCGACCTCATCTGCTACCGCAGGCGCGGCCACAACGAGGCGGACGAGCCTTCGGTGACGCAGCCGCTGATGTACGAGCGCATCCGCAAACAGAAGACCACGAGGGACCTCTACGCCGCCAGGCTGATTGAGCAGGGTGTCATCACCACCGAGGATGACGAGTACCTCGTGAACGCCTACCGGGAATCCCTCGATCGTGGCGAGCCGCTGGTCAGCGGCCTGGTGTCCGAACCCAACTCCAGCCTGTTTGTGGACTGGACACCCTATCTGGGGCACGAGTGGACCCTTCCCTGCGATACCCGCATGGACCTGCACGCCCTGCAGACCCTCGCCCACGATATCAACCTGGCGCCGGAGAACTTTCCGCTGCAGCGCCAGGTGGCGAAAATCCTGGAAGACCGGCGGAAAATGGCAGCCGGCGCCATGCCCCTGAACTGGGGCGCGGCGGAAACCCTTGCCTACGCCAGCCTGCTGCAGGCCGGATACCCGGTGCGCCTGACCGGCCAGGACGTTGGCCGTGGCACCTTCTCCCACCGCCACGCGGTGCTGCATAACCAGAAGGACGCGAGTCGCTACATCCCGCTGCAGCACATCAGTGACGACCAGGCCCCTTTTGTTATCTATGATTCCCTGCTGTCCGAGGAAGCGGTGCTGGCCTTTGAGTACGGCTACGCCACCACTTCGCCCACGGGCCTGGTAATCTGGGAGGCCCAGTTTGGTGATTTCGCCAACGGCGCCCAGGTGGTGATTGACCAGTTCATTACCAGCGGCGAGCACAAGTGGTCGCGTCTTTGTGGCCTGACCATGCTGCTCCCCCACGGCTATGAAGGGCAAGGTCCCGAGCACTCCTCCGCCCGCCTGGAGCGCTTCCTGCAGTTGTGCGCGGAGCACAATATCCAGGTTTGCGTGCCCACGACCCCGGCGCAGATTTTCCACATGCTGCGGCGCCAGGCCATTCGGCCCCTGCGCAAGCCGCTGGTGGTCATGTCGCCGAAGAGCCTTCTGCGGCACAAGGAGGCCGTGTCCTCGCTGGAGGACCTGGCCAATGGCCATTTCCACAATGTACTGGACGAGACCGATCCGATCGACAAGAGCGCGGTCAAGCGCGTTATCCTCTGCAGCGGCAAGGTTTATTACGACCTGCTTGCCGCCCGCCGGGAGCGGGGTCTGGAGGATGTCGCCCTGATCCGACTCGAGCAGTTGTACCCGTTCCCGGAAGCGGAACTGCTGGAGGTTCTTGGCCAGTACCCGAACATCACCGATGCCGCCTGGTGTCAGGAAGAACCACAGAACCAGGGAGCCTGGTATTCAAGCCAGCACCATATGCGGCGGGTGATGTTCGCGCACAAGCAGGATGTGTATCTGCGCTACGCCGGCCGCGATCCCTCGGCCGCGCCCGCTGCCGGCTACATGGCCCTGCACCTTGCGCAGCAGGAACAGTTTATCAATGATGCCCTGGCCCACGGCGGCGTCGGGCAGCTCTAGCACATTCCAAAGGAATCGAAATGGCTATTGAAATAAAGGCTCCTACATTCCCCGAATCGGTCGCAGACGGGGAAATTGCAGCCTGGCACAAGCAGGAAGGGGAGTCGGTCACCCGCGACGAGTTGATCGTCGAGATCGAGACTGACAAGGTGGTGATGGAAGTTGTGGCGCCGGAGGATGGTGTTATCAGCAAGATTCACGCAGCGGCGGGTGAGACCATCCAGAGCGAGCAGCTGCTGGCGGTACTGGAGCCCGGCGCAACCGGCACCACTGCCCAGGCGGAACAGCCTGCGGCGGCCGCGCCGGCCAAGTCCAGCCCCGCTGCCACCGGCACCGCGCAGGGTCTCATGGGGCCTGCGGCACGCCAGCTGGTGGAGGAACACAAACTTGACCCGGCGGCCATTGCCGGCACCGGCAAGGGCGGTCGCGTGACCAAGGAAGACGTGCTCGCGCACATGCAGAAGAGCCCCGCCAAGGCGCCTGCCCGGGAAGCGCCGGCTGCCGCCCCGGCCACGGCTCAGGGCATGCCCCAGGTGCCTGCAGGCCCTACCGCGGAGCGTGTGGAGAAGCGTGTACCCATGACCCGCATGCGCGCTCGCATTGCCGAACGCCTGCTGGAGGCCACGCGCGGCACGGCCATGCTGACGACCTTCAACGAGGTCAACATGGCGCCGGTGATGGCGCTGCGGGAAAAGTACAAGGAGCAGTTCGAGAAGACCCACAACGGCACCCGGCTGGGGTTCATGGGCTTCTTCGTCAAGGCCTGCTGCGAAGCGCTCAAGCGGTTCCCGGAGGTCAACGCCTCCATCGACGGCAACGATGTGGTCTACCACGGTTACCAGGACATCGGCGTGGCGGTATCCACCCCCGGCGGCCTGGTCGTGCCCGTGCTGCGCGACGCGGACTTCATGAGCCTGGCGGATGTCGAGGCGGCGATCCGCGACCTGGGCCTGCGCGCGCGGGACAACAAGCTGACCATCGACGACATGACCGGCGGCACTTTCACCGTGACCAACGGCGGTGTGTTCGGTTCGCTGCTGTCGACCCCCATCCTCAACCCGCCGCAGACTGGCATTCTGGGTATGCACAAGATCCAGGAGCGCCCGATGGCGGTAAATGGGCAGGTCGTTGTCCTGCCAATGATGTACCTGGCGCTGTCTTATGATCACCGCCTCATTGACGGGAAGACTGCGGTGCAGTTCCTGGTGGCGGTCAAGGATCTGATAGAAGATCCGGCGCGCATCCTGCTGCAACTGTAAGCTCACAACGGAATCGGGATAAGCAATGTCTGACAAATACGATGTGGTCGTAATCGGCGCCGGCCCCGGGGGCTATGTCGCCGCCATCAAGGCAGCCCAGCTGGGCCTGTCTACCGCCTGCGTGGAGCAGTGGGTGGACGGTGACGGCAAGACACGGCTGGGTGGTACCTGCCTGAATGTGGGCTGCATCCCCTCCAAGGCGCTGCTGGACAGCAGCCAGAAGTTTACCGAGGCCCGCGACCACTTTGCCCTGCACGGTATCGGCGTCAAGACACCGACCATGGACATTGCCGCCATGATGGCGCGCAAGACCAAAATCGTCGACCAGCTCACGGGTGGCATCACTGGCCTGTTCAAGCACAACGGCGTGACCAGCATCCAGGGGCGTGGCAAGGTGCTCGCGGGCTGCAAGGTGGAGGTCACGGACAAGGACGGCAAGGTGTCGGTAGTGGAAGCCGGCAACATCATTATTGCCGCAGGTTCCGTTCCCATTGCCATTCCGCCGGCGCCGGTCGACAACGAGTATATCGTCGACTCCACCGGCGCCCTCGAGTTCTCCGAGGTGCCCAAGCGCCTCGGCGTTATCGGGGCCGGCGTGATCGGGCTTGAGCTGGGCAGCGTCTGGGCCCGGCTGGGTGCCGAGGTGGTAATGCTGGAAGCCCTGGATGAACTGCTGCCGATGATGGATGCGCAGGTCGCCAAGGAAGCGGGGAAGATCTTCCGCAAGCAGGGGCTGGATATACGCCTCAGCACCCGGGTGACCAAGGCGGAAGTGAAGAGCGGCAAGGTCAAGGTGACCTTCACCAACGGCGATGGTGAGCACGTGGAAGTGTTCGACCGGCTCATCGTCTCGGTTGGCCGGCGGCCGCGCACCGAAGACCTGCTGGCTACCGACTGCGGGGTCACTCTCGACGAACGCGGGTTCATCTACGTCAACGATTATTGTGCCACCGAAGCGCCCCACGTCTATGCCGTGGGCGATGTCGTGCGCGGCCCGATGCTGGCCCACAAGGGCTCGGAAGAGGGTGTCATGGTCGCGGAGCGGATCGCCGGCAAAAAGGCCCAGCTCAATTACGACTGCATTCCCTCGGTGATATACACGCACCCGGAAGTGGCGGCGGTTGGCCGTACCGAGCAGGAACTCAAGTCAGACGGTGTCGACTACAAGATCGGGGTGTTTCCCTTCGCTGCCAGCGGCCGAGCCCTGGCGGCGAATGACACGGACGGGCTGGTGAAGATTATCGCCGATGCCGAGACGGACCGTATACTGGGCTGCCACATTGTCGGCCCCTCGGCCGCTGACCTGGTGCAACAGGTGGTAATTGCGATGGAGTTCGGTGCCAGCTCCGAGGATCTGGCGCTTACCGTTTTTGGTCACCCGACACTGTCGGAAGCCGTTCACGAAGCTGCGCTGGCAGTGCATGGTCACGCCATTCACGTTGCAAACCGCAAGCCTCGAAAATAGACTTTGCCCGGTCGCGCGCGCATAAAACCAATTCTGCGCAGACGAGGCACTGGGGGGTGTGGGTGAAAGAACCCACTCCGGTACATAACGCAAAACACAGGACAGAGCATGAACCTTCATGAGTATCAGGGCAAACAGCTGTTTGCCGAATACGGTTTGCCCGTATCCAAAGGCTACGCTGTCGATTCGCCGGAAGAGGCAGTCAAGGCGGCGGAGACCATCGGCGGTGATATGTGGGTCGTCAAGGCCCAGGTTCACGCGGGTGGCCGCGGCAAGGCCGGTGGCGTCAAGCTGGTCAAGACCACTGATGAGGTGCGCGACTTCGCCGCCAAGTGGCTGGGCCAGAACCTGGTTACCTACCAGACAGACGAAAACGGCCAGCCGGTCAGCAAGATATTGGTAGAGACCTGCACCGATATCGCCGAGGAACTGTACCTGGGTGCGGTGGTGGACCGGGCGACCCGTCGTATCGTTTTCATGGCTTCCACTGAGGGCGGCGTGGAGATCGAGAAGGTTGCCGAGGAGACTCCCGAGAAGATCCTGCGCGCGGTCATCGACCCCCTGGTGGGCGCCCAGCCTTACCAGGGCCGTGACCTGGCGTTCAAGCTTGGCCTGGAAGGCGAGCAGATCAAGCAGTTCGTGAAGATCTTCATGGGTCTGGCCCAGCTGTTCAAGGACAAGGACCTGGCGCTGATCGAGGTGAATCCCCTGGTGATCACCGAGCAGGGCAACCTGCACTGCCTGGATGCCAAGCTCGGCGTCGACGGCAATGCCATGTATCGCCAGCCCAAACTGCGCGAGATGCACGACCCCTCCCAGGAGGATGCCCGCGAGGCGCTCGCCGCCAAGTGGGAGCTGAACTACGTTGCCCTCGATGGCAACATTGGCTGCATGGTCAACGGTGCCGGCCTGGCCATGGGCACCATGGACATCGTCAAGCTGCACGGCGGTGCACCGACCAACTTCCTGGACGTGGGCGGCGGCGCCACCAAGGAGCGGGTTTCCGAGGCGTTCAAGATCATCCTTTCGGACGCCAATGTGAAAGCCGTGCTGATCAACATCTTCGGCGGCAACGTGCGCTGTGACCTGATTGCCGATGGCGTGATCGGCGCGGTGCAGGAAATCGGCGTGGAAGTGCCGGTGGTTGTTCGCC
>JBFHFJ010000185.1:0-6802 GCA_041583655.1 Haliea sp. | reverse complement strand
TGCTGCTGTTTCCCAGCGCCTCCAGCTCCTCCCGGGAGAGACCCTGGAAGATTTCTACTTGCTGCAACATGCCTTTTATACCTGCCCCATGAAAAGCCTGATCCCTGAAGCTCTGATCGACATAGTACCTCAAACCCCGACCGGAACGCACGCAAGAACCGCCATTACCTTGCCCTGTCCAGGGCCGCACCTGGACACCCTCTCTCTATAACGAATGAAAAGCGGATTTCCACAGTAAAGTCAGCATCGCTATACTGCAAGCCAATCCGCGACCCCGGGATCTTCCCAGCTGTGAGCACCGACACCGACCAGACCCCCGCCCCCTGGAGCCAGAGACTCCTGCACACCGTCAGCGAGCTGCGGACCCTCGCGGATGCAGACGGGCTGGAGCTGGACGACGCCGTGCAGGAGGACCTGCGGCGCCTGCTCCAGGCTGCCACAACCCTGGAAGGACAACTCTGCGAGACAACGAACGACAGTCACCACGACCAGATGAACAGCCTGGCTGCGATTCGCGGCTACGCCGAAATGCTCCAGGAAGATCTGGGCACCGGGCCCGGCGCCCTCCGCGACCGCCTGGCGCAGCTGCTGCAGGCGGTGCACTCGGCCCACAACGGCAGCGCCCCGGCGCCCGCGCCCCAGCAGCGCAATATTGCCTCTGAACCCGGGTTCATCCTCGCTGTTGATGACCTGCAGGAAAACCGCGAGCTGGTCGCCCGCTACCTGTCCCGGTCCGGGCACCTGGTGGTCACCGCCGCCAGTGGCGAGGAAGCCCTGCGCACCATGGCGGAAACCGATGTCGATGTCGTTCTGCTGGACCTGATGATGCCCGATATGGACGGTCGCGAGGTGCTCCGGCGAATCAAGGAACACCCCGAGTGGCGGGCGACGCCGGTGATTGTGATTTCCGGCAGCCAGGACATGGACGGCATCATCTCCTGCATTGAGGCCGGGGCCGATGACTATCTGTTCAAACCCTTCAACCCGGTCCTGCTGCAGGCCCGGATCAAGGCCGGTATTGAACGCAAGCGCTGGCACGACCGCGAGGAACAGTACCGCCAGCAGCTGGAGCGCAACGAAAAGTTCATCCGCGCCACCTTCGGTCGCTACCTGTCGGACGAGATTGTCACCGAAATCCTGGAACGCCCGGAGGGGCTTGAGCTGGGTGGCGACCTGCGGGAAGTGACCATCATGATGTCGGACATCCGCGGCTTCACGACGCTCAGCGAACAGCTGGCGCCACAGCAGGTGGTCGCCATGCTCAACCGCTACCTGGGTACCATGACCGAGATCATCATGGCCCACAATGGCACCATCGACGAGTTTATCGGTGACGCTATCCTGACGGTCTTTGGCGCCCCCCAGCGACGCAGCGATGACGCTGATCGGGCAGTGCGCTGTGCCCTGGCGATGCAGGAGGCCATGGCGGGCATCAACGCCGAGAACCAGGCCGCCGGGCTCCCGCAGCTCACCACGGGTATCGCCCTCAACACAGGGTCGGTCATCGCGGGCAATATCGGCTCCGAGCGCCGCAGCAAGTACGGCTTTGTCGGCCACCCCATGAATGTCACTTCGCGTATTGAGGACCACTGCCAGGGTGGCGAGATCCTGATATCAGAGAGCACCGTGAAGAAGCTGGCGGGAAGCTACACACTCAGCGATCGCCGCGAACTGGACATTCGCGGTATCGAACAATCGGTCACGGTGCACCGCATCCAGGAGGCCCGGCATGACTGAGCGCGGGCCACTACTCCTGGTCGAGGACAATGAGCTCAACTGTGAAATGCTGACCCGGCGGCTGACCCGTGCCGGCTACCAGGTCATCACCGCCGCGGATGGCGCACAGGCACTGGCGCTGATGGCGAGCACCCGGCCCGCCCTGGTACTGATGGACATGAACCTCCCGGTCATGGACGGCTGGACCGCCTGCCGGCGGGCACGGGAGGACGAACAACTGCGCGACATACCCATCATTGCCCTCACTGCCCACGCGATGGACGCGGACCGCCGCAGCGCGCTCGCCGCCGGCTGTGACGATTACGCCACCAAGCCCATCGACTTCCCCGAGCTGCTGGCCAAGATCCGGAGAATGACTGCCTCGTGAGCCTGCGCCGCCGCCTTACCCTGTCGCTGTGTACCATCCTGGTGCTGTTTTCCATCAACGTCGGCACCCACTTCTGGGGCAGCTACGCACGTCACGAGAGCATGCTCGCCTACCGCAGCTCCGTCACTGCGGCCCAGTTGTCCACCGATGCCGCCCAGATGCTGGAAAACCAGCGCCAGCAGATCCTGGTGCTCGCCACGCTGCGCGAAACTACAGGCGACAAGCTGGATGACGCGGAACTGGCACGCGCTGAGGCCGACCTCAACACAATCAACAACAAGCTCCGCGAGCTGGACGCACTCAGCAGCGAGGTGACCCGCCCCCAGTACCAGCGCCTGCAGGAGGCCAGCGACTATCTGCTGGCCAGCTGGCTGGAGTTCTATCGCAAGTACAATGATCCCACGTTCAACGACGACATGGACGACCCCCTGCCCTTTGTCGAAACACTTGAGCACCTGCGCCAGCTCGAGCAGCACCAGGCCTTCATCGCCGTGCAGCGCGCGAACATCATTGACCGCACCATCGCCCTGACTGATCGCATCACCGTGATCGGCTTCATCACCTCCATTTTCCTGACGGCGATTCTCGGCTTCTTTCTGCTCCGGTATACCAATCGCTCGCTGAAACGACTCAAGCGTGGCACCCAGCGCATCGGCAGCGGCGACCTCGACTACCGGATAACCGGGATAGAAGACCGCGGCGAACTGGGGGAACTGGCAACGGCCTTCAACGACATGTCGGACAAGCTGGGCAACGCCATCGAGGAGGTTCGCAAGGCGAAGGATGCCGCAGACGACGCCAATGCCGCCAAGAGCCGCTTCCTGGCCAACGTGAGCCACGAGCTGCGTACCCCGTTGAACGCCATCATCGGCTACAGCGAGATGCTGCACGACGAACTGGACGATCCCGGCGACGTGGACCGGCCCCAGTTCCAGCGCGATCTGGAGAAGATCGTGCGCTCCGGCCGCCAACTTCTGGCGCTGATCAACGACATTCTCGACCTGTCAAAAATCGAAACCGGCAAGATGACCCTGAACTGCGGGCATTTTGCCGCCGGTGACATACTGGGGCAGGTCGCCGATGCCATGGCGCCGCTGCTGCGGCAAAGGGACAACCGGCTGCATCTTCCCGCCGACTGGTCGGGTTTGCCGACGCTGTACTCGGATGCGACTCGTTTCCGGCAGGTTTTCCTCAACCTGCTCAGCAACGCCTGCAAGTTCACCCACACTGGGGACATCTACCTCACCGCCAGCGTCACCGGCAGCGGCCCCAGCGCGTGGCTGGACTTTCGCGTCCGGGATACCGGCATCGGCATGGATGAGCATCAACAGGGGCGCATTTTCAATGCCTTCGTCCAGGCCGATAACGCGACCAGCGCCAACTACGGCGGCACAGGGCTGGGGCTGGCAATCTGTCGCGAGTACTGCGAGCTCATGGGCGGGCGGATCAGTGTGAGCAGCACCCCCGGGGAGGGGGCCGAGTTCAGGGTTGAGATCCCCGCGATTGCCCCAGAGTCAGCTCCCGCAGACGCCTGATCGCCTCTTCACGCTTTTCCAGGTCTTCCTTGAGCGTCGCATTGCTGCTTTCCAGATCGGCGATATGCCGGTTCAGCAGGGCGAAGGCCGCCAGGGAGTCCCGCATCAGCAATGCTGTGGTATGCACCTGCATCTCAGGCAATAGGCGTCTGGCCAGGGACTGGTGGCTCTGTTCGGCGGCGTCGTGGTCATAGAGGGGGCTGTCGGGCAGCATGGCCAGGTAGGCAATGGCGACATCCGCCTCCCACTGGGCCGCGGGCGCCGCCTCCAGCCGCTTGTAACGCTGGAAATGCTGCAGCGCAGTCACCGCGTCACCCTGGCCCAGGGCCTGGTAGCCGCGCTCCAGAAAGGTTTGATCACGCTCGGGCGAAGGCTGGCACTGGCACTGCTCGCGGGTCGCCAGGTTGAGGGTGAGCTCTGGTGTCGGCCGCGCAGCGGTCGCACCTGGCGCCCCTTCTGCAGCGGCAGGCCCGGACGCTTCCGGCGCAGTGACACAGGCCGTCAACAGCAGAGCGGTAACGACCGCCAGCAGCGGGGGCAGGGTTGCCGTCACAGGTGGATCCTTGCAGCAATGGTCATAAAGTGAGT
This sequence comes from Haliea sp., assembly GCA_041583655.1. GTDB lineage: Bacteria > Pseudomonadota > Gammaproteobacteria > Pseudomonadales > Halieaceae > Haliea. The sequence continues at coordinate 2,575 of JBFHFJ010000185.1, read as the reverse complement.
GTAACACCCCCCGCAGTGAGGGCGAAGGGGGCGCCGCGCCCTACTCCGGACGCATGTGCGGGAACAGCAGCACATCGCGAATCGAGGGAGAGTCGGTCAGCAACATCACCAGACGGTCGATGCCGATACCCTCCCCCGCCGTGGGCGGCATGCCATACTCCAGTGCGCGCACATAGTCGGAATCGTAGTGCATGGCCTCCTCGTCACCCGCTTCTTTTTCCGCTACCTGGTCGCGAAAACGCTGCGCCTGGTCCTCGGCATCGTTGAGCTCGGAGAAGCCGTTGGCCAGTTCACGGCCACCGACGAAGAACTCGAAGCGATCGGTGACAAAGGGATCGTCATCACTGCGCCGCGCCAGTGGCGACACCTCGGTGGGGTAGCCGGTGATAAAGGTGGGCTGGTCCAGCCGATGCTCGACGGTCTTCTCGAAGATCTCGATCTGCACCTTGCCCAGCCCCCAGCTGTCCTTGAGGGGAATACCCAGGGCGGTGGCGATGGCGCGTGCGCCCTGCTCGTCAGCCAACTGCGCAGCTGTGATATCGGGGTTGTAGTGGAGAATCGAATCAAACACCGATATCCGGGCGAATGGCTGTGAGAAATCGTAGTCCGAGCCCTGGTAGTGCACGGTAGTGCTGCCCAGGACCGTGGCGGTCAGCTGCCGGAACATGTCCTCGGTCAGGTCCATCGCATCGCGGTAGTCCGCGTAGGCCCAGTAGAACTCAAGCATGGTGAACTCGGGATTGTGCCGGGTAGACAGGCCCTCGTTGCGGAAGCTGCGGTTGATCTCGTACACCTGCTCGAAGCCGCCCACCACCAGCCGCTTCAGGTACAGCTCCGGCGCGATGCGCAGGTACATATCCAGATCCAGGGCATTGTGGTGAGTCACGAAAGGCTTCGCCGCCGCACCGCCGGGAATCACCTGCATCATGGGGGTCTCCACCTCCATGAAACCGCGCCCGTCCATGTAGTCGCGGATAAAGCGCACGATCCGCGAGCGCAGCTGGAATACCGCGCGGGAGTCCGGGTTCACGATCAGGTCTACATAGCGCTGGCGGTAGCGCAGCTCCTGGTCCGCCAGGCCGTGGTACTTGTCCGGCAGCGGGCGCAGGGCCTTGGTCAACAGTCGGGCCTGCGCCATGTTGATATAGAGGTCGCCCTTGCCGGACTTGTGGATCGGTCCGCTGGCACAGACGATATCCCCCAGGTCCCAGCTCTTGATCTCTGCCAGGGTGGCCTCGTCCAGGGCCTGGCGGTTGAGGTACAGCTGGATCTGGCCCGATCCGTCCTGGATCAGGAGGAAAGCCCCGCGATTGCGAATCAGGCGCCCGGCGACCGCGTAGTGGCGATCTTCCTCCTCCAGCTGTTCCTTGCTGCTGGCGCCATACTCCCGCTGCAGTTCACCGGCGAGCCCGGTACGGCGGAAGTCGTTGGGAAACGGATTGCGCTGGGTGCGCAGCTGCGCCAGCTTGCCGCGCCGCTCGGCAATCAGCTTGTTCTCGTCCTCGGGGCCGCGGGCGGCCTGGTCCTGGTTACTCATGCTTTGTCCTACAGCCCCTTCTTCAGCGAGGCCTCGATAAACTGGTCGATATCGCCGTCCAGCACCCCCTGGGTGTTGCTGGTTTCGACGCCGGTGCGCAGATCCTTGATCCGCGACTGGTCCAGCACATAGGAGCGAATCTGGCTGCCCCAGCCGATATCCGCCTTGCTGTCCTCGGTCGCCTGCTTGACCTGGTTGCGCTTCTGCACCTCCAGCTCATAGAGCTTGGCCCGCAGCAGCTTCATCGCCCGGTCGCGGTTCTGGTGCTGGGAGCGCTCGGTCTGGCAGGACACCACCACTCCGGTGGGGTTGTGGGTGAGTCGCACCGCCGAGTCGGTCTTGTTCACGTGCTGGCCACCGGCGCCACTGGAACGATAGGTATCCACCCGCAGGTCCGCCGGATTGATGTCGATTTCGATGTCGTCATCGATCTCAGGCGACACGAATACCGAGGCGAAGGAGGTATGGCGACGATTGCCGGAATCGAAGGGTGACTTCCGCACGAGGCGGTGTACGCCGGTTTCCGTGCGCAGCCAGCCGAACGCGTACTCGCCTTCAAACTGGATGGTGGCGCTCTTGATGCCGGCCACCTCGCCGGCAGATACTTCAATCAGTGTGGTCTTGAAGCCGCTGGCTTCGCCCCAGCGCAGATACATCCGCAACAGCATTTCCGCCCAGTCCTGGGCCTCGGTACCACCGGATCCCGCCTGGATATCAAGGAATGCGTTGGCGGCATCCATCTCGCCGCTGAACATGCGGCGAAATTCAAGCTGCTCCAGCAGCTTGACCAGGCGCTCGATGTCGGCCTTCACTTCGCCGACGGTACCCTCGTCGTCCTCCAGCGCGGCGAGCTCCAGCAGGTCAGCGGCGTCGCCGGTGGCGCCCTCCAGCTTTTCAATGGTGGAGACGATCTGCTCCAGCGATGAACGCTCGCGCCCCAGTTCCTGGGCACGCTCGGGGTTGTCCCAGACGCTGGGCTCAGCCAGCTCCAGCTCTACTTCCGCCAGCCTGTCCTTGCGGTTGGCGAAGTCAAAGATA
>JBFHFJ010000184.1:0-6823 GCA_041583655.1 Haliea sp. | reverse complement strand
TCCTCCACCTGGCGTCGGCACTGCCGCTCGCGCTCCGCCAGGTGCTGCTGATAACGCTTGAACAGCAGGGCCTGCACCGGCTCCACCGGCACCCCCCGCGGCACTTTCTGCGAGGTCTCCCAGGTAACGGCCTCGACCAGCAGGTCGGCGATCAGCAGGCTGGCGGCACGGTGCTGACCCGCGCGCTCGTCGCGGAGCACCGTCACCGCCCGGGACAGCGCGCCGCGCCAGGCCGGGTCTAGGTGCCCGAACAGTTCCAGCAGCTCCAGCTGCTTGGTCAATTCCGCGCGCTGGGCGTCGAACTGGCGCACAGTGCGGAAATACTGGCCCAGTCCCGCGGTCCAGTCCGCGGCGAAGTCTTCGCTGTCGATGGGGTTGATCAGCGCCAGGCTGGGCCTGCCGGTCCAGCGCAGGATCTCCATCTCCGCTTCGTAGTCGGCACTGAAGGGCACCGAGCCATCCACCACATAGATAATGCCGGCGCCGTTGACGATGGGCTGCAGCAGCTCACACTCATCGTGGAAACGCGGGTCGGCACGGTGCGCCTGCACGAACTCGCGCACCGCGGCGGGTCGCGAGGCGGCATCGGCGCTGTTCGCCTGCAGCCAGTCCAGTACTGCGCGGGCGCGCTGGATGCCGGGCGTATCCACCAGCACATAGAGGGTCTGCTGATCCACGCGCATGGGAAACTCCCGGGCGTCGCGGGTGGAACCGGCACGGGCGTCAATAAACACCGAGTCGTCCCGTGCCAGGGTCGCGACGATACTCGACTTGCCCTTGTTGGGGCGCCCGACCACGGCGAATACGGGGGCTGTCATCCGCGGAGCCGCCATCAGCGCTGCACCCGGTTCAACAGCTGCACATCGACACTGGCGAAGGGCAGAGAGCGTACAAAGCTGCGCCAGTCTTCCACCTTGCGGTGGGGAATTGACTTGCCGGGCAGTGGCGCGAGCAGGACCGTGCAGCGCGGCACCCCGGCCAGGGGCTCGAGCAGGTCGCGCAGTTCCGCCAGCGGCGGCTCCCAGGCCTTGACCACGAGCAGCAGGCGCTCGCTGGCGGATACCGGCAGTGCCTGCAGCCTGGCCAGGTCGGCCTGCAACGCGGCAACGCCGACCACCAGAACCTGTTCCGGGGCCAGGGCCTGAAGCTCCTCGAAGTCCGCGGTTCCCCCCGGACCCAGCGCTCCGCCGTAGTCCAGAACCAGCAACCGGGTATCCGGCACTGCAATACCCAGCGGCGCGGGATCCACCTGCGCCACCGGCGAGGCGCCGCTCTGCGGAACACCGCGCGTGTTGACCAGCGGTGCCTGCATTCGGGCCAGCACCTGCTCTGCCCCGGGATAGTGAAGAAAGCTGCGCACCAGCAGGCGGCGGGAAAACAGGCGCGACAGGACCCACAGCAGCAGGCGGGGCAGCAGCGCATAGACCAGCAGGCAGGCCCAGAGGAACGACCACCAGCCGCGCATGCTTTCAATGACGCTGCGGTCGAGGGCCGTGGCTGCCGGGTGAAAGCGGCTGTTAGCCACCACCTCCGGCGACACCGTGGCCAGCGGCAGCCAGCCGGACCAGGGCAGCGCCAGAATCTCCGTCATGCGCTGCACCAGCCCGGTGCCAGGATTGAATGTGGAGCCCCAGACGAAACTGAATTCGCCCAGTGCAGGTACCAGCAGGAAGGCCAGCGCCGCGCCCACGGTGAACAGGGCACCCAGTTCCTGCCCGTAACGCAGGAATAGCATGCGCAGGACCGGCTGCGCTTCCCGCAGAGTGCGTCGGTCCGGCAGGCTGCGCTGTACGATCCAGCGCCCGGGATGCAGCGGCAGCGCCATCGGCACGTGGCCGCTGACCGTACGCCACATCAACACCGCCCCCAGCAGGCTGAGCGCAAACTGCAGCAACACGAATATCGCGAGGAACAGGAATATATTCACCAGTGCCCGCTCGCTGCCGAAGAGAAAACCCGCCATGGTGGCGAAGCCTCCTACCAGCGCCAGCAGGCGGGCCAGCAGCGCCACCGATGCCGCAGAGACAGGCTGCACGCCCGAGCCCGTCGCAGACTCGTCCGCCGGCGACGACACACTATCGAGCCAGTGCAGGAGGCGCGGCAACGGGGCGGTCGCGGCAAGCCCGGAGGCCGCCGCCCGGTCACGTTCCCGCAACGCGGACACGGGCTGTGCCCGGTCCTGTTCCAACCGTGTGGCCAGGCGGTATAGGTCCGCCAGATCGGGCCTGCTGTCGGTCATTGCGTTCTGCTCTATGTTCGCGGGCGACATGTCGGTGTACGATACAGGCATTCTGCCGGCAAGGGGAGCTACCGCAGCGTGATCACCGCCAGCCACGGCAAGTGGCCCATTCGCTGGGACCTCCTGGTCCGCTATCGTTTCATCGAAACCATAGCTCTCTGGGAGGGGCGCCTCACCACCCGTCACCTCTGCGAGACCTTCGGAATCGGCCGGCAACAGGCCAGCAAGGATATCAACAGCTACATCCGGCAGATCGGCCCCGGCAACCTGCTGTACGACAAGTCGCTCAAGGGCTATACCCCCACAGCCGGTTTCACGCCCCGCGTCACCCAGGGCGTTGCGGATGAATACCTGCACCTGATGGCGCGCAACAACGAGCTCTCCAACGTCTTCGAATCGCTGGCCCTGAACGTGGCCAATGTGGAAGTGCTGTCGGTGCCCGTGCGCGATGTCAGGCCGGAGGTACTGCGCCCGATCATGCAGGCAGCCCGGCAGCAGAAACGCCTGGAGGTGGACTATGTCTCCATCCAGCATCCGGACCGGGAGGGGCGCATCATCGTCCCCCACACGCTGGTCTACACCGGCCTGCGCTGGCACGTGCGAGCCTGGTGTGAGAAGAACCAGGAGTACCGCGACTTTGTGCTCAGCCGATTCCGGGACATTCCGGAAATTCTCGACGCCTCTGATCGCGGCGTTGCCGGGGACAGCGAATGGAACACACAGGTCACCCTGCGCATCATCCCCGACCCGCGCCTGCGCGAAGACCAGCGCCAGGTGGTGGAAAGCGATTACGGCATGCAACAGGGCTCGCTGACGATCACGGTGCGCGGCAAGCTGGTGCCCTATGCGCTCAAGCTGTTGCATATCGATTCGGATACAGCGCAGGATGATCCAATGGCGCAACAGATCGTGGTGGCAAACCGCGCTGAGCTTGCGCCCTGGCTATTCAACTGAACGACCACAACAATAAGGGGTACGCAACATGGGCCATTTCTTTTCCCGGATCGCCTGGACCATCATCATTCCGCTGCTACTGGCCGGCAACATCCTCACCCTGACCTGGCGACCCGCCACTGCCGCCGTCGCCCACTGGCTGGATGAGGCCGGCGTGGGCACCGTCTACGTCGACATGGAACAGAAACGCAGGGAGCAGGACCTGCAGCTGGCAACAGCGCTGGCCCGCAGTGATGCCATCGGCGAGCGAATCCAGGCGGTGGGCAGCGCGATCCGCCAGCGCACATTCCAGAGCGCCAGCGCCAGCGTCGGTTCGCTGCCCGCGGGGGCCGTGCCCTACCTGGGCTGGGCCGTGGTCGTGGGGGTCACCGGCTACGAGCTGATGCTGGCCTGCGAAAACCTGCGCGACATCAACGACCTGTATGCCGACTTCGGCGTCGACAGCGGCGGCGACGACGCCTCCATGGCCTTCATCTGCGACCCGGACCTGCGCAGCTTCGCCGAGGCCTACGAGCGCATTCCCGACGCCCTGGCGGCGGAATATGCCACGTTCCAGGCCTGGGCAGAGGCCACCGAGAGCGCTCTGCCGGGGGTTACCGTACCTGGAGAATGATCTTGCCAATGTGGCGACTGCTCTCCATCAGCTCGTGGGCAGCGCTCGCCTCGGCGAGGGGAAAGGTTGCCGCGATCACCGGCTTGAACTTGCCTTGTACCAGTAACGGCCAGACATGCTCACGCAGACCGGCGGCGATCGCCGCCTTGGCGGCACTGGACTGTGGCCTCAGGGTAGAGGCCGTGAGGGTGAGGCGCTTGCGCAGCACCGGCACGAAATTGACCGTGGCCTCGAAGCCCGCCTGGAACGCGATATTGACAATGCGCCCATCCAGGGCCGCGAGCTGGAAATTGCGATTGATGTAGTCACCGCCCACCATGTCCAGGATGACGTTCACCCCGGCGCCCTCGGTCTCCTGGGTGAATACGTCCAGGAAGTTCTCCTCCCGGTAGTTTACCGCCCGGGCCGCGCCGAGCTCCACGCAGGCCTGGCACTTCTCCTCGCTGCCAGCGGTGGCGTAGACCGTGGACCCCAACGCGCGGGCTATCTGGATTGCGGTGGTGCCGATACCCGAACTGCCGCCATGCACCAGCAGGCTCTCTCCGGGCTGCAGGCGACCGCGGTCGAAGACATTGGTCCATACCGTGAAGCAGGTTTCCGGCAGCCCCGCGGCGGCCAGCAGATCCAACTCGCGCGGCACCGGCAGGCATTGCCCCGCCGGCGCGGTCACATACTCCGCGTAACCACCGCCGTTGGTCAGGGCGCAGACCCGGTCGCCCTTGCTCCAGCCCGACACGCCTGCTCCCACCGCCGCCACCGTCCCGGACACCTCCAGACCCGGCAGGTCCGAGGCATCCGGAGGCGGCGGATACAGGCCCAGGCGCTGGATGACGTCGGGGCGGTTGACGCCCGCGGCCACGACCTCGATCAACAGCTCCCCGGCGCCGGGGCGGGGCGCTTCGCGCTCCGCCAGGACCAGGACTTCGGGGCCGCCGGGCTGGCTTATTTCAATACACTGCATACGTTCTCTCGCTGGGGTTACGTTCACGTAAATTTCTTCATGATATCCACCGGCAGGGGGAAGACAATGGTGGAGCTCTTGTCGCCGGCAATTTCCACCAGCGTCTGCAGGTAGCGCAGCTGGATAGCGGACTCCTCGGTCGCCAGCATCTTCGCAGCCTCGGCCAGTTTCTCCGCGGCCTCCGCCTCACCCATGGCGTGTATGACCTTGGCCCGCCGCTCCCGCTCGGCCTCGGCCTGCTTGGCGATCGCCCGCACCATGGACTCGTTCAGGTCCACGTGCTTGATCTCGACATTGGCAACCTTCACGCCCCAGGCCTCGGTCTGCTTGTCGAGAATACCCTGGATATCGTCGTTGAGACGGTCCCGCTCCGCCAGCATATCATCGAGTTCGTGCTGGCCCAGTACTGAACGCAGTGTGGTCTGGGACAGCTGGCTGGTCGCCTCCAGGTAATTCTCCACCTGGATGATCGCCCGCTCGGGATCGACCACGCGGAAATAGATGACCGCGTTGACCTGCACCGAGACATTGTCCCGGGAGATCACGTCCTGGGTCGGCACATCCATCACCAGGGTCCGCAAATCCACCCGCACCATCTGCTGCAGGATGGGAATGATCACGATCAGACCCGGCCCCTTGACCCTGTAGAAGCGCCCGAGCATGAAGATCACCCCGCGCTCGTATTCGCGCAGTACCCGGAACATGGACAGCAACAGCGCGATGACCAGTACCAGGAGGACGCCGCCAAACGTTTGCATCTCGAACATTGTTGCCTACTCCTTTGCGGTTGCTACCGCCTGCTTGGTTACCAGGACGGTAAGGCCTTCCAGCGCCAATACCGTGACTGTGTCATCGACCGCCAGCGGTTCATCGCTGCGGGCATGCCAGACCTCGCCATCCAGCCAGACCCAGGCCTCTTTGCCCTTGACCCGGCTTACGGTCGCGGTGGCGCCCACCAGGTGCTCCACCCCGGATACCACCGCCCGCTTGCGTCCACGCAGGATCATGCCCAGGGCAAATACCAGCAGTCCGGCGCTGAACACGGTCACCGCGACAATCATCGGCAGGGCCAGCTGGAAAGCGGGCAGGTTGGTATCCATCAGCATCACCGAACCGGTGACGAATGCGGCCACGCCGCCCACGCCGAGCACACCGAAACTGGGGGCGAAGGCCTCCGCAGCCATCAGGGCGATGCCCAGCAGGATAAGGCCCATGCCGGCATAGCTGATCGGCAGCATCTGCAGGGCGTAGAGAGCGATCAGCAGGCTCATGGCCCCGACGATCCCCGGCAGGCCGATCCCGGGATTGTAGAATTCGATCACCAGGCCATAAATACCCACCAGCAAGAGCACATAGGCAATATTAGGATTGGTGATGACCGAGAGGAATTCGCTGCGCCAGTCCAGGGGTTGCTGGACCACGGGCACTCCCGCGGTGCGCAGCGCAACCGTCTTCTCGCCCACGCTGATCTCGCGCCCGTCCAGCAGCGCCAGCAGCGCCTCGGTGGAGTCAGCCACGAGGTCGATCACCCCGGCCTCGAGAGCATCCTGGGCAGACAGGCTCACCCCCTCGCGCACGGCCTGTTCAGCCCAGTCACCATTGCGCCCGCGGAGCTGGGCGAGACTGCGGATATAGGCCACGGCGTCGTTGACAATCTTGCGTTCCATGGCGCTGCCCTTGCCGGGTGCCGGCCGGGCATCCCCCTCCGGCGCCTCCTCCGTACCGGGCAGCCCCGGGACGCCAGGGCTGCCGCCGATCTGCACCGGGGTGGCGGCTCCGAGGTTGGTGCCGGGCGCCATGGCGGCCACGTGGCTCGCATATACCAAATAGGTGCCGGCACTGGCCGCGCGGGCGCCGCTGGGTGCGACATGGGCGATGACCGGAACGGGCGAAGCGAGGATCGCCTTGATCATGTCGCACATGGCGGTATCCAGGCCGCCGGGAGTGTCGATGCGCAGCACCAGCGCACTGGCGCCGGCCTCCGCGGCCTTGTCCAGTGAGCGCAGCAGGTGATCGGCGCTGGCGGGACCTATCGCACCCTCAATATCCACCACCC
>JBFHFJ010000183.1:0-6829 GCA_041583655.1 Haliea sp. | reverse complement strand
TGCAGCGTTTCTGCGAGGAAAGCCCCGCCGCGCCGTCTCTCACCGCGGTCCACGTCAACCACAACCTGCAGGCCGCCGCGGCAGACTGGGAGCGGCACTGCGAGCGGGTCTGTGCCGCGCTTGGGGTGCCGTTGCTGCTGCGCAGCGTGGTGGTGGACGCCGTGGGCAAGGGTACCGAGGCTGCTGCCCGGGACGCTCGCTACCGGGCTCTCTCGGCAACCTTGCAGGCGGGAGATGTGATGTTTCTTGCCCATCACCAGGATGATCAGGTGGAGACCCTGCTCTTGCGCTGGTTGCGCGGTGCAGGTCTGCGCGGCCTGCAGGGAATGCCGGAGACCCGGTCCCTGGGTCCCGGTTCGCTGTCGCGGCCTTTGCTGGCGTGGCCGCGGGGGGTGTTGGAGGATTACGCTCGTCAGCATCAGCTGGAATGGATTGAGGACCCCTCCAACACGGACACCGGTTTCGACCGCAACTACCTGCGTCACCAGGTGCTGCCCCTGCTGGCCCGGCGTTGGCCCGGATATCGCAGCAGTGTGACGCGATCGGCTCGCCAGCTGGGTTCCGCTGCGGCGACCCTCGACAGGTTGTTGCCGCCCCCGCCGACCTGCACGTCGCGTCTGGGTGACCCGGGCGTCCCGGTGGCCAGCCTGTTGCAGGATTCCGGTACTGGCTGGCTGCTCCTTGAGCAATGGTTGGGTGGGTTGGGATTGACGCTGCCCCCGCGGCCGCCAACCGAAGAATTCCTGCGCCAGTTGCGGGCCGGTGGTGGCAGTCCGGAGCTGGCCTGGAACGGGCAGTGCCTGCGCCGTTTCGGGGACGCCGTATACCTGCTGCCGGCGGATGAGAATTGCCTCGGCAATGGCCCCTGGCGGCTGGCCCCCGGTGAGGCCCTGGTGCTGCCCGGTGCTGGCAGTCTGGAGCTGGAACCGGCGGGAAGTGGTCCCGGGGTCGCGCTCCGGCCGGGTGAGTCCCTCACGGTGTGCAGACGCCGCGGAGGCGAGCGCTGCCGGCCACTGGGCAGGGTGGGGGGCAGTCAGCGGCTGAAAAAATTGCTGCAGGAGGCGGGCGTGCCGCCCTGGTGGCGCGAACGCCTGCCGCTGCTGTACCGTGGAGACGAGCTGGTGGCGGTGGGCGACCTGTGGTTGTGCGTCTCTTCGCGCACCGTTGCCGGAGGCGGTTCGGGAGCCTGGCGACCGGTGTGGCGGCGAAATACTTCCGCTTCCCCGGATTGAGCTGACAGCCCCTTTCTGATACCCTGATTTCCCATCTTTTCGCAGGAAAAGCGCACTTCGCCGGCACTCCGCCTGGTGCTTTGCGCAGGTCCTGAGTGCCCATATTCACAGCGTACATAAAGGTTTTTCATGACGCGATATGTCTTCGTCACCGGCGGTGTGGTTTCCTCTTTGGGCAAAGGGATTGCAGCCGCATCCCTGGCGGCGATTCTGGAGGCGCGCGGCATCCGGGTCACCCTGCTCAAGCTGGACCCCTATATCAACGTCGACCCCGGCACCATGAGTCCTTTCCAGCACGGGGAAGTGTTCGTGACAGAAGACGGTGCGGAGACCGATCTCGACCTCGGTCACTACGAGCGCTTTACCCGCACCACGATGAAGCGCAGCAACAATTTCACCACGGGCAGGGTGTACAACACCGTCCTGAAAAAAGAGCGTCGTGGTGATTACCTCGGCGGCACGGTGCAGGTCATCCCCCACATAACCGATGAGATCAAGCGCCGGGTCGTCCTTGGCGCGGGCGATGCCGACGTCGCGATTGTGGAGATCGGCGGCACGGTCGGTGATATCGAGAGCCTGCCCTTTCTCGAAGCGGCCCGCCAGTTGCGGGTTGAGGTGGGCTCTAGTCGCGCGTTGCTGATGCACCTGACCCTGGTGCCGTATATCGCCACGGCCGGGGAAATCAAGACCAAGCCGACCCAGCACTCGGTCAAGGAGTTGCGTTCAATCGGCCTGCAGCCGGATATTCTGCTGTGTCGTTGCGCGGTTCCCATCGAGGAGAGTGCCTGCAAGAAGATCTCCCTGTTCACCAACGTCGAGGAGCGCGCGGTGATCCCGCTGCTGGATGCGGATTCCATCTACCGCATTCCGGGCATGCTGCACACCTACGGCCTCGACCAGTTCGTGGTCGAGCGCTTCGGTATCGACTGTCCCCCGGCGGACCTTGCGGAGTGGGAAGACGTCCTGCGCCGGGAGTTCGCCGAGCCCCGCGGCACTGTGCGTGTGGCCATGGTGGGCAAATACATGGACCTGCTGGATGCCTACAAGTCGCTGAATGAATCGCTCAAGCACGCGGGCCTGCAAACCCTGGTGGAAATACAGGTCGATTATATCGACGCCGAGGATATCGAGCGCGATGGCACCGGCGTGCTGGCGCAGGCCGATGCCATCCTGGTGCCGGGGGGCTTTGGCGATCGCGGTGTGGAGGGCAAGATAACCGCCGTGCGCTATGCCCGTGAGCACAACATCCCGTTCCTGGGCATTTGCCTGGGTATGCATGTCGCGCTGATCGAATACGCGCGCAATGTGTGCGGCCTGGAGGACGCCAATTCCACCGAGATGCAAGCCGCCACGCCGCACCCTATCGTGGCGCTGATCTCGGTGTGGCAAAACGCGGATGGCTCCACCCAGCAGCGCGATGCCAGCTCCGACCTGGGCGGTACCATGCGCCTCGGAGCCCAGACCTGTTACCTCGAACCCGGCTCCAGGGCTCGCGAGATCTACGGTGCAGACACAGTGCTGGAGCGCCATCGCCATCGCTATGAAATCAACAACAACTACGTCGACCAACTGGTCAGCGCGGGCATTCGCATCGGCGGCTGGTCCGCGGATCGTGCCCTGGTGGAAATGATCGAGCTGCCGGAGCACCCCTGGTTCGTGGCCTGCCAGTTCCACCCGGAGTTCACCTCCCGTCCGCGCGGCGGACATCCGCTGTTCACCAGCTATATCGAGGCCGCGCTCGCCCATGCCCAGGGCTGAACCACTGCCGGAGACGCACAGGTGACGCTGCAGACCGTACAGCTGGGCACAGTGCCCATCGCCAACAACGCGCCCTTTGTCCTGCTCGGCGGTGTCAACGTGCTGGAAAGCAGGGACTTTGCCCTGCGGGTAGCGGAGCATTATGTCGCCGTCTGTGCGGAGCTGGATATTCCGCTGGTGTTCAAGGCGTCCTACGACAAGGCCAACCGTTCTTCCATTCACTCTTTTCGCGGCCCCGGCCTGGAGCAGGGGCTGGCGATCCTGGCGGAGGTGAAGGCGCAATTCGGCGTGCCTGTGATTACCGATGTGCATGCCCCGGAACAGGCGGCCCCAGCGGCGGCAGTCTGCGATATCATCCAGCTGCCTGCCTTCCTGGCACGGCAGACCGACCTGGTGATGGCCATGGCCGCGACTGGCGCGATTATCAATATCAAGAAACCGCAGTTCCTGAGCCCCTCGCAGATGGCCAATGTGGCTGAGAAGTTTCGCGAGTGCGGCAACGATCGCCTGCTGATTTGTGAGCGCGGCAGCAATTTTGGCTACGACAACCTCGTGGTGGACATGCTGGGCTTTGGCGTCATGAAGCGGACCTGTGGCGACATCCCGCTGGTTTTTGATGTTACCCACGCGCTGCAATGCCGGGACCCCCTGGGCGCGGCCTCCGGCGGGCGCCGTGAGCAGGTGCTGGAGCTGGCTCGAGCCGGCATGGCAACCGGGCTCGCGGGACTGTTTCTGGAGGCGCATCCGGAGCCCGCGAAGGCGCTCTGTGATGGCCCCAGCGCGCTGCCGCTGCACCAGCTCAAACCTTTCCTCACCCAGGTCAAGGCGGTTGACGACCTGGTCAAGAGCCTCCCCCCGCTGATTATCGAATAAGTATTTGCCAACTGGAGTTTACGCAATGAGCAAGATTGCCAATGTACAGGCCTTTGAAATCATGGATTCCCGCGGCAATCCGACAGTCATGGCCGAGGTGACCCTCAGTGGAGGCGCGGTCGGTGTGGCCTGTGCGCCATCCGGGGCGTCGACCGGTTCCCGCGAGGCGCTGGAGTTGCGCGATGGAGACAGCCAGCGCTACCTGGGCAAGGGTGTCCTGACTGCGGTCGGTAACGTCAACGGGCCCATTCGGGAGCTGCTGCTGGGGCGGGACCCCGTGCAGCAGCGCGAACTGGACGCGGCCATGATCGAGGCCGACGGTACCGAGAACAAGGCGAGGTTCGGCGCCAACGCGTTTCTCGCGGTGTCCGTGGCTGCGGCCCGGGCCGCGGCCCAGTCCCGCAAGGTTCCCCTGTACCAGCACATCGCAGAGCTCAACGGCAGCAGCGCGCTCACCATGCCGGTGCCGATGATGAATATTCTCAATGGCGGTGAACACGCAGACAATAATGTCGACATCCAGGAGTTCATGGTGCAGCCGGTCGCCGCACCAACCTTCGCCGAGGCGCTGCGGGCCGGCGCGGAGATTTTCCAGCAACTGAAAAAAGTGCTGGCCGCCCGCGGCCTGAGTACCGCGGTCGGGGACGAGGGCGGTTTTGCCCCCAACCTGCCGTCCAATGAGGCGGCACTGGAAGTGATCGCCCTGGCTGTCGACAAGGCGGGGTACAAACTCGGCCGCGACATCACCCTGGCCCTGGATTGCGCCGCGTCGGAGTTCTACCACGACGGTATTTACGACCTCGCCGGCGAGGGCAAGCGTTTCAGCAGCGAAGAATTTACCGACTATCTTGCCGAACTCGCCGCCGGTCACCCCATTGTGTCCATCGAGGACGGTCTCGATGAGTCCGACTGGGACGGCTGGAAGCTGCTGACTGAGAAGATAGGCGACCGGGTGCAGCTGGTAGGCGATGACCTGTTCGTCACCAACACGCAGATCCTCAAGCAGGGTATCGAGCGCGGCGTGGCCAACTCCATTCTCATCAAGTTCAACCAGATCGGCAGTCTTTCGGAGACCCTGGATGCCATCGCCATGGCCCGGCAGGCGGGCTATACCGCGGTGATTTCCCACCGCTCCGGCGAAACCGAGGACACCACGATCGCCGATCTTGCGGTGGCCACGGCCGCCGGCCAGATCAAGACCGGCTCCCTGTGCCGCTCGGACCGGGTGGCCAAATATAACCGCCTGCTGCGAATCGAGGCTGAACTTGCCGGGCGCGCCCCGTACCGCGGTCTGGCGGAAATCGCCGGTCGCCGCTAGTTCACCCCGGGCAAGCTGGTTGTCACCGCGATGAAATACCTGCTGGTTGCGCTTCTCGTCCTGTTTGGCGTGCTGCAGTATCGCCTCTGGATTGCGGAGGGCAGCCTGGCGGAGAAGCACCGGCTGCTGCAGGAGGTTGAAGCCCAGCAGGCCATCAACCGCGAACTGCGCGAGCGCAACGGCGTACTGGAGAGGGAAGTGCTGGACCTGCAGACCGGCAACGACGGTCTTGAACAGCGTGCCCGGGAGCAGCTTGGACTGGTGCGGGAAGGTGAGATGTTCTACCAGCTTGTGCCCGAATCCGAGCGCCCGGCGACCACCATAGGCAGCGACGTCACTCCCGGCGCTCCCGTCGGAACCGGTCGGGGCACGGAGCTGGAATGAAGACGGCCGTGCGCTGCTGGGGTGTCATACCGGCAGCCGGTGTGGGCGCCCGGATGGAAGCCTCCCGACCCAAGCAATACCTCGAGGTTGGGGGCAAGAGCCTGCTCCAGCACAGCCTCGATGCGTTGTTGGCCATCTCCGCGGTGGAAATGGTCGTGGTCGCGCTCGGCGCCGGGGAGGCGCCCCCAGGCGGGCTCGCCGATCAACGTGTGCGACTGGCGGTGGGCGGTGCCCGGCGCGCCGACTCGGTGCTCGCGGCACTGCGGGTCTTGCAAGAATTTGCACATGAGGAGGATTGGGTGCTGGTGCACGATGCGGCGCGCCCCTGCCTCTCGCCCGCGGATGGCGAACGCCTGGTGGCCCGGGTATTGAGCACCGGTACCGGGGCCCTGCTGGCGGAGCCCGTGGTAGATACGCTCAAACGGGTGGATGCCGGGGGGCACGTGCTGGGAACCGTGGACCGGAGCCAACTCTGGCGCGCGCAGACGCCGCAGATGTTCCGTCTCGGCGAATTGGCCGCCGCCCTTGAGCACGCGCTGAAGTCAGGCGTTGCCATTACCGATGAAGCCTCCGCCATGGAGCAGGCCGGGCACCCGGTGGCGGTGGTACCGGGGGCTTCCCGCAATCTCAAGGTAACCGTGCCGGAGGACCTGGTACTGGCTGCGTTCTATCTGGGGCAACCGACAACAGGATGACTGGCATGCGGATAGGGCATGGATTTGATGTACACCGCTTTGGCCCGGGCTCTGAAGTCATCCTCGGTGGGGTGGCCATTCCCCACAGCCAGGGCCTGGTGGCGCATTCGGATGGTGATGTGCTGATTCATGCGCTCTGCGATGCACTGCTGGGCGCAATCGGTCGCGGCGATATCGGTCGCCACTTCCCGGATACGGACCCGGCCCTGGCCGGTGTCGACAGCCGGGTACTGCTGCGCAAAGTCGCGGCGCAGGTGCGGGCCGAGGGCTGGGTGCTGGGCAATATGGATGCCACCCTGATTGCCGAGGCGCCGCGCATGGCGCCGCATGTGGATGCCATGCGCGCGAACCTGGCCAGGGACCTGCTGGCAGCGGAGCACCAGGTCAATGTTAAGGCGACCACTACCGAGAAGCTGGGTTATACCGGTCGCGGCGAGGGTATCGCTGCCCACGCCGTGGTATTGCTGGTCGCCGCCACTCCGTGATTGCCCCGCGGCCCAGGACAGCGCCGGATCTGCCAGTGCGGGGAATAATCCGCACGCTCCCGGAAGACTTTGTAGTCAGGGAGC
>JBFHFJ010000182.1:0-6854 GCA_041583655.1 Haliea sp. | reverse complement strand
TCAACCTCTGCAACGAGCAACAGGTTCAGGATTTTCTAGAGCATGCCTGCAGCCTGGGCGCGGGACTGGCCGGGGTCGTCAATGCCACCGGCCCCGCCATTCCGCTGCGGCCGCTCACCGAGATCAGCAGCGCCGAGTTTCGCCATATCATGACCACAGATGTGGAGGGCGCATTCAACCTGCTGACCACCGCGGGCAAGTTGTTCGCGGCCACTGGCGGCGGCGCGATCCTGCAGCTGCTCACCACGGCGGTTCTGCGCACCCTCGAAAACGACGCCATGTCCGGCATCCCCAAGACCGCCATTATGGGCATCGTGCGCCAGCTGGCGCGGGAGCTGGGCCCGCAGAACGTACGTATCAACGGTATTGCCCCCGGAGTCATCGACGCCGGCATTGTCCACAGCTCCTTCACCGCGGACCCGGTGGCTGAGTCTGTGATCAGGGACTGCCTGGACAAGACCCCCATGCCGCGCATGGGTCGCCCCGAAGAGGTCTCCGCCCTGGCGGCATTCCTGCTCAGCGACCAGGCGGGCTACATCAACGGACAAATCATCGGTATCGACGGAGGCTACAGCGCATGAACACGCTGCTCGGGAAACACGTTACATTTGCTGTGGCAGCCGCTGCCCTTGCCGCAGCCACCACCCTCGGCACACAGGCGCGGGCAGACACCGACCTCGCCGCCAGTGGCGAGGCGCTGTACGCTGAACACTGTGCCACCTGCCACGGTCTCAACCTGCGCGGTTCCGCCCACGGCCACACTCTCAAGGGCCCCGGTTTCCTGGCCCAGTGGAGCACGCGGGAAGCCATGGCGCTGCTGGCCTACAACCGCGCCAACATGCCCCCGGGCGGCGCCGGCAAGCTGAGCGATGCCCAGCAGGCGGCCATTGCCGCCTGGCTGATCGAGGCCAACCGGGAAGCCGGTGACCCGGAAAGCCTCCTGTTCACCAGCGCCCCGGCCCTTCTCGCGGCCGCGGACGGTTCGGAGGTGGTTTCCTGGGTCGCTTTCGACGCCGCCGGCAGTATTGATGCCGATGCCCGCACCCGCGGCGGTTTCAAGAACCGGGAGGTGGAGAATTTCCGGCCGGTCACCGCTGCACAGCTGCGCAACCCGCCCGCCAGCGACTGGCTCAGCTGGCGGCGCACCCTTGATGGCCAGGGCTACAGCCCGTTGCGGCAGATCAACCGGGACACCGTCGCTGACCTCAAGCTGGCCTGGGTCATGACCATGAAAGAGGGCAGCAACCAGGTCACGCCGCTGGTGCACAACGGCATCATGTACCTGACCCACCCGGGCAACGTGATCCAGGCCGTCGCGGCCGACAGCGGCGAATTGATCTGGGAGTACGGCTACACCTTCCCGGAAGCGTCGCGGACCCTGGGCGGCCCCGTGCGCAACATCGCCATCTACGGCGACAAACTGTACATGGCCACCTACGACGCGGCCATCGTCGCCGTCGATGCCCGCACCGGCAGGGAAGTCTGGCGCACGCCAAAAGCCGATTACGAGCAGGGTTACACCCACACTGCCGGCCCCATCATTGGCGACGGCGTGGTCCTGAGCGGGATCAACGGTTGCGAATGGTACAAGGAGGATGGCTGCTTCATCACCGGCCACGATGCCGACACCGGTGAAGAGCTGTGGCGCACCTCCACCATCGCCCTGCCCGGAACTCCCGGAGGTGACACCTGGGCCGGGCTGCCCGCCGAGATGCGCGCCGGCGGCGACAGCTGGATTGCCGGCTCCTATGACCCGGATCTGAAGCTGTTCATCCTCGGCACCTCCCAGGCCAAGCCCTGGGTGGCCGCCAGCCGCGGCATGGCCGTTGCCGACGCCGCCCTGTATACCAATTCCACCCTCGCCCTGCGTCCGGATACCGGCGAGCTGGCCTGGTACTTCCAGCATATCCCGGGTGAGACCATCGACATGGAAGTCGGCTTCGAGCGGGTACTGATCGATGTTGACGGCAAGAAGCGAGTGTTCACTATCGGCAAGGATGGCCTGCTGTGGCAGCTGGACCGCGCCACGGGCGAGTATGTCAGCGTAGCCGAGACCCTGCCCCAGACCATCTACGCGGAGATCGACAAGGTACGCGGCGTGGTGCGCTACCGGGACGACATCGTCGCCGCCGGCGTCGGCGATACCATCGAAGCCTGCCCCGGAATCTACGGCGGCCACAACTGGCAGGCCTCGGCCTACAGCCCGGAAACCGGCAACCTGATAATCCCCCTGCACCAGCTGTGCTCGGACATGATCGGGCGGGAGGTGGCCCAGGAACCGGGCTCCGGCGGCTACGGCGCGGACTCGCGCACCTACGAAATGCCCGGGGTTGACGGGATGCTGGGGCGCCTGGCGGCCTGGGATGTGCGCAGCATGCGCGAGACCTGGGTCCACCAGCAGCGGGCCATGTTCCTCACCGGCGCCCTCACCACGGGTGGCGGACTGGTGTTTATCGGCGACCTCGACCGCTACTTCAAGGCCTTCGATGTGAAGACCGGGAAGCAGCAATGGCAGACCCGCCTCGGCGCGCCGCTGCACGGCTACCCCATTACCTACAGCGTCGCCGGCAAGCAGTACCTGGCAGTGCCCACGGGGATCGGCGTCTTCCGCGCCATGACCGCTGTCGTGAGCCCGGATATCTACCAGCCCACCGGCGGCCAGGCACTGTATGTGTTCGCCCTGGACTAGGCCTGGCTGAACGCTCTGCGGCGGGGCTGACGCTGCGCAATCCCGCCTTGACAGGCGGCGCGGCCCTGCCTATGATTTTGAATCATATTCAAATTACATAACAAGCATAATCGAGATCATGACCATGCAAGCTGCCCACAACCCCGGTGTCACCGGCGACCTGATCGTCAACCTCAAGGACGTGCCCTTCGTGGAACTCGGCACGGGAACCCGTATCAAGCTGCTGCGCTACAGCGAAGAGACGGGGGACTGGGTCCTGTGGGTCAGCATGGAGCCGGGAGCGACCTTCGCACCCCACTGGCACCTGGGGCACGGACAGTACTTCGTTACCAAGGGCGAACTGCTCTACGATGTGGGTTCGGCGCCGGAGGGTACCTACGGCTATGAGCCGATTGGCTCCCGGCACAACGAGGCCCGCTGCGAGGTGCCTACCGAGTACCTGTTCATGGGCCACGGCGCGGTGGCGTTTACCGACGATGCAGGCGACATCCGCTTTGTGCTGAATCACGAGTTCCTGCGCGACCTGAACCAGCAGACCGCCAGCGCGGATATCTCCAACGAGGGCCTGCGGGCCGGCAGTAACTGAGCGCTCATCCAACGCAATCCACCAGGACCACACCACCATGGCCTACGGCACAGCAAAAGAAAATCACGATCCGGGCGTTCGCGGGGCAATGCTGGCGGACATCAACCAGATTGACTGGGTTCCCCTCGGTGAAGGGGTCAAGTTCAAGCTGCTGCGCTACTGCGACGTCACCGGTGACTGGGTGCTGTACGTCCAGCTGCAACCCGGGGTGAAATTCGCCCGCCACAAACACATCACGCCCGCGGAGTTTTTCATCACCAAGGGGGTATTGAAATTCGAGCGCGGTGAAGCCGGGGCCGGGGTCTACGGCTACGAACAGATCGGCGAGATTCACGAGGAAGCTTCCGGCGAAGGCGAAGTGACCGAGTTCCTGTACATCGGCCACGGCCCGGTCTCCTACATCGACAAGGACGACCAGCTGCTGTTTATCGGTGATGGCGAGTTTTTCAAGCAGGCCTGGGAGGGCAAGCTGCCCAAGAATATCGTCGAGGGCTGAGCCCGGCCGACTACTGCGACCGGTTAACCGGGTCGCTGCCACGCAGCCCCCGGCACCGGTGGTCAGCTGCCGGACGCCAGCATAGCTTCAGCTCCCGCCAGGCCACAGGCTTCGTCCTGCGCAGCCGGCGCCCCGGAGACACCAAACCCCCCGAGGTGCTGTCCCGAAGACGAGCGCACGGGCACTCCGCCCTGCACTATCGTTAGACCCTGAACATGGCCGATTCCCAATGGCCGGGTTTTGTCCGCGAATTCGATCTTTGCCAGCTCGCTGGTGGCCAGCGCGGTTACCGCCGCGGTGCGGCCTTTAATGTGCGCAAAGTCAACAGTGGCCAACGTGGTGCCGTCCTGGCGCGCGAACAGTTTCAGATTACCGGCGGCATCGTAAACGGCCATCGACAGTGGCGCGAGCTCATTCTCCTGCGCATAGCGCTCGCAACCGGCAACCAGGCGCTGTGCCTGCTCCAGGGAGAGCACCTCAAGCATTTGGGGCTGCGCTGCACCGGCAAGAGCGGGCGCCAGGGCCAATGCGATGGCTACCAGACTCGTTTTCATTGCGATCTCCGGGTGTCTGTGGCTGTTTGTGAATGCAGCAGATGCACTACTGCGCGGTGAACCCGCCATCGACGGACAGCACCGAGCCCTGGCACAGGGTGGAATCGTCGGAGGCAAAGAACAGTATCGCTGCCGCGACCTCCGCCGCTTCACCCAGGCGCCCAATCGGCATGACGCCGCGCAACATGGCCTGGGCTTCGGCCTGGTCGGGCATCAGTTTGGTCCAGCGGTCCATCATCGGCGTCGCAATCACGCCGGGGCAGACGCAGTTGAACCGCACACCCGAGGTGGCCAGCTCGATCGCCATGTCCCGCGTAAACACCACCAGCCCGCCCTTGGCGCTGCCATAAGTGGTGGACAGGGGGAAGCCGACGAGGCCGTTCAGGGACGAGACATTGACCACGCTGCCCGAGCCACGCTTGACCATGCCGGGAACGATGTACTTGCAGAACAGCCACGGACCCCGGAGGTTGGTGTGGATCACCCGGTCCCACTCATCCGTCGTGGCCTCGTCGTAGGCCTTGTTCAACTCTATGCCGGCGTTATTGACCAGCACATCAACACTCTCCCAGCGCGCAAACGCCTCTGCTGCAGCCCGCTTGACGTCCGCCTCCTGGCTAATGTCGCACTTCACGGCAGTCACCGCGACACCCAGTTCGGATGCCAGGGCCTGGGCACTGTCGAGATTCACGTCGGCTATGAGCACCTCGGCGCCCTCTTCGACGAACCGCCTGACGGTGGCCTCGCCGATGCCGCTGGCGCCGCCGGTGACAATGCAATGTTTCCCCTTGAGTCTCATGTAATTCCCCCTGCAAATGAATTCACAACTATCAGGCCCCGGAGGCTGTACCGGGCGTGCCGGTCAACTGCCGCGCCACCTGGTCAGCCACCGCCTCCGCATAGATGCCCAGCTGCTCGTCGTTCTTGGACGACACCGGGTGCGGAACCACGGCTGCGTGATAGCCGGGCATCCCCATGGTGACCGCGAACGAGGCAATATGACTGGTGAAGACGTCACTGATCAGGACCGTCGAGGGGATGCCGGCACCCTCCATCTTCAATGCGTCACCCAGACTGCACGCCGAACAGGCACCGCAATCGCCGAGGCCCGCGATCACCGCATCGGACGAGGCAGCCAGCGCTGACACCTCACTGGCGTCGATCACCCGCGATGCCGAACCCTTGGTATACACCGACACGCTGCCGATGGTCATTCGTCGCCGCAGGGCCGCAACGATCAACAGCATCAGCTCGCGGGCGCGGGGCTTGCCGTTATCGATCAGGGTAAAGCGCGCATCGGCTCCCAGCGGCTGCCGCTCAGCCAGGTGCAAGTCCGCTGGCGGAGGCTCCCCGCTGACCACGGGGTTCATTAGCTGGATTCTGGCCATCTCAACCCCCCATGCCTGGCCCGGTCGACCAGGGCAACTCACAGCCGTCGGGGCCGCAGTCAGGCAGGGCCTCGCCCACCGGCCGGACGCGCCGGGTGACTGAACGGGAATGTATCACCGGCGCCCAGGCGGGAATATATGCCGACCAACCGGCACCGGGCCCACCCGCCGTGACCAGCACGATATCGTCGGGCGAGAGCACCGTGGGCAGCTTGCCATCATCGCCAGGCACCATGCTGTGCTGGGTGTCACTCTCGAGACCAATGCCCGACGCGTTCAGCTCGGCCGGGGTAACCCGGCTGTGTTCGGCGAGAAATTCACGGGCGCGCTGCTTCGTCCACCCCCCCTGGTGGACGGCGAGCGCGTGTTCATAGCCCAGCACGACCACGCACTGCCCGCCCTTGCCGACGATGAATGTCGACGGGTTCTTCATCGCGGCGGCGACTGACAGCAGGACGTCTTCCGGCGCCTCGTTGAGCAGGTTCGCCACCTGCCGCGGCCCCTCGGTCGCCATGATCGTGACCGTGGTGTCGTCGAGGGAATAGCCCTGTTCCAACCGCAACGGCTGCCAGGGTTCGAGGGGCGGATTCTCTGCGAAACACAGTGTGAACTTGCCGGGATGGCCGATCGAGGTCGCGTCGAGCTTGCCGGTCCTGGCACCGAGCGCGTTGGTCACAGTGAGCCGAACCGCACGGCCAATGGTCGCGTTGGCGCGATTGCCCGGGCCGAGCACGTTGTAGCGCGCGTTCATCCCGATGTCGTCCGCACCTGGCCCGCTGACGACGATGCATATGGCCGCGCCTCCCGTGCTGGTCGCCACCGTGTTGACGTTGAAAGCCGGGTCGAGCACGGCCTCCAGCGCCGTGGTGACGATGTTGAAGTATTCGGGCTTGCACCCCGCCATTACCGCGTTGATGGCGGCAATTTCAGCGGTCACCACACGGCGGCTGGCCGGGACCGAGCCGAGGATGTCATCGCCCGGGCGGCCACCGGCGGCAAGCATGGCGGCGACGCGCCGGGGGGTGGGAGGCACCACGGGAAGACCATCGGTCCAGCCCTGCTCGAAGGCGAATTCGATGGCGTCTTCTTCTTCAACGATCAGCTGGTCGATCACGCACCACCCCTGCCACTCGCAGTGACC
>JBFHFJ010000181.1:0-6870 GCA_041583655.1 Haliea sp. | reverse complement strand
GCTGGAGGAACAGCACGTACTGCGACGGTATGCTGGCATCCACCATGAAATAGGCGCGGGTGAAGCTGAAGATCACGCTCATTTTGTCGGCGCCAAACAGGATGGTGTCGACATACACCTCGCCACTGCCGCTGTGCAGGATCGGAATCACGATGGGCATGGAATCCGGACCGGAAACGATACGCCCGACGATATAGGCGCCCTTGTTGCGGAAGAAATGCGGCTCCAGGGTCTGGATCTCTACACCCGGCCGGGTGAGGTCGAATCGCGGCGCCAGGAAGCGGTTGATCGCCTCGATGATATTGGCGATGTCGCGCTCCAGATCCTCCCAGGGAAGGCTGAAACCATCGTCCTGCAGCAGTTCCCGCAATGCTGGCTCGAAGTCGCCATTACAGGTATAGGCCCGATATACCTTGCTTACATCCGGTGCCGGCATGTCGCCCTGGGGGGAGAATACAAAGGCGTATTCATCGCGAATCTTGCGGTGCTTGAATACGCCGCAATAAATCGAATTGAAGAAGGTTTCGGCGATCTCGAAGTTGTTGTGGCCGCGAATCAGCTCGGAGTAGCTTTCCCGCGCCTCTTGCCAGAATTGCAGGCTGTGCAGCTGCTCACCGGCAATCAGTTCAACATACTGCAGTACCCGGGTCGTGGCCTCCTTGTACAGGTCAATGCGCTGGATGGACGCCGCATGCATGCCGTGCCAGTCCTGCGCCTCAAAGCGTGCACGCGCGGCCAGGGTAATGTTCTGGAATTCGGCAAAGTAGCCCTCGAAACCATTGAGAATGGTACGCGCAAAGCGCTCATGCTGCCCGCGACTGTAGGTCATGTGACTCGCCGGTGCCTCATCAAAGGTTGGGGTTGCCAAAGCGGCGGCGCAGCTTGCGCATGCCACCCAGCCAGCGGTCGTAATCGGCCGCTTTCAGGGCCCTGTAGTCCGCGACCTGAGGATGCGGCAGGATCAGGAAGCGCTCTGCAGCCAGGCCCTCAATCACGGCATCCGCGACCTGTTCCGGGGTCAGGATACCATCGACGCCCGCGGTACCGCCCTCCTCTACAGTGCCGATCATCTGTGTCGCCACTGCCTGCGGGCACAGGGTAGCGACCTTGATGCCGTCGTCGCCGTGGGTAATCGCCAGCGCTTCGGCAAAGCCGATTGCCGCGTGCTTGGTGGTGGAATAGGCAGCATCACCGACCTGGTTCAGCAGCCCCGCCGCCGATACCGTGTTGAGGAAAAAGCCCTCCCCACGCTCAAGCATGCCTGGCAGGCAGGCGCGCGCCGCATAGACGTGGGCCATGACGTGAATCTCCCACATGGCCTGCCAGGTGCTGTTGGGGGCCGAGGTCACCCACCAGGGCTCGCCATCGCCGGCGATGATGCCCGCATTGCTGCAGAACAGGTCAACGCGGCCATAGCGGGTGACCACCTCGTCCACCATCGCCCTGATCGCCTCCTCGTCCCGGACATTCACAGCATAGGCATCACCATCGACCGCCTCAGCCACGGCCTCCGCGCTGGCGGGATCAAGGTCGGCGACAATGACTTTCTCCGCGCCTTCCCGGTGAAAGCGTTCACACAGGGCCTTGCCGATACCGTTGCCGCCACCGGTGACAACCACGACCCGGCCGCGCACCTGCATCAGAGCAGTTCCTTGGCGAACAACTCCAGAACAGCCGGATCGTGCACGCCCAGCAGCATCGTGCCTACCTCGCCGCGCTTGCCGGCCGCCTTCCAGTCGGCGAGGCGCTCGATCACCCGCTCGCGGGGACCGACCAGCGCGACTTCATCGAGCAATTGATTCGGTACCAGCGCCTCGGCCTCGGCCTTCTTGCCCGACAGGTACAGATCCTGGATCCGTTCTGCAACCTCGCCGTACCCTGCGCGGGTGGCGTAGTCGTTATAGAAGTTCTTGCCCTTGGCACCCATGCCTCCGATGTACAGGGCCAGCCAGGGCCGCAGGGAATCATAGGCCGCATTAAGGTCGTCATTCACCGCTACCGAGACAAAGGGCGCGATATCGAAATCCGCCAGGCTCTTGCCGCCACCCGCACTGTCAATGCCCTTCTGGATGTGGTCGCCAAGGATGCTGAACTTGTTCGGGTCCATCCACACCGGGAAAACGCCGTCCGCCACCTCTCCGGCGCAACGCAGCCCCGCCGGGGTGATGGAAGCGGTGTAGATGGGTATGTTGGGGTTACCCTCCAGGATGGACTTGAGCGGCTTGCCCAGGCCCGTGGTGCCGGCGCCGGTATTGGGGAGCTGGTACATCTCGCCCTGGAACTCCACCGGCCCCTCCCGGGCCATGATCTTGCGCATGATCTGGATGTACTCGCGGGTGCGGGTGACCGGCTTGCCGTAGGGCACGCCATGCCAGCCCTCCACGACCTGCGGCCCTGAGGCACCCAGGCCGACGATGAAGCGGCCGCCGGACAGCTGATCCAGGGACATCGCGGTCATCGCACACATCGCCGGCGTCCGCGCGGGCATCTGCATGATGGCGGTGCCAACGCGGATTTTCTGGGTCTGGGCCAGCACCCAGGCGGCCGCGGTGACCGCGTCGTTGCCGTAGGCCTCTGCGGTCCAGACTGAGTCGTACCCCATGGCCTCCGCCTTGCGAATAAGGTCGATGGGGATATCAATATGCTTGCCGGAGTAGCCCAGCAGGATGCCCAGTTTCATGGTGTTGTCTCCCGGTAATTGATCATGCACTGTAACGCAGCTGGTTGAATTGTGCCTGATGATAGTCACCGTTGCCAAAGCAGGTGTTGATCATCATCAAGCGCTTGGCGTAATGGCCAATATCCAGCTCGTCTGTAATCCCCATGCCGCCGTGCAGCTGGATGGCCTCGCCAAAGATCGTCTTGCTGTTACGGTCTACTATCACTTTCAGCGCGTGGACACAGGCAGCCACGTCATCGCCACCCCCATCCAGCTCACAGACAGCCCGGTACAACAGGGATTTTGTCTGCTCGTAGGCCATGAAGGTGTCAACCATCCGGTGCTGCAGGGCCTGAAAGCTGCCGATGGCAACCCCGAACTGCTTGCGGGTCTTGGTGTATTCCAGGGTCTTGGCATTGAGCTGCCCCATGATTCCCAACGCCTCTGAAGCCAGGGCGACATTGGCGGCAGTCACCACCTCCGTTATCAGCGCAAAACCGGCGTGCTGCTCCCCCACCAGATTCTGTGCCGGCACCTGGACATCCCTGAACACAATATTCGCCACCAGCTGGCCATCCATCATCCGGTAGGTGCTGCGCTCAATGCCCGCCGCATCCGCTGGCACCAGGAACAGGCTGATACCGTCGGAATCACTCTGCTCACCCCGGGTGCGGGCGGATACAATAAGCTGGTCGGCGCAGGCACCGTTGAACACCACCACTTTCTCGCCATTAATGACGACACTGTCACCCTGTGTGCTCGCCGTGGTCCTGACGTCCGCCAGCTCAAACCGGCTCTGGCGCTCCAGATAGGCGAAGGCACCCTGGCAACCACCCTCGATAATGCGGGGAATGAGTTCCGCCTGCTGCTCCACAGTGCCGCCGCGCTGGAGCAGGCCGCCAAACAGGAGCACCGTCGCAAGGTAGGGCTCCAGCACCAGGCCCTTGCCGAATTCCTCCATCACCACCATGGTATCCACGGGGCTGCCGCCAAACCCGCCGTGTTCCTCGGCAAAGGGTACCGACAGCCAGCCCAGCTCGGCGAAAGTCTGCCAGTTCTCGCGGCTCATGGCCTCGTCGGACGCGGCGATCTTGCGCCGGGTATCGAAATCATAGCTGTCCTGAACAAAGCGCGCGACGCTGTCGCGCAACATGCCCTGCTCTTCCGTAAACTCAAAATTCATGACGTTTGCCTCTCAATAGCGGGATTACAGGCCGAGCACGGCCTTGGCGATAATGTTCTTCTGCACCTCGTTGGAGCCGCCGTAGATGGTGGCTGCACGCCCATACATATAGCTCTGGCGGGCCTGGGAACCGAAGTCATGGCCCAGTTGCTCCGCAGTCAGGTCATTGGGGAGAACGCCCTGGTAGTAGGCCGCCACCTCCATGCGCAACTCCTGTACCGCCTGCTGCATCTCGGTCCCCTTGATCTTGAGCAGCGATGACTCGGGGCCCGGCGCGCCACCCGAGGCGACGGAGGCCAGCACCCGCAGTTCGGTGAACTCCAGCGCCATCAACTCGATCTCGATATCCGACAGGCGTTTCTGGAACAGGGGGTCACTGAGCAGCGATTTACCGCCATTGATCTCGCGGGCGGCAAAGTTCCGGGTCTCGGCCAGGTTGCGCTTGCTGTCGGCAACGCCGGCAATGG
Organism: Haliea sp.; assembly: GCA_041583655.1. Taxonomy (GTDB): domain Bacteria; phylum Pseudomonadota; class Gammaproteobacteria; order Pseudomonadales; family Halieaceae; genus Haliea. The sequence goes on along the minus strand of JBFHFJ010000181.1, from coordinate 2,561 downwards.
AGGTGCGCTCGTGGGCCAGCAGCGCCTTGGCATAGGTCCACCCCTTGTCCTGCTCGCCGATCAGGTTGGCCACGGGCACCCGCACGTCATTGAACTCCACTTCGTTCAGGCTGTGGTGGTTGTCGATGGAGACAATGGGGTTGATCTTGATCCCGGGCGACTTCATGTCGATCAGCAGGAAGCTGATACCGTCCTGCTTCTTGCCCTCGCTGTTGGTGCGGACCAGGCAGAAGATCCAGTCTGCGTACTGGGCGTAACTGGTCCAGATCTTGGCCCCGGTGACCACATACTCGTCACCCTCGCGTACCGCCCTGGTCTTCAGTGACGCCAGATCGGAGCCGGCTCCAGGCTCGGAGTAGCCCTGGCACCACCAGTCATCGCTCTGCAGGATTCCGGGCAGGAAGCGCTGCTTTTGTTCGTCGTTGCCAAAGGTGTAGATGACCGGGCCCACCATACTGAGCCCGAAGGGAATCACGTCGCGGACACCCGCCGCACTGCGCTCGGTCTCGTAGATGAACTTCTGGGTTGCATTCCAGCCCGTGCCGCCGTACTCCTTCGGCCAGCCCGGGGCAACCCACCCCTGCTTGTAGAGGCGCTTCTGCCAGTCGATGACCGCGTCCTTGAAGGTTTCAAGGTTGCTCAGGCGCGCCTGCAATTCAGCGTCATAGGCCTCGGCAAAGAACGCCCGAACCTCATCGCGAAACGCGATATCTTCCGGTGCAAAACTTGTATCCACGTTAGTACCTCTTCTCTCGTCAATTGGCGACCGGGAGCCGCCGTTTTACTGATCCTGCCGGAACAGCGCCAGGAACTGCAGCAGTGCACCCTTGTCGGCCAGGCCGCCTGACACCTGCAAGGTGCCATCCGCCAGCGCCAACGGAAACCCGCGCTGCCCGCTTACCAGGTCAAGCCAATCACTGGCGTTGACCGTCACCACCAGGCTTCCATCCCCAGGCACACCGGACAGCCGCTCGATGGCGGCGAGCTGGTTGCGCACATGAATGGCGTACTGGGCACCCTGGTCAGGGAAATCAAATACTACACGCTGGTCAATGCCCGCGCTGCGGGATGGGTCCAGGCTCACCGCCATGGTGCGCAGCACTCCGCCGACGGGAAAGCCGCGGGCAAATTCCACCCGCTCCGGCGTGAGCGGCGACGGTGCAACCTTCACTCTGCCCTCCAACTCCAGGGCATCTGTCAGGTACCAGTTGCGCGCGTTGGGATTGGGAGTCCTGCTGGCAAGAATACGCAGGGCTTGAGCCTTCAGGTCAGCGGCAACCGGGACAGAATCGGGATTCGCCACCAGCACCAGGTCCGCCAGCTCCGCCGACCATTGCGGGTCCGCCGACAGCCGGGTTTTGGCTTCCGCCAGCACCGCCGCCTCCCCCCCGGCCAGGTCCACCAGGCGCCGGGCCCGGGTGGCCGCTGGCGTCGGAAACAGGTTGCTGCTGTTGCCGTCGTACCACCCCAGGTAACCGGAATAAATCGCTCGCACCGACCAGGGCACAGTACCGTAGAAGGGCTGCAACCAGGCGTGGGCAGCGAGTTCAGGGGGCAGCTGGATACTGGCCGCCAGGGTCAGCGCGTCCAGCCCCTGATTGATCCCGCGCACAGTCTGGTCGTGCACAAACTGGATGGCGTCGCTGTAGGCCCCGAGAATGTCGTCAATGGCCGCCGCACCCGACACCGGCCGGGTGTGGCTGGGCACCAGATGCTCTGCACCGAGACGGCGCATGGCGCGCACGCTCTCCGCCCACTGCATGAGGTCTCGATAGCGCGTGCCGCGGATAGTGTAGAGGTTGGGAAAGGCCTTGTAGACATTGTCGCCGGGGAGCAAAACCTTTTCGTCCGGCAGCCACACCAGGATCTGGTCATCGGTCTCCCCGGGGGCATGCACCAGCACCAGTTTGCGGCCGGCGATGGTCACTTCGAGCCGGTCCTGGAACGTATGCGTGGGCTGCAGCAAGCCGAACAGATCCCGATCCACCCCGGGCGTGTGGGCCAGCGCCGGGCCGATACCATCGTTGATAACCGTTTCCCCGCCCGCTGCCAGGTAATTGCCGAACATGCGGAAGGAGCGGGTCTCGATCACCGGGCGCAGGACGTTCATGATCCGCTCAATATGGGACCAGGTTGTCGCATGGGCGTAGACCGGAACATCCCGCCCCTGCGCAAAAGCGGCTGCGCCGAAAATATGGTCGGTGTGATTGTGGGTATAAATAATGGCCGCAACGGGCTTGTCGGTGATGCGATCAAAGGCGGCCTTGATCTCCCGCGCCGCCGCCAGCGATTCGGTGGTATCGACGATGATCACGCCGTCATCGCCTTCGATCATGATGACGTTGGCCAGGGCGTAACCGATCGCCACATGGATTCCGGGAACGACTTCGATGATGTCCCGCCGGAATTCGGCGGAGTGGGCCGCCAGCGCCGCGCTGGTCACCGCCGGGCTTGCGGGGGGCAGTTCCTCAGCGCACCCAGCCAGGACCGCGCCTGACAGCAGGGCAAGCACGCGCGCGGCGGACCGCCAGGTCACTGTACTGTACGCCTTTGCCATGCCG
>JBFHFJ010000180.1:0-6942 GCA_041583655.1 Haliea sp. | reverse complement strand
CGCCGGTGCTGACTGCAGCGAGGGCGCGGGTGCTGGGCACGCCCAGGGTCGCCATGGCCTCGCTGACGATGTATTCCCGCAGTACCGGGCCCAGCGGCGAGCGGCCGTCCCCGCCCCGGGACCAGGGGGTGCGGCCGGCGCCCTTCAGCTGCAGGTCCACGCGCCGGCCGCTGTCGTCGCGCAGCTCCCCGAGCAGGATCGCGCGGCCGTCACCCAGCTGCGGGTTGAAGCTGCCAAACTGGTGGCCGGCGTAGGCGGCCGCCAGCGGCCGGGACTCGGGCGCGACCGTGTTGCCCGCGAGCCAGGCAGTGCCGGCCTCCGAGGCGAGCCAGTCGGCGTCCAGGCCCAGTCGTGCCGCCAGGTCCCGGTTTACCCGGATAGGGGCGGGGGCCGCAACCGGGGTCGGGGCCAGGGCCCGGTAAAAGCGCTCCGGCAGATCGGCAAAGCTGTGTTCAAGCGCGGGGGTTGTGCCGCTGGGGGTCATGGACGGAGCTCCCTCGGGGGTCAGGCCTCGGCAGCTGCGGAGCCGGTCTGACGGATATGTTTCGGGACACGCAGCAGCAGCACCATGGGTATCGCGGCCAGGTTCACCCACATCAGCAGGTGGAAGTCGTTGACGTAGGCAATCTCCGCTGCCTGCCGGGTCACGGTGGCAATCAGTTCGCCGGGTAGCGCCGCGACGGTGCCGGGGTCGTGCAGGCCCCGCGGCAGGCTCACGTCGGGGCTAAGCCGCGCCGCCAGCTCCTGCTGGTTGATCCACATATTGCGGCTCAATAATGCCATGATCACGGATACGCCGATACTGCTGCCAAGATTTCGCGACAGGCTGAACAGCGCGGCGCCTTCATCGCGCAGATGCGGTGCCAGCGTGGCATAGGCCAGGGTCGTCGCGGGGATGAACACCAGGCCCAGGCCGAGCCCCTGGACGAAGCCGGTAAGCGCCAGCGTTGTCTGCCCCACTTCCATGGTGAAGCGGGCCATCTCCGCGAGGGTGAGGCTCGCCGTGCACATGCCAGCGATGATCAGCAGCCGCGGATCGATCCGCTGCATCAGCCGCGCCACCACCATCATGCCGAGCATGGTGCCTACGCCGCGCGGCATCAGCACCAGCCCGGTGGTGACCGCCGGATAGCCTTTCCAGATCTGCAGGAAGGGTGGCAGCAGGGCCATGGTGGCCAGCAGCACAATGCCAACCAGGAAAATGAACAGGACACCGGTGATGTAGTTGCGGTCGCGAAAGAGCGCGGGCGACACGAAACGCTGGTCACTGGTGAAGGTGTGCACCGCAAACAGGTAAAGCCCGAGGCCGATCAGCACGGCGTACAGCTGTATTTCCAGCGACTCAAACCAGAGTACGTGCTCGCCGCGGTCGAGCAGCAACTGCAGCGCGCCCACGGCCACCGCCAGCAGCCCGAAACCGAGCAGGTCGAAGCGTTTTGCCACCGGGGCGGTTTTCGGCACGCACCAGTAGATGCCGATCAGCGAGGCGACACCCAGCGGCACATTGATGTAGAAGACATAGCGCCAGGAGTAGGTGTCGGTGAGCCAGCCCCCAAGGGTCGGGCCGAGAATCGGCCCCAGCATGATGCCCATGCCCCAGATGCTCATGGCCGAGGCGTGTTTTTCCTTGGGGAAGGTATCCAGCAGGATCGACTGCGACAGCGGTGCGAGGGACGCCCCGAAGGCCCCCTGCAGGATGCGCCATGTCACCATCTCATTGAGGCTGTTCGCCTGTCCGCAGAGCATGGAGGTGAGGGTGAAACCGGCCACCGACCAAAGCAATACCGAGCGTCGGCCGAAGCGCTGTGCCAGGTAGCCTACCGGCAGGGTCATGATCGCGGCAGTGACGATGTAGGCGGTGAGGATCCAGATGACCTGGTCGCTGCTGGCCCCCAGGCTGCCCTGCATGTGGGGCAGGGCGACGTTGGCGATGGTGGTGTCGACGACCTGGATGATGGTGGCCGGCATCACGCTGGCGGCCACCATCCAGGGCGCTACGCTGCGCACGTTCACAGTGGCCGGGCAGCCACCTGGCCGGTCGCGGGTGCCAGCGCCAGCTGCTTGCCAGGCTCGGGCTCCGGGGGAGCGGTTGTGATGCGGACCTCGGCGCTCATGCCGGCGCGCAGCACGGCGTTTTCCGGCAGGCTCTCCAGACGCAGGCGTACAGGAATGCGTTGTACGACCTTGACCCAGTTGCCGCTGGCATTCTGCGCCGGGATGATGGCGAATTCAGAACCGCTGGCCGGGCTCAGGGTTTCCACCCGGGCGCGCAGGGTTTGCCCGGGGTAGGCGTCAATCGTCACTTCCGCCGCTTGCCCGGGGCGCACGTGGGTGAGCTGGGTTTCTTTCAGGTTGGCCTCAATCCAGATGTCGTCGGTCGCCATCAGGTTGATCACCGCAAACCCCGCCACGGTCATCTCACCCAGCTGCGGTACCTCGTTGGTCACAGTGCCCGCTGCCGGGGCAATAATGCGGGTGCGCGACAATTGATAGCGCGCGCGGTCCAGTTGCGCCTGCGCCACCTGGATATCGGCCTGGGCCGCCAGTGGCAGCTCGGGGTTGCCCCCCAGCGCTGCGCGCAGGCCGGCGAGTTTCTGGCGATTGATGGCGATCTGGGCCTGGGAGCGCGCCAGGCGTTGCTCTGACTCGTCCAGATCCGCCTCGGAAATGGCAGACGCTCCCATGCGCTGGTTGCGCAGCAGCTGGCGCTGGTAGTAGGCGGCGTCCTCCTCGGCCTGGCGAATCTCGGCTTCCACTTCGGCATACTCGGCGCGGCGCGTCATGATCTGGTTCCGCACCTGGGCCAGGTGGGCCTCCGCTTCGGCGACGGCAAGCTGGAACGGCTGGTCTTCCAGCTGTACCAGCAGCTGGCCGGCCTCGACGGGCTGATTGGGTTGCACGAGCACTGATTTGACGATGGCATTGACTTCACTGGACAGGGCCAGCTTGTTGGCCTTGACGTAGGCGTTCTCGGTGCTGATCCTGCCCTGGCTGCCGAGCATGAACCAGGCGACCAGCAGTCCCCCCGCGATGAGACCCGCGCCCATCAGCAGGCGTCTTCGTAACAGCTGTGGCATGGTGTGTTTACTCCTCCCGGACCAGATTCAGGCGAATCCGTTCCAACAACGATTTCAGCATCACGATTTCATCGTGGTCGAGGCCGGCGAGGGCCTCGGCGCGGGTCAACGCAGCCAGCTCGCGCAATGTGGCCAGGGCTGGCTGCGCCGCATCGGTCAGGTAGATGCGAAAGCAGCGTCGATCCTGTTCATCCCGCCGCCGCTCAATCAAGCCTTCCTGCTCGAGGATATCGAGCTGGCGGGTCAGGCTGATGGGCGCCACGTCCAGCCGTTCGGCCAACTCCGCCTGTTTTGCCCCCTGTTCCCTGGACAGTGACCACAGCACCTGCCATTTGGACCGGGTCAGGCCGTGGGCCCGGGCGCGGCGATCATAGTTGCGCCGCAGCAAACGGGCGGCGGTGTGCAGTTCGAAGCTGAGCTGGTCGGTGGCGTCGTCGCGCTTGCGGCTCACGAGTGGGTCCCGCGGATCATAGATGGACTCATTATAAGGATGCTTATGTTATCTGCAAGAGCTGAGCACTCGCTGTAGCCGGGAGTATCCCCTGTGGTGAGGGATCTCGTGCCAGCGGGGCGCCGATAGCCAAAGGCAGCCCTTTACTGTTTTGCCCGCCAGTGGCAGATTGACGTTTCGCATAACAACAGCCCGCAGCCAGCGGACACGGAGCCAGCACAGCATGAGCGCGACCTGGGATACCCTGATTACCGATGCACTGGTCTTTGACGGCAGTGGCCAGGCGCCGCAGGCGGTGGATATCGCCATTCGCGGGGGCAGGATCGCGGCCCGCGGCGCGGGATTGCCCCGGGCCGAGGCCGCCCGGGTCATCGACGGGGCCGGGCAGTGGCTGATGCCCGGCCTGCTGGATATTCACACCCATCTGGACCTGGAGGTCGACCTGGACCCGCGCCTGCCGGAAGTGGTGCGCCACGGCACGACCACGGTGCTGTTCGGCAATTGCAGCCTGGGCACCTGCTTTGGGCAGCAGGTGGACGGGGAGCAGAACCCGATCGTTGACTGCTTTACCCGGGTCGAGAATATCCCGAAGAAGGTGTTGGGTAAGTGCGTGGAGTCGATTACCTGGGACAATACCGGGGATTACATGGGCCACTTCGACAGCCTGCCGCTGGGGCCGAATGTCGGCGCTTTCGTGCCCCATTCCATGCTGCGGGTCGAGGTCATGGACCTCAAGGACAGCATCAGCCGCGATCCCACCGAGGCGGAGCTGCGGGAAATGGAGCGCTTGCTGGAGAAGGCCATGACCCAGGGCTACCTGGGCCTGAGTACTGACGGCCTGCCTTTCCACTATCTCGCCAACGCCCCGCACACGGACCAGCGGATTCCGACCCAGTTCGCCAGTTTTCGCGAATTGAGGCGCCTGCTGGGAGTGGTCCGCCGGCACGACCGGGTCTGGCAGACCACGCCGATTATCGAGAACCGGATCAAGGGGCTGTTGTATTTCTTCCTCAGCAGTGGCCGCCTGTTTGGCAGCCCGCTGAAAACTTCCGCCCTGTCGGTGATGAAATTCGTGCTGGCTCCGAAAGCGTCGAATGCCTTCCTCGGCGTTGCCGGGCTGGTCAACAGCGCTCTGCTCAAGGGGCGTATCCATTTCCAGGCCCTGGGCACCAACTTCCGCATCTGGGCCGACGGCATCGTCAGCCCGATTTTTGAGGAGCTGGATTCCACCTGCAAGCTTATCGCCATGGAGTATGACGATGTGGAGGGGCGCCGCGCGCTGCTCGATGATCCCGCCTTCGTTGAAGAGTTCCGCCGCGACTGGTTTCACGGCCGCAAGGGGCGCAACCTGGCGACGCTGAAGGCCAGGATGGGACTGCCGGACAAGGTGGTGATTCGGGACCCGGAGCTGATGATTTTTGACGGCGCCCCGGTTGCCGAGTGGGACGGCGAATCCATGCAGCAGGTGTTCGAGCGCCTGCAGCGGTTCCAGCGTGGCCAGGCCGGAGAGGCCCGCTCGGAGGCGGAGCGCGAGGCATTTGCCGCGTTCCCCAGTCCCATCGCGGACGAAGCCGACTTCATGCTCCACCTGCTGCGCGAGTACGACAAGGGCTTCCGCTGGTACGTCGATGTCGGCAACACGGACAAAGAGGCAACCCTGGGCTACCTGCTGCACCGGAATGCGCTACCCGGTTTCAACGATTCCGGCGCCCACATCACCAACATGGCCTTCTTCGACGCCAACCTGATGTCGCTGAAACTGGCCCAGGCCGAGGGGCTTGAAACCGTCGCCAGGATGGTCAAGCGCCTGACCCGGGATCCGGCGGAGTTCTTCGGCCTGGATGTGGGCAGCCTGGAGATCGGCGCCCAGGCGGATATCACCCTGGTCGATCCGGAGGTATTGCGGGGCTGGGACACCAACGAGCACCGTACCCTGATCCACCGCGACCTGTTTGATCACCAGCAGATGGTCAACCGTTCGGACGGCGTGGTGACCCACGTGCTGATCAACGGCGAGCCGGTATGGCAGCAGGGCGAGTTTACCGCGGCCCTCGGCAGCAGGGCCCTCGGTCGCGCCCTGCGGGCTGCCTGATGCGGCTCCGTCCCTGTTGGGTCAGTATCCTGCCTCCATGTCCACCAGGTTGAGCAGTGGCTCGCCACTGGCGTAGCGGCGCAGGTTCTCAGCCGCGATCAGGGCGGTGCGTTGCAGGCTGTCGCCGCCAGCGGCGGCCACGTGGGGGGTGATGATCACGTTGGGCAGCAGCCACAGCGGGCTGTCCTCGGGCAATGGCTCGGGGTCGGTCACATCCAGGCCCGCACCATACAGCCGCCCGCTCTGTAGCGCGGCGACCAGCGCAGCAGTGTCCGTGGTCTGGCCGCGCCCCACGTTGATGTAGATGGCCCCGGGCTTGATCTGCGCCAACAGGTCCGCGTCGAACAGGTTCGCGGTCTCCTCGGTCAGGGGCAGCGCATTGACCACCACGTCCGCCTCGCTGGCGAGCTTGCCCAGCTCTTCCGCCAGTCCCACATAGGCCACGAAGTCCGGCCCTTCCCGGGAGGAATTGCGGGTTGCGGTGACCCGCATACCCAGGCCGTGGGCCCGGCGTGCCACTTCCGTGCCGATACCGCCCAGACCGGCGACCAGCAGGGTTTTGCCGGCCAGTTCACCGAAGGACAGGTCTGTCGACAGCTCGCGGCGCCACTGGCGCTCGGCCTGGGCGGCGCTGTAGGCGGGCAGCCCCCGGCTGATCGCCAGCAACATGGCGATACCGTGCTCGGCGATGGTGGGTCCCGACAGGCGCTGGTTGTTGGTGAAAACGCGGTCCGCCCGCAGGGCTTCGCCGGCGGCGCTGCAGCGATCCATACCGACGGTGTAGCTGTGTATCCACAACAATCCGGGGTCGGCATTGGCGAGCATGTCGGTAGTGCAGAAGCCAATGTAGCCATCGGCGCCCGCAAGGGTTTCCCGGGTGGGTACATAGGCCCCCGAATCGTCCACCACCAGCGTCAGGTCTCCCGCTGCCGCCTGCAATTGCCTGAGAAAGCGGTCGTCGCCCATACCGCGGGGCAGTGACACCACCACCCGGCCCGGTTCCCAGCGCGGGTGGCTGCTGATGGCGGTGGGCGCCTCCTCGAGGGTGAGGCTGGCGATCAACTGTCGGGCCGGGTCGGCCGGTGCCGCGGCAGGGCTGGCCGCGGCGGGCGGCGCCGCGTGCGCCAGCAGCGGCAGGCTGGCTGCCTGCAGCAGTGACAGATACAAGAGCCCTGCCCGGGCAACGAGGGAGACAGTACTACCCATGGTTTTTCCTCTTCTGGTGGTTAGCGCTTCAGCAGGCGCTCCAAAAGGCGCCCCCCCTTTTCCTTGACCTTGCTTTCCAGCTCATTGCGGGCCAGGTCGGCGATGATGGCCTCGCT
>JBFHFJ010000179.1:0-6946 GCA_041583655.1 Haliea sp. | reverse complement strand
GGGACTGGCGCGCGATCAATTCCGAGTATGTCCTGATTGGCCGGGTGTCGGTCACCAACCAGGTGCAGATGCGGATCGAGTACGAGCTATTCGACGTCAATCGCCAGGCCCGGGTGCTCCACGGGTATGAGGAAGGCCACGTCAACGAAGTCCGGATGCTGTCCCACCGGGTGGCTGACGAGGTCTATGAAACCCTGACCGGGATTCCCGGCGCTTTCGCCACCCGGTTACTGTATGTCTCCGCCACCCGCAACCCCGGCGGCAAGGACTACTATCGCCTGACCCTGGCGGATTCCGACGGGGCGCGCCCGATTGTCCTGCTGGAGTCTCGCGAGCCGATCATGGCGCCGACCTGGTCCCCCGATGGCAAGCACATTGCGTATGTGTCCTTCGAGACCAGCCGCCCGGCGATCTACCGCCAGGAGCTGGCCACCGGCGTACGCGAGCAGCTGACCAACTTCCGCGGTCTCAATGGGGCGCCGGCCTGGTCTCCGGACGGCAAAACCATGGCCATGGTCCTGTCCAAGGACGGCAACCCCGATATCTACCTGATGGATCTGCGCAGCAAGCAGCTGACCCAGATTACCCGCCACTACGCCATTGATACCGAGCCGACCTGGATGCCGGACGGCCAGTCCCTGCTGTTCACCTCGGATCGGGGAGGGCGCCCGCAGATCTACCGCTATGACCTGCGCACTGGCGCCACCGACCGGGTGACCTTCGAGGGATCCTACAATGCCAGGGCACGCATGGCGCAGGACGGCCGCAACATGGTGATGGTCCACCAGGCCGGCGGGCGCTTCCACATCGCGCTGCACGACATGGTCACCAACCGCCTGCAGGTCCTGACCAGTACGGAGCTTGACGAAAGTCCCAGTATCGCCCCCAATGGCTCTATGGTATTGTATGGCACCAAATCCGGGGACCGGGGGATTCTTGCCGCCGTCTCCGTGGATGGAGGAGTGAAATTCCGTTTACCGGCGCGCGAAGGCGACGTCCGTGAACCGGCATGGTCACCGTATCTGAGCCGCTGAAAGCGGCTTTTGTAACCAATGTCATTAATCACCATTCGCAAGGATAGAAACGCAATGAAACATCTGACTGTTGCTAGCAAGGCTCTGACGCTGCTCTTCGTGGCCGTCTTCCTGGTAGCTTGTTCCAGCAAGGATACGAAAGACGATGACGCCGCTGCCGCAGCGGCAGCGGCTGAAGCTGCTGCCCGGTCCGCCGCGGAACGCGCCGCTGCCGCCGATGCCGCTGGTTCCCAGCAGCGTCTGCAGGATGCCGTCGCCGCCGTGGGCAATGTGTTCTACTTCGACTACGACAGCTCCAACCTGCAGCCTCAGGCCCAGGCTGCGCTGGATGCCCATATCGCCCTGCTCCGGACCAATGAGCGCAGCGTACGCCTTGAAGGTCACACCGACGAGCGCGGCACTCGCGAATACAACATGGCCCTGGGCGAGCGCCGTGCCAACACCGTGCGTGACTACATGGTCGTGAACGGCATTCCCAGCTACCGTATTGAAACGGTCAGCTACGGCGAAGAACAGCCCGTCGCTTACGGTTCCGGTGAGGCCAACTGGTCCCAGAACCGTCGCGTTGAGCTCAAGTAGGGTGCGGTAGCGCATGCGTTACATCAGCAAAGCGCTGTTGGCAAACGGGCTGGCCCTCGCGGTCGGCCCGTTCTGCTTTCTGCCTACCGTAAACGCCCAGGACTATATCGACGTCGAAGCAGAGCGCGCCGCAGCGGCGGGCAAACCTTCTTCATCCTCCGCTTCAGCCGCGCAGCCCGCCCAGGCATACCCCGTGACCAGCTACGGCATCGGCTCCGCACCGGCAGCCCCGGTATTGCAGTCCGAGGGTCCATCTGCCCCTGTTGGTGGTGGGGCTGGCGGTGGTAGTGCCGGCCAGTTACTGCTGCAGGTGCAACAACTGCAGCAGGAAGTCATGCGCCTCAATGGCGTGGTTGAAGAGCAGGCCCACGAGTTGCGCACCCTGAAGGCCCAGAGCCTGGAGCGCTACATCGACCTGGACCGCCGCCTGGGTCTCCTGGCCGGCGGCACTGGCGACCCTGTGCTCCCGGACGCAGAGGCACCCCTGCCAGAGGCATCGGCCCCCGCCGCAACTGCGACAGCACAGCAACCCCCGCCCGTCGCAAGCTCACCGTCTACCGCGGGTTCCGCGGAGCAGCCGGGCGAAGGGGCGGCCTACCAGGCGGCCTATTCACTGGTGCGCAGCCAGCAGTTCAACAAGGCGGTTACGGCTTTCCAGCAGTTCCTCAAGGATTATCCGTCCGGGCGATTTGCCCCCAATGCCCACTACTGGCTGGGTGAGCTTCACCTGGTGACCTCGCCGCCGGATACGGAAGCTGCGCGGCAGTCGTTCATGCTCTTGCTGGACGTGTACCCGAAGGACTCGAAGGTTCCGGACGCCCTGTTCAAGCTGGGGCGGATCCACTACACCAAGGGTAACCGCGAGCGCGCCCGGGAGTTCCTGGACAGGGTGATCAACGAGTTTGGCTCCACCAACAGTGCGGCCGTCAAGTTGGCACAGGATTTCATCAACGAGAACTACTGACCACAGGTCAGTCCAGCCTATGCCAAGCACCCAACTCCGCTCGTCACCAGCGGCGACCGCCGACGCGGCGGACGCCTCGCTGCGCATTACCGAGGTCTTTTACTCCCTGCAGGGAGAGGCGCGCACCGTGGGCTTGCCCACTGTCTTCGTGCGCCTTACCGGCTGTCCCCTGCGCTGCGTCTACTGTGATACTGCCTACGCTTTCAGTGGTGGCGAGCAGTGGACCCTGGGGCAGGTCCTGACGGAGGTGGCCGGTTTCCGGCCGCGCTACGTAACGGTCACCGGGGGCGAACCCCTCGCGCAGCCCGCCTGCCTGCCTTTGCTGGAGGCGCTCTGTGACGCCGGTTACGAAGTGTCGCTGGAAACCTCCGGGGCGCTCCCGGTCGCTGCGGTGGATCCGCGGGTGGTCAAAGTGCTGGATCTGAAGACGCCGGCTTCCGCGGAGGCGCACCGCAACGATTACGCCAATATCGCCCACCTGACACCGCGGGACCAGGTCAAGTTCGTGATCTGTGACCGCGCCGACTACGAGTGGGCGCGATTCAAGCTCGACGAATACCGCCTGGACGAACGGGTGTCGGACGTGCTGTTCTCCCCCAGTCACGGTCAGCTTCACGGGCGCGAATTGGCCGAGTGGATCCTGGCGGACAATCTTCCGGTGCGGCTGCAGTTGCAGCTGCACAAGCTGCTGTGGAACGATGAGCCAGGGCACTGAGCGGACAGGGGAGGGCAGGCGCGCCGTTATCCTGGTTTCTGGCGGGCTCGACTCAACCACGGTGTTGGCGATGGCGCGGGCGCAGGGCTACCAGTGTTTCACCCTGAGCTTCGACTACGGCCAGCGCCACCGGGCGGAATTGCTGGCGGCGGAGCGGGCCTCCGCTGCCCTCGGCGATGTCGAGCATAAGGTGGTTACCCTGAACCTGGACAGCATTGGCGGCTCCGCCCTGACCGATATGGCCATCGCCGTGCCGGAAGAAGAGACCCCCGGCATCCCTGTCACCTATGTGCCGGCGCGCAATACCGTGTTCCTCTCTATTGCGTTGGGCTGGGCCGAGGTCCTGGGCGCCAGCGACATCTTTATCGGTGTCAACGCGGTGGATTATTCCGGCTACCCGGACTGCCGGCCCGAATACATTGCCGCCTTCGAAACCATGGCCAACCTGGCGACCCGCGCGGGCGTCGAGGGGCAGAAGCTGACTATTCACACCCCGCTGATGCAGCTCTCAAAGGGCGATATCATTCGCGCCGGTACCGCGCTTGGGGTGGACTATGCGCTCACCGTGTCATGCTATCAGGCCACCGAACAGGGCCTGGCCTGCGGCAAATGTGACTCCTGCCGCCTGCGCCGGACAGGGTTCCAGCAGGTCGGCGTTGCCGATCCCACCCGTTACCGGTCATAGCGGGACAATAGGCGGTGATGACGTAAAAAAGCGCTTGAGTTTTACTTCCAAATCAGTAGTATACGCACCTCGCTCAGGGCCGTTAGCTCAGTTGGTAGAGCAGTTGGCTTTTAACCAATTGGTCGCTGGTTCGAATCCAGCACGGCCCACCATACGAACGCAAAATGCCACCCCAAAAGGGTGGCATTTTGCGTTTGTGGGGTCGGGTTCGTCAGGGGAGAAGGCGCTCCGCTCTGGCTCTCCCCAGTTAAGGGGGGATGCACCGGTATTCCCTAAACCCGGTTGATGATGCTATCGGAACGCCGCACCGCGCATCCACCATGGGCCAGCACCCTCAGTCGGTCATTCTCAAAGTTCTCGAAGCCATACGCTCTCCTCGACATCATTTCCATAGTGATGTGGAAACGCCAGGTCGCTCCATTGCTTCGGGCAGGGGGATCGAACTGCTGTGCTATTACTGGAAACACTCCCTGGCCTCCGCGAAAAACATCGCCCGGTGCCACTGCCGGGCTCCTTTGGGCTGGTTGTCATGGCGTATGCGATAAGGCCAGCCAGCTGAATTTGACTGCTGGCGGTCGCAGGCTCGGCTCCGGCAATTTCGGCTCGCCACACTGGTCGGATGCGCCTGTCTGGCGGTCTACTCGCCCGTCCTGCCCAGCGCGGGCGAGTTGCGAAAGTTGATAGAGCGTTGCAGGTACCAGCTATTTGTACTTGCCAACTCTCACTTCCCTGCGGGCATTCTTTGTGGTGGCGCGGGCACGTAAGCCCGGGATACAGTCCGAATATTAATAACCATAATTTAAAATCAAGGAGTTTCGCCCCATGCGTCAATCTTCATCCCTGTCCCTGCTGGCCACATCCGTTGCTCTCGCGCTCAGTGCTGGCGCGTCAGGACAGGAGATCCAGCGCAGTGGGGCACTGGAAGAAATCATCGTCACCGCGCAAAAGCGCGAGCAGAACCTGCAGAGCGTGCCCATCGCCGTCACCGCTCTCAACGCCCAGACTCTCAACATGTTCCGGGTAACCAACACCGAGGACCTGAGCAATCTGGCGCCGAACCTGAACATCCAGAACCAGGGCCGGGGCACGGTTCCCCAGATCAATATTCGCGGGGTCTCTTCCGGCGTATCCGCTGCCGAGGTGGACCCCAAGATCGCCACTTACCTGGACGGCGTCTACATCGGCCGGACTATCGGCTCAATATTCGACATGGCCGACATAGAGCGGGTGGAAGTGTTGCGCGGCCCGCAGGGCACGCTGTTCGGGCGCAACGCCACGGGCGGGGCAATCAGCATTACCACGGCGGCGCCTACCGGCGAGTTCGGCCTTTCCCAGGATGTGTCGGTGGGCAACTTCAACGCCCAGCGCTTCCGCACCATTCTGAACCTGCCTTCGACGGGCCCGCTGAGCGTGAAGCTCAGCTACCTGTACGACAAGAATGATGGCTATTCCGACAACCTCCTGGCCGGTCGCACGCTGGACCTGCGCCTGCGCAACCCGGGCATGGGCGTGGTCACCTACGCGGAAAACCTGGGCAGCAAGAATGTTGAAGCCTTCATGCTCGCCGCAAACCTTGATTTTGACGCGATCACAGTGGACTACCGCTTTGACTACACCGACAGCATTACCGTCGGTGCGCCGGTTCAGCAGTTGGGTATTATCGGCGCTACGGCGCCCCTGGTTGGCGCCATCAACCAGTTCCAGCCGCTCTACGGCGGTATCACCAACCTGAGCACCACGCCGCTGCGAGATGTCGCGGCCGCCACCAGTGCCGAGCCGCTGCTGGTCCAGGGTCACAACATCACTCTGAACTGGGAGATCAGTGACAATCTGAGCCTGAAAAGCATCACCGCCTACCGGGAGATGAATCAGCGCCCCGCGATCTATGACCTTGGCGCTACCGGCGGCTGGAAGTTTACCGCCGCGCAGCTTGGCGCATTGTTCCAGGGCGATGTCGGCGGCATCCTGGCCAACCCCCCCGGCCCCGACGACTTCCTCTTTACCCTGCTTACCGCCCGCGCGCTGGAGCAGGAGCAGTTCAGCGAAGAGCTGCAGCTGACCTGGGCTACAGACCGCTACACCCTGGTCGGCGGCGTGTTCTACTTCCAGGAAGAGGCCGAAGCGCGCAATGTACTGGGTGTGTTGCAGCCGGTCGCCAACGGTGTCGTGATACCTACGCCGTTTGACGCCATTTTCGGCAGCGGAGTGAATTCAACCAACACCGATAACAGTTCCCTGGCTGTCTTTGCGGAGGGCACCCTGCACGCGACCGAGAAACTGGATGTCACACTGGGCTTACGCCGCACCGAGGACGACCGTGAAATCGATCTGGTCGACATCAGTGCCACCTCGGGAGGGGGCAACCTGGCGGAGGGGGTATACAAGCTCAGCTACGGGGAAACCAACTACAACGTGGTGCTCAGTTACAACTGGGCCGACGACGTGATGTCCTATGCGAAGGTGAGTACCGGGTTTGTCGCCGGCGGTATCCTCAATGGCATTTCCTATGAGCCCGAGTCGATCACCAACTATGAGCTCGGGGTCAAGTCGCAGTTCCTGGAAAACCGGTTGCGGCTGAACGCAGCGGCCTTCTTCATGGATTACGAAGACCTGCAGGTCCAGCTCTTCGAGGACGGCAAGCAGAGCTTCGAGAACGCCGGCAAGGTCGAGATCACCGGCATCGAGATCGAGATGGATGCGATTCTCGGCACCGGCCTGACTCTGAGCACGACGCTGGGGGCTTACGATTATGAGTACCAGGAGTACATCCGCAACGGTGTGAATGTCGCCGATGAGGTGCGGCCCATCAGGGCGCCGGACTTCAACGCCAGAATCTCGCTGCAGTATGATTTTGGCCGACAGATGCTGGGTGGCGCGCCGTTCATGCGCCTCGACAGCCGCTACCTGGCGGATGGCGAGAACACCGCGTTTGCCAGCGGCTTCCCCGAAGCGGACCGCCTGTCCCAGCG
>JBFHFJ010000178.1:0-6947 GCA_041583655.1 Haliea sp. | reverse complement strand
GATTTCCTCTCGCGACCGGAATTCACCGACCCGGAGATTCTGCGCACCAATCTCGCCGCGGTGATCCTGCAAATGCTGAACCTGGGGTTGGGCGAGCTGCAGCGCTTCCCTTTTATCAATCCCCCGGATCCGCGCATGGTGCGCGACGGGTACAAGCTGCTGCAGGAGCTGGGGGCGGTGACCGGTCGCGGCAAGCTGACTGCCACGGGCAAGCGCATGGCCCGGTTGCCGGTGGATCCGCGACTGGCGCGCATGGTGCTGGCCGCGCAACAGCTATCCTGTCTCGATGAGGTGCTGGTGATCGCAGCGGCGCTGGCGATCCAGGATCCGCGGGAAAGGCCGGCGGACAAGCAGGCGCAGGCTGACCAGATGCACGCGCGCTTTCGCCACCCGCGCTCGGACTTCATGGCCTGGCTGGCTCTCTGGCGCTATTACGAGGAGCAGCGCCAGGCGCTGAGCCAGAGTCAGTTACGTAAACTCTGCCAGCGCGAATTTCTCTCTTTCCTGCGTTTGCGCGAGTGGCGCGACATGCATGCACAGCTGCGTATTGGCTGCCGCCAGCTCGGCCTGCACCCGGGTGCCGGGCTGCCCGCGGCGGAAGAGGAGAGCTACGATGCTGTGCACCGGGCCCTGCTGGCGGGGCTGCTGTCGAATATCGCCCAGCACCAGGAGGATCGCGATTACCTCGGCAGCCGCAACCGCAAGCTGCAGATATTCCCCGGCTCCGCCCTGGGGCGGCAGCGGCCGAAGTGGCTGGTGGCGGCGGAAATTGTCGAAACCTCGAGAGTATTCGCCCGTACGGTTGGCACCATCGATCCCGCCTGGGTTCTGGACACCAATCCGGAGCTTCTCAAATTCCACTATTACGAACCGCGCTGGGAGGCTCGCCAGGGGCGGGCCATGGCCTGGGAGAGAGTCACGCTGTACGGATTGACGGTGGCTGACAAGCGGCCGGTGCATTACGGCCCGATCCAGCCGGCGGAAGCGCGGGAGCTGCTCATCCGCGAGGGGCTGATTGCCGGGCGCTTTCCGCGCCATCCCGGGTTCCTCAAGCACAACCTGAAACTGCTGCGCTCGCTGGAAGACCTCGAGGCCCGGGCCCGGCGCCGGGACCTGCTGGCGGACGAACAGGTGCTATTCACCTTCTATGCCGAACGCCTGCCCGAGGATGTCACCACAGCCGAGCGCCTGCGCGCCTGGCTGGCGGCGACGCCGGGCTCGGATGCCAGTCTGCGCGTCCCGCGCGAATTGCTGCTGGCGCGGGACCCGGGTTCCGGCCTGGGCCAGCAGTTCCCGGACCGCCTGAGCTGGGGAGACATGGAATTCCGCCTCAGCTACCAGTTCGAACCGGGGCAGGTAGCGGATGGTGTCTCGGTGACGGTGCCAGTAGGGCTGCTGAACCGGGTGCCGCGCTTTCGTTTCGACTGGCTGGTGCCCGGGTTGCTGCGGGACAAGTGCATCGCCCTGGTGAAGAGCCTGCCCAAGGGCAAGCGCAAGCAGCTGGTGCCGGTGCCAGATACCGTGGATCGGGCGCTGGCGCTGCTCGAGCCCGGAGACGAGGACCTGTGTGTCGCCCTGGCCAGGGTGCTCTCCCGGCTGGGCGGTATCGCCGTGCAGCCCGGCGACCTGCAGGCGGACAGGCTCGACGCTTTTTACCGCATGAATATCCGGGTCGTAGATGCGGATGGCAAGCTGCTCAACCAGGGGCGGGATCTGGCCGCGCTGGTGGCAGAGTTCCGCAGCGACACGCGCCAGACCATCAGTGCGGCTGCGACCAGCAGCCCCGCCCGCGAGGGCCTGACCAGTTGGGATATTGATGCGCTGCCCGAAACCTGGCGTTTCCGCCAGGCGGGTACCGAGATCATGGCCTGGCCGGCCCTGGTGGACAAGGGTGAGTCGGTGGCGGTGGAGTTGTGCGACTACCCGGGCCAGGCACTGTTACAGCACAGGCTCGGGGTGGTGAGATTGCTGCGGCTGCAGCAGAAGCAGCAGGTCAAGTTCCTGCGCAAGCAACTGCTGCTTGGTAACGAAACCAGCCTGTTGCTGGCAGCTGCCGGACAGGAGCGGGTGCCGCTGGTCGATGACCTGATTGACGCGGCCTGGGTCCAGGTTGGTGGGCTCGATGACGCCCTGCCGCGGGACGCGGCCGGGTTCCAGGCCGTGCTGGCCCGCAGTGGCGAGGTCGTGTCGCGGGCCACAGCGCTGGAAACCAACCTGATCAATGCCCTGAAACCGCTCGCGGAGTTACAGCCGCTGCTGGCCCGGTTGACCGACTCCTCCTGGGCCCCGGCGCTCGCGGATATCCGCCAGCAGCTGGCGGACCTGTGGCAACCCGGATTCCAGCGCGATACCCCCGCGGACTGGCTGGCCCAGTACCCGCGCTACATGAAAGCCCTGAAGCAGCGCGTGGAGCGTCTCAGTGGACAGTTGCCTCGCGACAACGCACAGCGCGAGATGCTGCAGCGCCTTGCCCAGCCCCTGCGCGAGGTCATTGCCCGCTGGCCGGGAGTTCTCGCCCTGTGTCCGCCGGCGTTGAGCTATCGCTGGATGCTGGAGGAGTTCCGGGTGTCTCTGTTTGCCCAGCAACTGGGCACACGGGTGCCGGTATCCGACAAGCGCCTGCAGGAGCAGTGGGGGCTTGTCAGGGAGTGGCTCGACGCCCATCCGGACGGTGGCCTGGCACCCTGATTTGTGAAATAGTACCAAAGCCCTGTGGCGCACGGGGAAACTTCCTCGCCAATACCGGGTCACAACATGGTCTGTTGGCGTTTGGCGCCGGCACTGAATGTGTTCGAGTACTTCCACTAACAAAAGGACGATCATCATGTCACAGTCAAAGAAGCCCCTCGCTGTCGCTCTGGGCGCAGCCTTCCTCGCCAGCTCCGTCGTACCCATGGCCTCTGCGGAAGCCAACCCCTTCGCGGCGGAACAGCTCAATACCGGATATAACCTCGCCAACTACAGTTCTCACGGTGAAGGTGACCACGAGGGCAAGTGTGGTGAAGGCAAGTGTGGCGAGAAGGAAGGTGAAGGCAAGTGTGGTGAAGGCAAGTGCGGCGAGAAAGATGGCGAAGGCAAGTGCGGTGAAGGCAAGTGCGGTGACAAGGGCGCTGAAGGCAAGGACAGCGAGGGCAAGTGTGGTGAAGGGAAGTGCGGCGGAGCCTGATGCCAGCTAGCCACAACGGGCCCGCTGGAGCGGGCCTGGGATTGCGACGGGCCCTGATGGGCCCGTTGCTGTCACTGGCCCCGGGCGAGGTTGATTTCCTCGAGCTGGCGCCGGAGAACTGGATTCGGGTTGGCGGTCGCCACGGCCGGCAGTTGCGCCAGCTTGCGGAGCGCTTCCCGCTGGTATTCCACGGCCTGTCGCTGGATATTGGTGGCCCGGACCCACTGGACAAGGATCTGCTGCGCGCCGTGCGCGAGCTGATGGACGAGCTGGGAGTCAGTATCTACAGCGAGCACCTGTCCTGGTGCGCTGCCGAGGGGCATCTTTACGACCTCCTGCCAATACCCTTCACCACGGAGGCGGTGCGCCACGTGGCTGACCGTGTACAGCAGGTGCAGGAGATCATCGGTGCGCCCCTCGTCCTGGAGAACGCCTCGTATTACGCCCAGGTACATGCGGACATGAGCGAGGCCGAGTTTATTAACGCCGTGGCCAGCGCCTCGGGCTGCGAACTGCTGCTCGATGTGAACAATATCTATGTGAACAGCATCAACCACGGTTATGAAGCGTCTACTTTCCTGCGTGCCCTGCCTCTGGACCGTGTGCGCTATATCCATGTGGCTGGCCATTACGACGAAGCGCCGGACTTGAAAGTGGATACCCACGGCGCGGACGTCATCGACCCTGTCTGGGACCTGCTGGCCGAGGCCTACAGCCTGCTGGGGCCGGTGCCAACCCTGCTTGAGCGTGACTTTAACCTGCCACCCATGCCAGACCTGTTACAGGAAGTGGTGCAGATTCGCGGGTTGCAGGCGGCGTGCAGTGCCGACAGCAGGGTGACTCTCGCCCATGGCTGAGCTGCGCAACAGCCAGCTGGCCTTTGCGGAGCACTTGCGCAACCCCGAGTCCGTGCCTCCCCCCGCCGGTATTGAGCCGCGGCGCCTCAAGATCTACCAGAACCTCATCTACAACAACATTGAGGGCTTTATCAGCGGCGGGTTCCCTGTGCTGAGGAGCCTTTATTCCGTCGCAGCCTGGCACGCCCTGGTGCGCCAGTTCATTGACGGCCATCGCTGCCATACGCCTTACTTCCTGGAGATCAGCCAGGAGTTCCTGCGCTTTCTGTTAGAGCGTCATCAGCCCGGTCCGGAGGATCCGCCGTTTATCGCCGAACTGGCTCACTATGAGTGGGCGGAGCTGGCCCTGTCCGTCGCGGAGGGGGATCTGCCGCCCCCGGTACCGGGCAGGGACCCGCTGGCGGCTGTTCCACAGTTGTCCCCGCTGGCCTGGGTGTTGGCCTACCGTTTTCCCGTGCACCGCATCGGGGCCGATTTCCGGCCCACGGAGCCCGCTGACCCGGTATACCTGGCGGTCTATCGCGACCGTGAGGATACGGTCAAGTTCATGGTCCTGAATGCGGCTACCGCACGCCTGCTGGAACTTGTCCGGGACAACGAATCAAGCAGTGGCGCCCAGCTGTTGCAGCAGCTGGCTGCGGAGTTGGGCATGGACCCGCAGCGGGTTCTGGGCTTCGGCGGTACGCAATTGGCGGACTTCGCCAGTCGTGCGGTCATTGGCCTGCGCTGATACAAGCCAACTTTTGCCCTAAGCCCGTGTTGCTCCCCCGTACACACAAGCGTAATATTCCGCCACTTTTTTCGAACATCGGCAATGCCATGAAACTGCTGCGCCCGACCCTGGGCCTTTTGTGCCTGCTTCTGTTTGTTCCTGCGATGGCCGAGGAACCCGCCAATCCCGATCCGTGGGAGGGATTCAACCGACCCATCTTCGAGTTCAATGAACGTCTGGACAGGTATCTGCTGAAGCCGGTGGCGAAAGGCTACCAGGTCGTCATGCCCGATCCTGCGGAGCGTGGCGTTACCAATTTTTTCAGTAACCTGCGGGACGCCAACTCCACGCTCAACGCGGTGCTCCAGGGGCGCCCCGGAGGCGCGGTCCGTGCAGGCGGCCGTTTTCTGCTCAATTCGACGGTCGGGATGCTGGGGCTGTTTGATGTGGCCACACGCATGGGGGTCGAGCCCTACCGCACGGACTTCGGTCATACCCTGGCGATCTGGGGTGTTCCTTCCGGACCCTATTTGATGGTTCCCGTGCTGGGCCCCCGAACTGTGCGTAGCGGGACCGGTACCGTCTTCGACTCGTTTGCCTCGGTGGAGATGACCATCGACGATGTGAGTGTCCGCAACTCCCTTCGCGCGCTGGATGTGGTCGACAGCCGTGCCAGGCTGCTCAAGGCAGAGGACCTGATATCCGGGGACCGCTATATATTTCTTCGCGATGCCTATCTGCAGCAGCGCCGGGCCCTGGTGAACGATGGGGTGGTGGAGGACAGTTTCTCGGACTTTGGCGAAGAAGACTGGGGCGAGGAATTTTGAGGCTCTCGCCCGGGGTAGTTGTGCGCGTCAAAACTGTGAAATCCTGCCATATCACAGGGCCTGCCGGTTGCCCGCCCCGGGGCAACGGCGTAGTGTCTGCCCGCAAGTGTCGCGCAAGTAACGCATGATGGATTCCAAGGGCTATGTGCTGGTGATCGACGACGACTCCGCTCGTGCAGCAGCGCTTGCGGAAACCGTCTCATCCGCCGGTTACCGGACCGAGGTCCATACCGACGTCACCTCGGCTTATCATTTTCTTGAGGGCAACGAGGACCTGGACGTCATTCTCTGCGAGCTGGACCTGGAGGATGTGTCCTGGGTGGAAGCACGCCGGTCCCTGCGTGAACTGGACCTCCAGATCCCGGCAATCATAATCAGTGACCGTGCTGAAGTGGACCGGATGATGACGGCGCTGCGCCTGGGCGCCAGCGACTTTTTTGTTCGCCCCATCGAAGATACCGCAGCCTTGCTCAAGTCCATTGAGCGCTGCGTACGCCAGCGTCAGCTGCGCCGCGAGCTGCAGGAGTCCCGCAAGCGCCTGGAGCTGGCGAATATCGAGTTGCGCGGAACAGTGAAGATGCTGGAGCAGGACCAGCAGGCGGGCCGCCAGGTCCAGCTGCGAATGCTGCCCGCCAGCCCCATGGTGCTGGACGAGTACCTGTTCAGTCATACCGTTATTCCCTCGCTCTACCTGAGTGGCGACTTCACCGACTATTTCACCGTTGGCGATCACCACGTGACGTTCTTCATGGCCGATGTGTCAGGTCATGGCAGTTCTTCTGCTTTCACCACGGTGCTGCTCAAGAATCTTTTTGCACGCAAGCGCTCTGACTACCTGCGGCGCAGCGACGACACCATTCTCAGCCCCGTCGCCATGCTCAAGCGGGCCAACAAGGAGCTGCTGGGCCTGGCTGTCGGCAAGTTCGCCACCATGGTGGTTGGTCTGCTCGACACTAATGCCAATACGCTGCGCTACAGTATTGCGGGGCATTTGCCCCAGCCAGTGCTGGTGTCGAAAGAGGGCGCACGCTACCTGCGGGGCGAGGGCTCTGCGGTGGGTATCATGGACGATGCGTCCTACGAGGAGCACATGATCGACCTGCCGCAGCGCTTCATGCTGGCACTGTTCTCCGACGGAATCCTGGAGATACTGCCGCCGCAAAACCTGATCGAAAAGGAAAAGTACTTCCTCAAGGTGTTTGAGGAGTCCGCAGAGTCCCCGGAAGATATCGTCACCCGGCTTGGGCTCGACCATGTGGAAACCGCTCCCGACGATATCGCCGCGCTGTTTATCAGCAAGCGGGGTTAGGATGGAAGAAGGCCGGATTCTTGCAGCGAGCCAGGACGGCGCCTATGTCATTCGCCTGACCGGCGATGTCCGCCTC
>JBFHFJ010000177.1:0-6986 GCA_041583655.1 Haliea sp. | reverse complement strand
GTTTCAATGGTCAGGCTGGCCTCGTCCCAGGCGACGACTTCAAACAGGATGTTCGCCTCGAGGTCCTTGTACCACCAGCCGACAACGGGGCTCAGCATTTTCATTTCCCCTCCCTCCTCGTCAGAGTGAGCTGCCAACATATCATGTCAGCCACCGCTGTCCATTATTTGAAATAAGTCTAAAAAAACCGTCTTAAATAGCGGTTTCTGCAGGGCACTGGTTTTCTTTCCGCATTTCAGTTGCTTGCGTCATTCTCGTGACAGTGGCCTGATATCGACCTGTCGCTGTTATACTTGAACGTGAAGCGCGCTCGCTTTCTAAATAAGAAAATTGTCTAAACACACCTGAGCTGGAGTTTGTTGCACCGTGGAAGTCGCTGAGGAAACGCTAGGCCAACTGCTCGCTGACTATGGGCTCGACTCACCGCTCGCGGCAGCCGGCGCCATCGTTGTGGTGGGGGGGGTGATTCACCTGGCCCTGGGAGTGCTGCTGCGGCGCCTGCACCGCGTTGCCTTAAACAGCAGCAATCGTTGGGACGATGTCTTCTTGACCGCCCTGGAGCGCCCGCTGAGGGTGGTCTTGTGGGTGGTGGTGGTGATGCTGTTGATGACGGTGTTCCCGGTGACCGAATCGGTACACAGCGCGCTGTTGCTGGCCTACGACACCGCTCTCGTGCTGTTGCTGGTGTGGTTCCTGCACCGGCTTATCTCTGGCGCCGAGCAGGAACTGCTGGACCCGGCACGCGGCCACAAGGCATCCACGGACAAAGCGGCGGTGCACTCCACGGCCAAACTGCTGCGTATTATCCTCCTGATCATCGGCGGCCTGATGGCCCTGCAAAGTATTGGCGTGTCGGTGTCCGGTTTGCTCGCTTTTGGCGGCATCGGTGGCATTGCCGTGGGCTTCGCCGCCAAGGACCTGCTGGCCAATTTTTTCGGCGGCCTCGGCATCTACCTGGACCGGCCCTTTAGCCCGGGGGACTGGATTCGCTCCCCGGACCGCAATATCGAAGGCACCGTGGAGGATATTGGCTGGCGCCTGACCCGTATCCGCACCTTCGACCAACGGCCTCTCTACGTCCCCAACGCGGTATTTACCCAGATCGCGGTGGAAAATCCCTCCCGGATGTTCAACCGTCGCATCTTTGAAACCATCGGCATCCGCTACCAGGACGCGGGCAAGATGGCTGGTATCATCGACGATGTGCGCAGCATGCTGGAGAAACACCCGGACATTGACCCGGACCGAACCCTGATTGTCAATTTCACCGCCTTCGGCCCCTCATCTTTGGACTTTTTCGTCTACACCTTCACCCGCACCACCGTGTGGGTGGAGTTCCACAAGATCAAGCAAGACATCCTGTTGCAGATTCTCCAGATCATTCATGCCCATGGCGCTGACGTCGCCTTTCCCACCCGCACACTGCACCTGGAGCAGGTGCAACCGGAGGCGCTGGCGGCCGAAGCAGGGAAGCCGCTATGAGCGCAATCGGGATTATCGGCGGCACCGGTATCGAGCAGTTACAGGGGCTCAGCATTATCCGCGAGCACGTTATCGACACACCCTATGGTGCGCCCTCGCGGCCGGTACAGGAGGGGCGGCTGGGCGGAATTCCCCTGTTTTTCCTCCACCGACACGGCAGTCCCAGGGCGATTCCCCCGCATCTCATCAATTACCGGGCCAATATCAGCGCCCTGCACTCGCTCGGTGTACGAAGGCTGGTCGCGATCAATGCGGTGGGGGGCATCAGCCCGGGCATGCAGCCGGGGAGCCTGGTAATTCCGGACCAGCTCATTGATTACACCTGGGGTCGGGAGCACAGTTTCGATGATGGCAGTTGCGGCAGCCTGCAGCATATCGACTTTACTGAACCTTATGACCGCCAGTTGCGCCTGGCGCTGGTGCAGGCAGCCGAGACGGCGCGGATCACCCACGAGCCCTGCGGGGTCCACGCGGTAACCCAGGGACCGCGCCTGGAGACCGCCGCCGAGGTGCGGCGCCTGGCTGGCGATGGTTGTGACGTGGTGGGAATGACTGGAATGCCCGAGGCCGCCCTGGCCAGGGAGCTGGGCATGGCCTACGCCTGTGTCTGCATGGTGGTAAATGCCGCCGCTGGCCTCGGCGATCTGCCCTTGACCCTGGACATGATGCGTCGAATCCTTGAGCGGGAGACCGGTGTGGTCAGAACGCTGCTGGAGACCCTGTTGTCGGGTCTGTCTTCTGCAGAAGATGCAGTATAGGCGCGTCGTAGTCTGCTTCCTGCAGCTCTTCCGTGGTCAGGGGCGTGAGCTTGATCACGACTCCCAGCAGGGGATGATCAATGTAGTGCACCTCGTTGGAGCGCATGCGTCGCTGCTGTCGCAGTAACACAGCGTGGCGCCAGGGGTAGGCGGGCGCAGGTTCCAGCCCGGCGTCCTGCAGCTCCTCGATCTGGTCCCATGAGGGGTCGTAGGCACTGCCAAACTCGAGTGCTTCCTCCAGCTCCGCTTGCAGCAGAGGCGGTTCCACCAGCTCCAGAGAAACAGGGCCCAGCGGCGGAGCGGGCATCCGCCAGGTGCCCGGCAGGTAACCGCCCTCCGTGTTCAGCCAGAGGTTCGTTTCCAGGTGCAGGAAGCGGGAGCGGTACAGGGTCACGGTGCCCTGCAGCGCCGGGTAGCTGGCAGTGTCGCCGGAACGGTCCAGTATCAGCGGCAGCGCCGCGCGCTGGGTGCCGATAGGCTGCCACCAGGTTTCGTGGAACAGGACGCGGTAGGGCCCGTTGCGCTCCATGTAGGCCGCCTTGCCCCTGAATTCGCGAGCGCTGGCGGGCAATTGCACGAAGGGCGTGGGCAGGCGCGGGGGCGCCGCAGAAAGCTCCGGTGCGACTGTCACGCCGGGGGCTTGACCGTCCGCGGGGTGGTCTTCCAACAGACTGCTGTCGTCGCCGGGCCCGCTGGCAACAGCCCCGACGGGCGCCCCGGCGGGGTCGGGAATGGCCGGAGCGCCGGCGGTTGGCGGTTCGCCGGCCGGCCACTGTGCCCGCAGGTGTATGCGCTGGCGCCCCTGCGGGTCCACCTCGCTGTAGTCCGCCCCCTGCGTACCATCCAGGTTGGCCTGCAGGCGCTGCGGGTCGATGAGGAATCTCAGCTGATCAGGGTAAGCCAGCGCAGGCAGTGGATCCCAGCTCTCGGCCCGTTGGGCGGCCGGGTCGGTGTGGGCGACCACCAGCAGCTCAACCTGATACCAGCGCTGGTCCTCCTGCGCGTGCAGGGGCAACAGTGGCAGGGCGACAGCGATGGCGGCGAGCAGGGAGCGGGCGGGGAACTGGATCATCAGGCAGCATCTTCCGTGGCATCGGCGGTAAAAGTGTCCAGCAGCTGGTCAGCAAATTGTTGGCGCTGCTCAGGCTCCTCGAGGTTGCGCTTGAAACGCAGGCGCATGGCACCGGCAAGCTGGTAGCCCCTGGGATCGGATTGCACCAGCTTTACCAGGCTCAGCGGGTTGACCCGGGTGGATTCCCGGAAGTCGATATTACCACCCGCGGGGCCAACCTCAATGCCGGCAATTCCAAGTGACTCGGCGCGGATACGCAGGCGTGCGACCTGCACCAGGTTCTTCACCTGCTGCGGCAGCAGGCCGAAGCGGTCGATCATTTCCACCTGAATAGCGCGCAGCGCCTGTTCGTCCGCTGCCGCGGCGATGCGCTTGTAGAGGATGAGGCGGGTATTGATGTCGGGCAGGTAGTCTTCGGGAATGAGTGCCGGCAGATGCAGGTTGATTTCGGTGCCACTGTCCAGGGGCGTATCCGCGTCCGGAATCTCGCCGCGGCGCAAAGCTGCCACTGCCCGCTCCAGCATGCGCATGTAGAGCGCAAAACCGACGCTCTGGATCTGGCCGCTCTGCTCGTCACCCAGCAATTCCCCGGCGCCGCGAATCTCCAGGTCATGGGTCGCGAGCAGATAGCCGGCCCCCAAATCCCCGGCGGCCTCAATCGCTTCCAGCCGCTTCTCCGCATCCGGTGTGATTACCGAGCGGGGCGGGCACAGGAGATAGGCGTAGGCCTGGTGATGCGAGCGGCCGACCCGGCCGCGCAACTGGTGCAGCTGGGCCAGGCCGAACTTGTCCGCACGCTCGATGATGATGGTGTTGGCATTGGGGATGTCGATGCCGGTTTCGATAATGGTGGTGCACAGCAGGATGTGGTGGCGCTGGTGATAGAACGAGGACATAACCTGCTCCAGCTGGCTCTCCTGCATCTGCCCGTGCGCCACGGCAATGGACAGGTCCGGCAGCAGCTCGCGCAACTTGCGCGCGGTTTCCTCAATCGTGCGGACTTCGTTGTGCAGATAGTAAACCTGGCCACCGCGCAAGGTTTCCCGCAGTACAGCCTCGCGGATCAACGCGATATTGTGTTCGCGCACAAAGGTCTTGATCGACAGTCGTCGCGCCGGTGGGGTGGCGATGACCGACAGGTCCCGCATACCCCCCAGGGCCATGTTGAGCGTGCGCGGAATCGGCGTTGCAGTCAGGGTAAGAATATCCACCTCTGCGCGCAGGGCCTTGATTGCCTCTTTTTGCTTCACTCCGAAGCGGTGCTCTTCATCGATTATCAGCAGGCCCAGGTCCTTGAAGCGGAAATCCCTGGACAATAACTTGTGGGTACCTACGAGGATATCGACCTCTCCACGTGCTACCCGAGCGGTCACCGCGTCCATCTCCTTCGCAGACCTGAAGCGCGATACTACCTCTATCGTCACCGGCCAGTCAGCGAAGCGGTCCGCAAAGGAATTGTGGTGCTGGCGCGCAAGGAGAGTCGTGGGTACCAGAACCGCCACCTGCTTGCCGTTCCGGGCAGCAATGAACGCTGCACGCATGGCCACTTCGGTTTTGCCGAACCCCACGTCGCCACAGACCAGTCTGTCCATGACCCGCGGGCTGGTCATGTCGGCGATCACTGCCTGAATGGCGGTGGCCTGGTCGGCGGTCTCCTCGAAAGGAAAGCTGGCCGCGAACTGTTCGTATTCCATGGCTGGAACTTCGAAACAGTAACCCTGCCGGGCCTCGCGCCGGGCGTAGACCTCCAGCAACTGGGCCGCAACGTCGCTGGCCTTTTCCGTCGCCTTGCGTCGGGCCTTTTCCCACTGGTCGGATCCGAGCTTGTGCAGGGGCGCCAGGTCCGGGTCGCTGCCGGCGTAGCGACTCACCAGATGCAGGGAGGCCACGGGTACATACAGCTTGCTGCCCTGGGCATATTCCAGGGCAAGGAACTCATTGTCAGCGCCGTCCACCTGCAGGGTCTGCAGCCCCAGGTAGCGGCCCACGCCGTGCTCCAGGTGCACCACCGGCACACCCTCGCGCAGCTCGTTGATATCGCGGAAGACATTCTGGGCGCTGGTTTCATCGGCCTTGCTCCGGCGCCGGCGCTGGGCAACGCGATTGCCGAACAACTGTGCTTCGCAAACCAGGGCAGGGGCATCGGGGCCAAAATACATGCCGCGATCAATGGGAGCGGTGGCGATAGCAAAGCTAAGGCCAGAGGCGAGAAAGTCTGCCCAGTTGGCTACTTCCGGTGGCGCCAGCTGGTGCGCGGACAGTGTTTCCAGCAGTACTTCGCGACGGCCCGCGGACTCGGCGCAGAGCAGCACCGGCCCCTGGTGGCGACCCAGGAACTGCTGCAAGCGGTCGGCGGGCGTTTGCCTGGAACCCTCTGGCGCCAGGTCCGGCAGGGTCTGCGAAGGGCTCGCCACATGCACGGGCGCGTCCGGGTTCCGGCGCAACTCCAGCACCGGGCAGGCGCCCAGCAACTGGTACAGCTCTTCCACAGGGGTAAAGCAGCGAGCGGGGGGCAGCAGGGGGCGGCGCGGGTCGATGCCGTATTCGGTGTAGCGGTGACTGGCGTCTTCCCAGAAGCGCTGGGCTGCCTGGTAGTGGTCGCCAATGGCAATGACCGGCGTTCCACCCGGAAGATAGTCAAACAGGGTGGCGCAGTGCTCGAAGAACAGCGGCAGGTAGTATTCGCAGCCCCCGGGAGAACGACCGGCGCTGACCTCGGCATAGACCGGGCAGGCATCGTGATCGACATCGAAGGCGTCGTACCAGTTCAGGCGGAAGCGGTCGATGGCGGCGCGATTCAGGGGATACTCGCGCGCGGGCAGCAGATTGATCGCAGCGACCTTTTCGATCGTGCGCTGGGTTTCCGGGTTGAATGTGCGCAGACTGTCGACCTCGTCGTCGAGGAGGTCGACCCGGAACGGCAAGTCGCTGCCCATCGGGAAAATGTCCAGCAGTGAGCCGCGCAGGGCGAATTCACCGTGCTCGTAGACTGTGTCGACATTGTGGTAGCCGTTGCGCTCCAGGTTGCGACTGAAGCTGTCCCGGTCAAGTGTCTGCCCCGGCTCCAGTACCAGGCTGGACCCGGCGATGTAGGACGCCGGCGCCAGCCGGTGCATCAGTGTCGGCACCGGCACTATGAGGATTCCCGCTGCCAGGCTCGGCAGCCGATAAAGGGTCTGCAGGCGCTCCGAGACAATGTCCTGGTGGGGGGAGAAATTGTCGTAGGGCAGGGTCTCCCAGTCCGGGAAGGCGAGGATGGCAATGTCCTCGTCAAGGAAGAAAGGTAGCTCCCGCTCCAGCGCCAGCGCGGAGCTGGTGTCTGCGGTAATGACCAGCAGCAGTTCACCGGGGCGGGCCAGTTCGGCGATGCAGCGAGCTTCGGCACAGCCGTGGAAAGGGCCCATGGCGGTGCGGCTGCCGGGCTTGGCGGGCCAGGGGGTGCTTGCAAGCAGGGGTGTGAACATGGCTGACCGGAAGTTGGCGAATACAGGGCGCCTATTGTAAGGCGCGCGGTGAAAAGTACCACAGTGCCTTGCCCTCGGCAGGGCAGAGCGGGATAATACGCGCCCGTTGGAACCCCGGATTCCCCCGCATACAGGTGAGAGACGAGTGAACGAACGCAAGCGAGAGCGCCCTGACGATTATTTCAGGGACTGGAAGGAGCGCGAGGCGCT